>JAEUJI010000170.1 GCA_016794805.1 Gemmatimonadota bacterium
CGCCTCCTCGAAGCGGCGTTCGTCCCGGCAGTTCCCGCGCGCGGGGAACTGCCGGGCGGCCTGCCGCGTCGCTCCGGCCTTTCCCCCGCGAACCACCAGGAGGTGGCCCCGGTGCACGGCATCCGCGCCGGTGAAACGCTCTCGCTCGCCCATGCCCCGCTCTCATTGCCTGTTGCCGGGCGAAGCCGCCCGGGCCGAGGGGATAAGTCCAGGCGTCCGAGGATGGTTCCCGGCGGATCGGTTGCCGCGTATGTTGGGGGCTTCCCATGACAGGCGGGGTCGCGATGCAGGTGCGGCATCGAGTGAGCGGAGCCGTGCTGCTGGACTGGCCGGGAGACTCGCTTCGCGGGGCGGAGCTGGCGGGGGCCGTGCTCACCTACGCCGACTTTGCAGGGCTGGACTTGTCCGGTGCCGACCTGCGGCGCGCCGATCTCTGCTCCGCGGGGCTGCAGGGGGCGACCTTGGCGGGTGCGCTGCTGGTCGGCGCCGACTTGAGCGGGAGCGACCTCTCAGGCGCCGATTGCCGCGGGGCCCGGGCGACGGACGCCCGGCTGCTCGGGGTGCAACTGACCGGCGCGCAGCTGCAGCGGGCGGAGCTGTCCCGCACCCAATGGAAGCTCGCCTACGTGAAGGAGCAGGGAGCGGACTTCAGCAACGCCACCCTGTGCCGCGCCAGCCTGAGGCACGCAAACCTCCAGGGCTGCCGCTTCGAGGGCGCGGACTGCACGGAGGCGGCGTTGAGCCACACGGGGTTCGAGGGGGCCTCGTTCCGGGGCGCCTGCCTGGCGAGCGCGGTGCTGGTGCAGGCGCGCCTGGCGGGAGCCGACCTGCGCCAGGCCGACCTCACCTGGACCATCCTGCACGACAGCGGCCTTTCCGGCGCGGCGCTGGCGGGCGCCATCGTGGGGCGGACCGTCCTCGCCGCCATTCCCACCATTGGCGAAGCGACCGGGCTCGACGAGCTCTCGGTGGTCGCGCCCTGCTCGATTGACCTGCCCACCCTGCAACTGCTCGCCGCGGCCGTACCTCCCGAGGTGCTGGAGGCCCTCGGCCTGCAGCCGGTGGCCCTTCACACGCTCCGGCCCGCCCGCACGGCGGCCAGCGCCTAGGCCGTTCCCCCCGCGATCTGGCGCAGGATGGCCGCCCGCAGGGAAGTCGGCACCGCGATCCGGGTGAGCTTGGCGCGTACCCCGTCGAGCACCCCGGTCTCGAACCGGTGCTCGCTGGCACAGGCGGCACAGGCGGCGAGATGCTCCTCCACCCGCCGGGTCTCCTCCTCCGAGAGTTCCCGATCCAGGAAATCGTCGAGGCGGGCGAACACCTCTTCACAGGTCAGCCGGTAATGATCGTGCATTTCAAGCCTCGGGCGGCGGATCAGCCGCGGTCAGGTCGCGAATGATGCCGCGCTCTTCGGCGATCACCCAAAGCGCCTTCTGCAGCATCCGACGGCCCCGGTGCAACCGGGAGCGGACGGTGCCAACGGGCACATCGAGCACCTCGGCGATCTCCTGGTATGAAAAATCCTGCAGGAAGTAGAGCGTCGCGACGACGCGGTACTCTTCCGGCAGCGCATCCACCGCGGCCCCGATCTGCTCCGCATCCAGCCGCTCCATCAGGAGGCGGGCGGGGTCCTCCGTCTGGCCATGCAGCCCGATTGCGGCGGTCTGGCAGTAGAGGTACAGCTCCGGGGTGTCATCCAGCTCCAGCTGGGTCCCGCCCCGTTTCTTCTTCCGGTACGTCGAATAGAAACAGTTGGTCAGGATCCGGAAGAACCACGCCTTGAAGTTGGTGCCCGGCTGGAAGGTCCCGAAGCCGCGGCAGGCCAGCAGCGCCGCCTCCTGCACCAGGTCCTCCGCGTCGGTCGCATTCCGGGTCAGGTGGAGGGCGGTCCCGTAGGCGCTGTCCAGGAGGGGCGGCAGGAGGGCCCCAATCTCGGCCGCCCCCCCCGCGCCGGGCTCCGGGCGCGACACCGCGATCGCCCCGAGCATGCAGGGCGCCAGCCAGGCCGCCGGCAACCAGGCGGAGTGGGTGGCTGCAGCCGCCAACAGGTGCATCGTGAGGACTCCTCCGCCTGTCCAGAGGGCTGCGGGATGGCGAACCGGGGCGGTCGGCCTGTCTGTACGTTAACGCCTCCAGACCCCGACAGGTTCCCAGCACGGGCGCAGCCAGCCGGGGCGGCCCTCAGGCGCCCCAGGCCGACCATGGTGGCCGATTATCGGGCAGCAGCCCTCAGGGGCCTGCTGCCGTCCTGAGCGACTCGGCCCACCGGGACAGAATTCCGAGGACCAGGGCACGCTGGTTGGCGTAGCGCGGCGGAATGGCGGTTGGAGCGGGCATTGGACGCTCGGGGTTCGATGGTGTCCCAAGAACGCCTTGCCCAGCCTGTTGGTTCCCCGAATGCCGAAGGGGGATGCGCCGCAGGCGCATCCCCCTTCTGACCCCGAGGTGCGTCCCTTACTTGACGCGGTACCGCCAGGCCCTGGTCCCGGCGGCGGGCGCCTTCACTTCCACCGCAGCGCTCTCGCCCTGCTTGAGGGCCGGGATGGTGGCCTCCTGGGAGCCGACCACGGTGCCGTCCTTGGCCAGGCACTCGAACACGATCGTGACGGGCCTTGGGGTGAGGATCTTGTTGTTCTCATCCCGCGCTTCCCGCCCGACCGCCTTGGCACGGAAGGTGGCATCGTCGGCCGTGGCCTCGAACGCCTCGAACTGCAGGTCCACCGGCAGCGCGAATTCGGCGATGATCACCTCGGCCAGCTTGCCCTGGTTCTTCTCGAACTTGTAGCCCTGCGCCAGCATCTGGAAGTTGTACTCCCCCAGCGGGTCGAGTTCGACCAGCTTGGTCGCCGCCGCGATCAGGCCGGCCCCGTTCTGGGTGGCGAGGTAGCTGTTGGCCTGGGCGTAGAGCGCGTCCCGGTGGTAGGGATTCCGCTGCAGCAGGCGGCCGTAGGTCGTTGCCGCCTCGGCGAAGTTCTTGTCGTTGTACTGGCGGGTGGCCAGGTCGAACAGCTCCCCGTCCGACAGCGACTCATCCTGGGCCCCGCCCGCGGCGAGCAGCTCGCGCTCGACCACCTGGGCGCTGTCCGCCATCCCGGCGGCACGAAAGGCCTGCGCCAGGCCCTTCTTGCCCGCGTCATCCGAGGGCTCGATGGTGACATAGCGCCGGAACGCCACGACGGCCTCCTGCGCCCGGCGGGCGTTGAGCAGCAGGGCGGCATGATTGTACGCCGCCTTGTTCCGGATCTTCACGTAGTTCGGGTCGGTCGGCTCGGTCGCCGCAGCCAGCCCGAAGTAATGGATGGCGCTGTCGGCCTGCTGCCGGTCATAGAAGATCGCGGCGAGGCCGTTGTACCCGTGAGGCGCGCTCCGTTCGATGAGATTGGCCGCCCGATAGAAGATTACGGCCGAGTCCATCTGCTTGGCCTCGAGGGCGCCCTGGGCGGCGACGACCACGCCCGCCCACGCCTTGGTGCGATAGCTCTGGATGTCCGCCTTGCAGGCGGGCGCCAGTTCGGTGGCCTTGGCCAGCGCACTGTCGGCGCCCTGCAGGTCGCCCTGGAGGAGGTAGGTCCGGCCCAGCCAGTACCAGGCGCCGCCGTTCTTCTGCTGGCCCTTGGTCGTGATGGCCTCGGTGATGACGGACACGCTCTCCTTCAGCAGGCGGGCCCCGATGACCGGATCGGACGCGGAGGCATAGCTGCTGAGCTTGGTCTTGCCGCTGCTCACCAGGAAGTGGCCCGCCTTCAGGTCGCACTGGGCGTCGGTGAACTTGCCGCCGAGCTGCGCCGTGACTCGCGTCGCGATGGCCTGGTGCTGGGCGGCAAGCGGCGTAGATACGGCAAGCAGCAGCCCGATCCGCACGATGATCCTCGTCATTCCCTTCCCCTCGTCGTTGATGTGACCAGCGCGCGCGCGGCATGCTCCACCTCACGCGCTACTTCCAGGGCCGGTCGGCCCATCCGGCGGGCCGCCTGCCGCACGTCCTCGTACTCGGCCTTGACCCGCGGCCCGCCGGGCGTCTCGAGCACCTTCACCGCGACTTCCCCTCCGCCGGCGAGCGCCACGGCGATCATCCGGCGCGGCAGGGTGACGCGCGCCGCTACCGTCCGGCGCACTCCTGCGGTGGTACTGTGCAGGAACAGTGCCTCAATGACCCGGTCGGAAAATGCTGTGTCGCAGATCACCTCGATGCGGAATCCGGGCCGGCCCTTCTTCATCTGGGTGGCCCAGACCTGGATGTCCAGCGCGCCAGCCGCGCTGACCGCCTCGCGGAGCGGCTCCAGGTACTCCGGGCTCATGTCGTCGACATCGGTGGAGAGGGTAACCACCTCCTCCGCCTCCTGGGCCGGACTGGCCAGGATGAGCCGCAGGGCATTGGGATAGGTGGCGGGGTCCCGGCCCCCCGCACCCCAACCGCTCCCGACTCCGCGCCAGTGGGTTGGGGGGGCACCCGCCGCCAGCACCCTCAGCAGAACGGCGCCGGTGGGGGTCGTCGCCTCCCCCTCGACCGGCCCGTCAGGGCCGATTTCGATCCCCTCCAGCAGCCGAGCGGTGACGGGAGCCGGGACCGGCATCACCCCGTGGGCGGCGCGGACCCAGCCACTCCCAACCGCCACCGGGCGGTGATAGACCTGGGCGATCCCCAGCTGTTCGAAGCCCTCGACGGCGCCCACGATATCCACGATCGCATCCACCGCGCCGACCTCATGCAGGGCGACCGCGTCCGCCGGGACGCCGTGAATCCGGCCTTCTTCCTCGCAAAGCAGGGTGAAGGCGCGGACCGCCCGTTCCCGCACCCAGGGGCTCAGCGGGGCACGTTCGATCACGTCAACAAGGTCCCGAAGATGCCGGTGCGCACCGGGCCCGTGATGCTGGTGTTCCGGCCCGCCGTGGGTGTGATCGTGGTGCGCGTGGTACGACTCGCTCGGCCCCTCGACCTGGCCCCCGGGGAGCTCAACCGTCACCTTGGTACAGGCGACGCCACATCGGCTCACCGCTTCAATCCTGATCCGCACGCCCGGAAAGCCCAGGCGTGCCGGCAGCGCCTCGAGCCAGGCGCGCGGCGCGCCCACGTCGAGCAGCGCGCCGAGCAGCATGTCGCCGCTGATGCCGGCGGCGGGATCGAGGATGGCGAAGCGGGTCGGTGCCATAACTGTCCAATATGGCCCGGGGCTCAGGATGGGGGCAAATCGCCGGGGGAGCGGTAGAGCCACCCCGCCCCGGTATTGAAGACTACCACCCGGTCCTTGGGCCGGAGCGCCCCCTGCTCCCGCAGCAGGCGGGCGGCGGCGAGTGCCGCGCCTCCCTCGGGGGAGAAGTCCACCCCTTCCTCCGCCGAGCCACGGCGCGCCTCCTGTACGAGCTCCTCATCGGTCACGGCGATCGCGCCCCCACCGCTTTCCCGTAGGGCGGCGAGGATCAGCCGGTCGCCCAGGGGGCCAGGCACCCTGAGTCCGCTGGCCACGGTCCACGGATCAGGCCAGGGGGTGGCGCCCTCCGCGCCGGCATCGAACGCCCGCACCATCGGCGCGCAGCCGGTGGCCTGCACGGTGTACATGCGGGGCGGCGGATCCGTAACCCACCCGGCGGCGCGAAGCTCTGCGAACGCTTTCCACATGCCGATCAGGCCGGTGCCGCCGCCGGTGGGGTAGAGAATTACCGCTGGCAGGGACCAGCCGAACTGCATCGCGAGCTCGAGGCCCAGCGTCTTCTTGCCTTCGATCCGGTAGGGCTCCCGCAGCGTGGAGAGGTCCAGTGCCCCGGTCTCCGCCGCGTAGGCGCGGGCCGCCTTGCCGCAGTCCCCGATGTGGCCTTCGAGCAGCACGAGGTCCCCGCCGAATGCCCGGATCTGATCGAGGATCGGCAACGGTGTCGTGCTGGGGGCATAGACCCGCACCGGCACACCCGCCCGGGCGCCATAGGCGGAGGCGGCCACCCCCGCGTTGCCTGCGGTCGGCAGGACGAAGTGCCGCGCCCCGGCGAGCACCCCACGCGTCACGGCGGCGCTGAGTCCACGCGCCTTGAAGGATCCGGTGGGATTGGCGGCCTCGTCCTTGACCCACAGATCACTGAGTCCGAGCCGCCGGCCAATCCGTGGCGCCTCGAGCAACGGGGTATCACCCTCCCCAAGCGTCACCGGGCGCTCCCCCGGGCCCAGCGGCAGGAAGGGGCGATAGCGCCACATCCCCTGCCCGCGGCGGACTTCGGCACGGGAGGTCAGGCTGGGGGCGGGCCGGTCGGGGTAGCGCACCAGCCACGGCCGGCCGCAGGCGTCACAAACGGAGGGGAGGCCCCCCGGGCCGCGGCTGGCGCCGCAGCCCGAGCATTCCAGTATCCAGTCCATGCTCATGGGGTGTTCAGGAAGCGCTCGGCGAGCTGTTCGAGCCGGTCGTCGCCCCGACGGCGGGCATGCTGAAGGATCTGCTCGACCCACACCCGGAGCACCGGGTCGCCCCAGCGGAAGCCGGTGGCCTGTTCGGCGCCGAGCGAATCCCCCCGGTTGGCGCCCTCGAGGAGCGCCCAGGCCGCTGCCTGGGGAAATCCCGGGTCGTCCCGGGCTGGCAACTCATAGCGGGGAGGGACCTCGTCCTGGTCTTCCTTCACGAACGCGCGCGACATGGGCGGAAGATAAGGCGCCTGAAAGCCTACTGCCGGACCGCGGTGAGGATGCGCTCCGCCAGGGTGGCGGAGAATCCCGGCAGGGAGGCGATCTCCGCCGCGGTGGCGGACCGGACCCCCGCCAGGCTGCCGAACCGCTCCAGCAGCACCCGGCGACGGGACGGCCCGACGCCCGGGATGTCGAGGAGCGCGGAGGTGATCGTCCGTTTGGTGCGGCGCTTCCGGTTGTAGGCCACCCCGAAGCGGTGGGTCTCGTCCCGGAGTCGCTGGAGCAGGCGGAGCGAGGGACTCCGGCGCGACAGGCGCAAGCTCTCCGGCCGGCCGGGTAAGAAGATCTCCTCTTCCCGCTTGGCCAGGCTGATGATGGGGGTCCTTTCCACGCCCAGCGCCTGGGCCGCGGCCACGGCCGCCCCCAGCTGCCCCTTGCCGCCGTCGATGACGATCAGGTCTGGCAACGGCCTGGCCTCCTCGCGGCGGCGGGTGAGGTAGCGGGTGATCACCTCATGGATCGCGGCGTAGTCGTCCTGCTGCGCCTCCCCCTTGATCTTGAACTTGCGGTACTCCGACTTGCGAGGCCGGCCGGCCTCGAACCAGACCAGGGAGCCGACCGTGTCCTTGCCCTGGTTGGTGGAGATGTCCACGCAGATCATGCTGCGGGGGACGCTGTTGAGCCCGAGGTCCCGTCCCAGGGCATAGACCGGGTCTCCCGCGCGCTCATCGGTTTCGAAGGACTCGATCCGGAGGCTCTCGAGCAGGTGGCGGGCATTCTGGTCCGCGAGGTCGAGCCAGCGCCGCGCCACGCCGCGCTGCGGCACCTGCCACTCGGTCTCCGGCAGGAGTTCCTGCAGCAGTTCCACCTCCGCCGGCGGGAGGGGCAGCACCAGGCGACCGGCGCGCCCCGTCAGCGGCACGTACGACCGCACGAGCAGGAAGCTGAGGATCTGCTCATCCGGCTCCTCGGTGACGTTTTCCAGGAAGGCATGCTCCCGCGCCACCACCCGGCCCTCCCGCACCCGCAGGAAGACGCCCACCGCGTCGTCCCCATCGCGGGCGACTCCCACCACATCCGCGTCTCCGGTGCCCAGCACTTCCACGCTGGCGGGGGCGTCCACCTGCTCCAGCCACTTGAGCTGATCGCGGAGCTGGGCCGCCCGCTCGTAGTCCCGGCGCTCGCTGAACGTGAGCATCGCGTCCCGGACCTTGCCCCGCACATCGACCGTGCGGCCCTCGAGGAAATCGAGCACCTCCGCGATCATCGCCCGGTAGTCCTCCCGCGTCTGCCAGCCGACGCAGGGGGCCCGGCAGCGGCCGATATGATAGTCCAGGCACGGCCGCTCCCGCCGCTCCCGGGGGAGGTCGTCGTGGCAGCTGCGCACCGTGTAGAGCCGACGGACGACGGCCAGCGTCTTCCGCAACAGGGAGACATCGGTGTAGGGGCCGAAGTACCGGGCGCCGGGGAGGTCCAGCCGGCGGGTGACCAGCACCCGCGGGAAGGGCTCGCCCACGGTCACCGCGATCGAGGGATAACTCTTGTCGTCCTTGAGGCGGACGTTGAACTTCGGCTGGTACTCCTTGATCAGGTTGTTCTCGAGCAGGAGCGACTGCACCTCGTTCGCCACCACGATGGTCTCGACGTCGGCGATCTGGCGTACCATGACCTGCTGCTTGAGGCTGGTGGCGTTCTCCGCGGCGAAGTAGCTCCGCACCCGGCTCCGCAGGCGCTTGGCCTTCCCCACGTACAGGACCGTCCCCTCCGCATCCTTCCAGAGGTAGACCCCCGGCTGGTCGGGGAGCGTGTCGAGCTTGCGCTGCAGGGCGTCCGGTGGCGGCGGCATCAGGTGAAAATAGCGGGGGTGAAACGGGTCAGCGGCGGCGCAGGCGACGCACCAGATCCCGGGACTCCGCCACCCCGGCGCGATAGGTAAGGGCCAGGTAGCAGAGCCCGAACGGCAGCAGCACCAGCGCGGCCCGGAGGGCCGGGTGCATGGGGGGCAGGAGCAGCCCGCAGCCGAATCCCGCGCCGGCGCCCAGAAGGGCGGCAAGCCAGAGCCCGGCGAGGAGGGTGAGGTCCAGATCCGCGGCGCCGATCCGGTGGCGGATCGCGCGGCGGAGCAGCGAGCACTCGACCGTCGCGGCGATCGCCGAGGCGGCGGTAAGGCCGGCCGCCCCCCACTCAGCCCCGATGCCGAGCCGGCCCGGCAGCCAGAGGGCCGCGCCCACCCCGAGCAGGATGCCGAGCCCGACCCGCACGATGGCGAAGCGAAGCGGCGTCCGTGTGTCCCGCAGGGCGTACAGAGCGGAGCTGTAGAGCCGGCCCAGGGTAGCCGCCAGCAGCCCGATGGCACTGCCGGCCAGGATTCCCCAGACGTAGCGGCTGTCGGCGGCGGAGAAGCGGCCGGTCTGGAACAGGGCGCCGGCCAGCTCCCGGCCGAAGACCAGGAAGGCGACCGCGGACGGCACCACGAAGAAGGCAATGCGGCGGAGCCCCGGTTCCAGCCGCGCCCGCACCGCCCCGGCGATCTCGGCCTCGCTCCCGGTCGCGCTCGACATCGCCGGGAGTTCGGCGGCGGAAACCGACATGCCGAAGAGGCTCACCGGCAGGGTGTAGAGGAGCTGGGCCGCGTTGAGCCCCGCGACTGCCCCGGTGCCGAGGAGGCTCCCGATGACCGTGTCCATGAACGCGCTGATCTGCACCACGCCCCGGCCGAAGAACACCGGCCCGAAGTTGCGGATCACCGTCCGGACCTGCGGGTCGCTGGTGGCGGGCGTGGGGCGGAACTGGCGCAGCAGGCGGAGCACCACGGGCAGCTGGATCCCGAACTGCAGGGCGCTGCCGAGGACCGATCCCAGCGCCGCCAGGAAGGCCGTCCGGGCATCCGCCGCCGGATCCCCGCCCAGCAGCAGGGTGGCGATGATGGCGAGGTTCCACAGCACGGGGGCGGCGTAAGGGAGCAGGAAGCGCCGGTGACTATTGAGGACGCCGAGGCACCATGCCGACAGCACCAGCAGCCCCGCGCCGGGGAAGAGCACCCGCACCAGCCGCACGGTGAGGTCCCGCTTGGCCCCCGTCCAGCCGGGAACCAGGAGATCGGTCAGCGGCCCCGCCGCCAGCACCCCGGCCAGCACTACGACCGAGGTCACCAGGGCCAGCAGCGCAAACACGGCGCCCGCCACGCGCTCGGCATCCTCGTCCCGGCCTTCGGCCCGCAGCCGGGCGTAGACCGGGATGAAGGAGGCGGAGAGCACCCCTTCTCCCAGCAGATTCTGCAGCAGGTTGGGGATCCGGAAGGCGGCGCCGAAGGCATCGCTGCCGTCGCCCAGGCCGAGATAGTGGCCCAGGACCCGCTGGCGGATCAGGCCGAAGATGCGACTGAGGAAGATGCCGGCGGCGACGAGCGCCGCGTGGGAGGGGGAGCGATGGGGGCGCGGGGCAGCCACGAGGCGCGCGGGCCCGGGCTACGGCGCCTTGGGGGGCGGCAGCGAGGAGCGGCCCGGCTGGTCTTCGAGCAGGCGCTGCAGGAACTGGTTCTCCTCCTGCAGCAGCTGCACGTTGCGCTGCAGTTCCTCCATCTCCGACTCCAGCAGGTCGACCTTGCGGGCCAGGTCGGCGATCGGCGGCGGCACCTGGTCCGGGCCCTCCAGCCGGCGGGCCAGGGCCCGGCCGATCGGCGAGTCGATGACGATCCCGACGATCGGGATCAGGAGAGCGACGAGGAGGATGATGCCGAGAAAGGCCATGGGTCGAGTCTACCCCCGCACCGGAGCCGCTTCAAGGGCGGCGGCGTACCAGGCGGTGATGTCCGTGGCGAGCGCGGCGAGGAGCTCGGGTCCGAACCGGGCCAGGAGGGGGGCGATGGTCAGGACGCGTTCCTGCGGCCTCCCCAGCGGCAGCACCAGTTCCCGCGCCCGCGCAATCTGCTGGGTCTCGGTGGCCTGCCGCCTCTTGAGGTGACTCACCAGCTTCTTCTCCGCCTCCTGGGTGCCGGTGAAGGCCTGGTTGCACAGGTTCTGGAGGGTCCGCTCGATCGTCGGGTCGATGACGACGGCCGCCCGGGTCAGGGTCTCGTAGTGACGGGCGATTCCCTCCCTGAGGGCGGTCAGGGCCTCGATCGCCTCCGCCGGGAGTGCCGAGCGGACCAGCCGGTTTTCCAGCTGCTGGCCCGGCGCCATGAGCTCCTCCAGCGTGGCGCCGAACTTCTCGAGCACCCGGTCGGTGCGGGCATCCACGACCAGCCCTGACCAGCGCGGCAGCGGGCGCTGCGCCGGAATGCCAAGAACGGGATACACCGCTTCCGCCAGCTTCCAGTAGCGCAGTTCCCCCGGACCGGCCAGGTAGGCAACCGTGGGCAGGAGCGCGGCCTCGATGGCCGGGCGGAGCAGGACATTGGGGGAGAAGCGGCCCGGATCACTGGCGGCCAGCTGATCGATGGCGGCGGGGGTAAGCTCCTCGCGGCTCCGGCGGGTGGCGAACCCGTCGGCGCGGAGCGCGAGCCGGTCCCTCCCCTGCTCGCCCTCGTACATGACCAGCGTGGCGCCATCCCCGACCGTGACCCCGGCATCGTGGCCGGCGGCGAGCAGCTCCTGGTTCCGCGCCACGAGGACCTGTTCCAGGGCGCGGGCATCGGCGAGCGCGCGGTGCAGGTACGGCCACTGGGCCCGCTTCACCGCGGGATGGGTCGCATCGAAGACGACGACCCCGTATGGCGCAAGCAGGTCGGCGATCACGCGGGCACAGGCGTCGGCGAGGGTCGCCTCGGGCCGGTACCAGCGGCGGAACAGGGCGAGCACGTCCGCCGCGAACGGGGCCGTGCCCAGGTCGGCCTCGAGCCGGGCCAGGACCGGTCCGATCTCCGGCCCGACCGGTTCGCGATAGAGGGGGGTGAGGGGCGCGTCGGCGGGCCGCTCGCGCAAGGTCATGGTGACGGTGCTGCCATCCGCGGCGGTCCAGGAGGCGTGGTTCCCCTCGGCGAAGTCATGATCGCCGCCCGCGGCCCAGAAGACCGGCACCACCGGACGCCCCCAGCGCGCCTCACACTGCCGCGCCACGGCGGCGGCCGACAGCGCCTTGTAGATCGTGTAGAGCGGCCCGGTGAGGAGGCCCGGCTGCTGCCCCGTCGTGATGACGAGGGCCCGTGGATCCCGCAACCGGTCCAGGGTGGCCGCGGTGCCCGCGGCGCAGACGAAGGCATCGAAGAGGGCCGGCGCGACCCCGCCCTCCCGCTGGCCTGGCAGGCGCACCTCCCCGGCGAGCGGGGTGGCGACGATGCGGTAGCTCACGCGGGGATGCCGGCGGCGAGGATGGTGCGGGTGCCGCCGGCGAGGGGGCCGCCCTCGTAGTCGCCGAAGCGCCCGACGATGCGGGCCCCGTGGGCGCTGATCATCTGTTCCAGGTCCACGGGACCCAGCAGTCGGACCCGCTCGCGGAAACACCGGCCGCCAGCCAGGGTGATGGTCTTTTGCACAAAGCGCCCGTCCGAGGAAATGGCGCGGCGGATCTCCACGGCTTCCGTCCCGTAGCGGGCCGTCTCCGCCGGCACCAGTGCGCTCCGGACCTGCTCGGCGTTCAGGAAGTCGATCACGAACCAGCCCCCGGGTCGGACGGTGGCCAGCATCTGCCCGATGGCGTCGGTGTGTTCTTCATCGGCCGCAAAATAGCCGAAACTGGTGAAGAGATTGACCGTGAGGTCCATGCTCCCGCGGCGGAAGGGCACGGCGCGCATGTCGGCGCGGACCAGGGGCCGGCCGGTGACCTCCCCGGCGCGCCGGAGGAGCGGCGCGGACAGATCGAAGCCGAAGGGCACCGCGCCGGCCTGCTCCAGCGCGGCGAGATGCCGCCCCGCCCCGCAGGCGACATCCAGCACCCGCCACCCCGGGCGCCAGGGAAGGGTACGGCGGAGCAGGGCCACCAGCCGCGCGGCATCGGCTTCGTTGCGGTGCGGATAGAGATGGAGGTACTCCTCACCGAACCACTCTTCAAACCATTCAGCCACGCAAGTCCTCGCTGCACCGGAGTGGGACGATCACTTGTGATAGGGTTCACCCCGCAGGATGGTAAAGCCCCGGTAGAGCTGCTCCAGGACCACGACCCGGGCGAGTTCGTGCGGCAGCGTGAGGGCGCCCAGGCTCCAGCGCATCGCGGCGGCCGCGACGAGGCCCGGGTCCAGCCCTTCCGATCCACCCACCACGAAGGCCACGGGGCGGCTGGTGTCCCGCCACCGCCCCAGCCGCTTCGCCAGCTCCTCGCTGGTCCAGCCTGGTCCCCCCCGCTCCAGCGCGACCAGCTCGGCTCCCGCAGGTACCCGGGCGCGGAGGCGGGTGCCTTCCAGCCGGCGACCCTCCTCCGCGCTCTTCCCGCGGCCCGCCTCGCGGACCTCGACCTCCTGGATCCTGGTGTAGCGCTCGAGCCGCCGGAGGTAGTCATCGGCCGCGTCCCGGAACGCCGGGCGCAGCTTGCCCACCGCCAGGACCGTGAGGCTCAGGCGTACATCCCGCGCAGGCGATGCACCGCGGCCACCCGATCGATCGCGAGCATGTAGGCCCCGACGCGGTTGTCGGCCTGGTGCCGTTCCGCCATCGCGGTCACCTCGTCGAAGGAGTGGACCATGATCTTCTCCAGCCGGTTGTTCACGGTCTCCTCGTCCCAGAAGTAGCCGCCCCGGTCCTGCACCCACTCGAAGTAGCTGACCGTGACCCCCCCGGCGTTGGCCAGGATGTCGGGGATGACAAAGATGCCCTTCTGGTTGAGGATCTTGTCCGCCTCGGCGGTGGTGGGGCCGTTGGCGCCCTCGCAGATGATCCGGGCCTTGATCTGGCCGGCGTTCTCATCGGTGATCACGTTCTCGAGCGCGGCCGGCACCAGGACGTCGCAGTCGAGGGTGAGCAGCTCGCTGTTGCTGATCTGCTGCGCCCTGGCGTAGGTGTTGAGCAGCTTCTTCTGGGCGGTGTGCCGGAAGACGTCGGCGAGGTCGAGCCCCTTCGGGTTGTAGATCCCGCCCGACTTGTCGCTCACCGCGACCACGACCATCCCTTCCCGGGACATCAGGTCCGCAGCGACGGAGCCCACGTTCCCGAACCCCTGCACCGCCACCCGGGTGCCCTTGAGCGGCAGCTTGAGCTTCTTGAGCGCCTCGCGGGTGACGATCATGCAGCCGCGGCCGGTGGCCTCGCGGCGGCCCAGGGAGCCCCCCATCGCGATGGGCTTGCCGGTGACGACCGCGGTGACGGTATGGCGCTTGTGCATGGAGTAGGTGTCCATCACCCAGGCCATCACCCGCTCGTTGGTGTTGACGTCGGGGGCGGGCACGTCCGAGTCGGGGCCCAGGGTCTCGATGATGCCGGTGGTGTAGCGGCGGGTGAGGCGCTCGATCTCCCCGTTGGACATCGTGGTGGGATCGCAGATGACGCCGCCCTTGGCCCCGCCGAACGGCAGGTTCACCACCGCGCACTTCCAGGTCATCCAGCCGGCCAGCGCCTTCACCTCGTCGAGGGTCACCTGCATGTCGAACCGGATGCCGCCCTTGGCCGGCCCGCGCGAGGTGTTGTAGATCACCCGGTACCCGGTGAACACTTCCACCGTGCCGTTGTCCCGCAGCACCGGGACCGAGACGATGATCTGCTTCTCCGGCATCCGCAGGATCTGGTACAGCCCCGGCTCGAGATCCAGGCGCTTGGCGGCGTCGTCGAACCGGGACATCATCTCCTCGAAGGGATTCTCCGCGGCGAGGAAATGGTCCTTGTCAGGCCGCATCACGTTCTGACTGGGACGGGGGTCAGTCGAGGTCATGTCATCTCCAGGGTACGTTACAGGCGCTCGGCCGGCGTCACGACGGCGTCGAGGGCCACGGCGAGGGCTTCGCCACCACTTTCCCACGTGAGGTCCAGCACGGCCACCAGCGGTTCGGGGGCGTCGGGCGGCCAGTGGTCGCGCAGCTTCACGGCGTCCTTCTCCGTGATGACCACATGGTCGGCGCGCCGCGCCGCGTGGGCCAGCCAGGCGATATCCTCCTGGCGATACGCATGATGATCCTTCCAGGTGGCGACCTGCACCGCGGCGCCCGTCGCCTTGGTCTGCGCCACAAACGCCTCCGGGTCCCCGATGGCGCTGGCCGCCACCACCCGGCGCCCGGCGAGCGACTCCGCGGCGACCGCCCGCCCGGACAGCAGCCCCTCCAGCCGGGAGAGCCCGAGGTGCGCGATCGCGATCGGGACCGTGACACGGGTCTGGAGGTCGGCGGCGAGCGACTCCGCCGCCTCCCGGCTGGCCCGCTTCCGGGTGATCACCACCGCATCGGCCCGGTCCAGCGCCTGCCAGCCCTCCCGCCAGGGGCCCGCGGGGAGCGGCCACCGCACCGCGCGCGTGGTCTCCGCGCTCACCACCACCACGTTCAGGTCCCGCCGGATGTCGAGCCGCTGGTAGGCGTCGTCCAGCACCAGCACCTGCGCCCCCCGGGCCAGCGCCCGCTCCGCTCCCGCGCTCCGGTCGGCGTCGGCCACGACGTGCGCGCCCGGGAGGGCCCGCTGGTGCACCCGGGCTTCATCGCCGCCGCCGTAGTCCCGGAGCAGGATCCCCGGCACCAGCCCGCGGTCCGCGTAGTAGCGGGCGATCCACATCGCGACCGGGGTCTTCCCCGAGCCGCCCGCGGTCAGGTTGCCGACCGCGACCGCCGGCAACGGCAAGTCGTGGACCGGCAGCCACCGCCGCGCGTAGGCCAGGCGCCGGAGCCGCATCCAGCCGCTCCACAGCGCCGATAGCGGCAGCAACGCCAGCCGGGTCAGGCGGGCGTCCAGCCGGCGGCTGGTCCACAGCCACCGGATCAGTCGGTGCGAGTCGCCGCGCCGTCGGGCCATGCCCCCTGCCTCATTGCCTCGGTCAGTTCCCCGGTGACGCGAGTCGCCACCTCCGCGGGGTCCTGCAGCCTCGCCGCATCCACCGGCCTTCCGTACACCAGCCGCACCCGGGCGAAGGGCCAGGGGAGGAGGAACCGATCCCAGCTCCCTGCCCGCCAGGCGGGCCGCGCCTCTGCATGCACTGGCAGCACCAGTGCCCCGCCCCGCACCGCCGCCAGGAACGCCCCGGGCTTGGCCACCCGCCTGGGGCCGCGCGGCCCGTCGGGGGTGAAGCCCACCGGTATTCCCGCCCGGAGGGCCCGGATCGCGCCGGCCAGCGCCCGGCGGCCGCCCCGGGAGCTGGATCCGCGCAGCAGCCGGTAGCCCAGGGAACCGGCAAAGCGCGACAGATACTCTCCGTCCCTCGCCTGACTGATCACCGCCGCGATGCCCAGGCCGCGGTGCTGCCACATCACGGGCAGCAGGTGCTCATGCCAGCTCAGCAGCACATAGGGCCGGCCGCTGGCCCGCACCGCGTCCCACCGCTCGGGATGCACCAGCTCCATCCGCCAGCTGCGGGCGACGGCCCGCGCCAGCGGCGGTGCCAGGCGCGCTAGCACGCCAGCCGACCGAGCAGCAGGTCGGCCACGCGCGCCGACGCTCCCGCGGGACCCAGCCGGGCACGGACCGCCGCGAACCCTGCCCGTTGAAGGGCAGCGGCCGGACTCGATGGCTCGAGAAGAGGCCGCACGGCGTCCGCCACTGGCGCGGCGGAGACCGGCGGGTGCCAGAACTCCGGAACGACACTTTCCCCGGCGATCAGGTTGACCAGGCTGATCTGGCCGACCGTCATCTGCCGCCGGGCGATCTCGTACGTCAGCCGCGCGGTGCGGTAGGCCACCACCATCGGGGTGCCTGCCAGCGCCGCCTCCAGCGTCGTGCTGCCGGACTTGATCACCGCCGCCGTGGCGGCAGCGAGCACCAGGTCAGGTTCCCCCCGGCGCACCACGAATCCCTCGGCGTCCGGGTAGTACCCCGTCGTGGTGGCGGCGACGACAACCGACGCGCAGCTCCCCTCCGCCAGCATCCGCCGCCCCACATCGCGGAACAGGGGCCAGTTGTACCCGATTTCCCCTTCGCGGCTGCCGGGGAAGATACCCAGGACCGGTCCACTTTTGGTGAGGCCGAGGGCCTGCCGGGCGGCCTCGGGTGCTGACCAGGAGCGGTCGGCAGCGGGGTGGCCCACGTACCGGCAGGAGAGGCCTCGCGCCCTGAACCAGGCCTCCTCGAACGGCAGGACCGCGGCCACCTCATCGGCGGCGCGGGCCAGCTGGGGGAGGCGTGAGGCGCGCCACGCCCACAGCTGCGGCGCGACGTACTGGATGACCGGTACGCCGGCCTGTCGGAGGGCCGCCCCCAGGCGGAGGTGGAATCCAGGGTAGTCGATGAGCACCGCACCCTGGTACCTGCCTGCCCTGGCTCCAGCCAGGATGCGCCGGTACAGCCGCAGGTGCCGGGGAATGGCGCCGAGGACTCCGGTGAATCCGATCGTGCCCAGCTGTGTCACCTCGGCGAGCGGCCGCAGCCCGGCGCCCACCATGCGGGGGCCGCCCACCCCTTCGAAGGAGAGGCCGGCGCGGCGGATCCGGAGCGCCGCCATCAGCCCCGCGCCAAGCACGTCTCCCGAGGGCTCACCCGCGGAGAGCAGGAGCCGGCGGTCCGGCTCCCGGTTCACGGCTGGTAGGGGGGCACCGGGGTGACGGCGCGGATGGCATCCGCCACCCGGAGCGCGAGGCTCAGCGCGGCGCGCCCCTCCTCGCCGGAGACCAGGGCCTTCTGCTCCCCCCGCACTGCGGCGAGGAATCCCTCCAGCTCCAGGCGCAGCGCGTCCGCCGCCGGAGTCTCGAGGGGCACGCGCTCGGTGACGTCGTGCAGGGCGCGGGCGTCTCCGGGCGTCCAGCCGTTGCGCAGGCGCAGGAATTCTCCCTGCCCGGTAGCCAGGTCGAGCGCCAGGTAGCCCTCCTCCTGGTAGACCCGAAGCCGCCGGACCCGGCGCTCCGCGATCCGGGACGCCGTGACACTCGCGACCAACCCGGTGTCGAACTCGACCCGCGCATGGGCCACGTCGAGCAGGGGCGAGATCACCGCGGCGCCGTTGGCGCGCACGTCCAGCACCCCTGGCCCGCCGGCCAGGTGCAGGATCAGGTCCAGTTCATGGATCATCAGGTCCAGCACCACCGGCACGTCGGTGCCGCGGGGCTGGAACGGAGCCAGGCGTTCCCCCTCGATGAAGAGCGGGCGGTCGACGTACCCCTGGGCCGCCCGCAGGGCCGGGTTGAAGCGCTCGATGTGCCCCACCTGGAGCATCGCCCCGGCGGCCGCGGCGGCCAGCACCAGGGCGTCCGCCTCCTCCATGGTCGCGGCCAGCGGCTTCTCCATCAGCACCGGCCGCCCGGTCGCGAGGGCGGCGAGCCCCACCTCCCCGTGCACGGCCGTGGGCACGGCGATGGTCACCGCCTCGGTGCGGGCCAGCAGTTCCTCGCGGGTGCGGAAGGCCGTGGTGCCGAGCTGACGGGCCACGAACTCCGCCCGCTCCGGGCGGATGTCGTAGATCCCGATCAGCGTCGCCTCGGGCATGGCGGCGAGATGGCGCGCGTGATGCCAGCCCAGCGCGCCGACCCCGATGACCCCCATCCGCACCGGAGGCTTCACGCCGGCACCCCGCGGCGGGCGGCGGTGACGAACTGAATCAGGCGCCGGACCTCCGGGACGCGGCGGGCCTCCTCCGCCAGGGCCGCCACCGCCTCCGCGCGCGGCAGGGCGGAGTTGAAGAGGAGGCGGTAGGCATGCTTGAGCGACGCCAGGACCTCGCGGCCGAAGCCGGCGCGCTCCAGGCCGACGCGGTTCAGCCCGAACAGCTTCACCGGGTTGCCCACCGCCTTCACGTAAGGGGGAATGTCCTGCGGGATGCGGGAGGCGCCGCCAATGATGGCGTGACACCCGATCCTGACGAACTGGTGCACCGCGACCAGCCCGCTCAGGTTGGCATGCTCCTCGATGATCACGTGGCCGGAGAGCTGGGTGGCGTTCGCGATCACGACGCCGTCCCCGATCTGGCAGT
>JAEUJI010000201.1 GCA_016794805.1 Gemmatimonadota bacterium
CCCGGCCGTACGCCAGGTGCGCCAGCGGCTGCTGCGGGTGCGCGGCCACCGCCTGTTCCCCCACCTGCCGGGCGGCCTCCGGATCGCCGGCGCCTAACAGGTGGTCCACCTCGCCCAGGAGGATCGGCAGCTCGGCCCCCCCCACTGCCTCCATGGCCCGCCGCGCGGGGTCATCCAGCAGGATAATCCCTGCCGTGGTCAGCCCGAAGAGCGTGCGGGCCACCTCGAACTCCGGCCGTCCCAGGAGGGTGGCGAGTTCCCGAACGGTCCGCTCCCCATCCACCACCGAGAGCACTTCCCACTCGGCGGGCAGCAGGTCCAGCGGCACCGCCGTGTCCACGACGGGCGCCAGCCGCGGCACCAGGCCGAGGTGGGTGATCTGCTTCTCGATCCGGGACCATTCGTCGGTGCGGCGCGCCGCCTCCATGAGGAGGAGTCCGGTCGCAATCCGGGTATCCGCCTCCGTGGGCCAGTCCCCCTGCTTGCCATCCTCGAAGGCAAAGTAGCCCTCCGACCAGCCGACCAGCTCGAAGACGACTTCCTCGATCTGCTGCCGGACGTAGCGCCCCAGGTCCCGCTGGGTGACCAGCCCCTGGGACAGGAGGATCTCGCCCAGCCGGCGCCGGTCGCCGGCCGCCTGGAGGGCGCGGGCCCGCTGGAGGTCCTGCTCGGTGACCCGTCCCGCCCGCACCAGCAGGCGGCCCAGCGGGTGGGGATTGCTGCGGATCTCGGCGCCGACCACGACTCCGTCCTCGAAGAACACCGTGCCGGCATTCTGCCGCAGGTCGGAGACCACCCGGAGCGTCCCCGTCTTCCGGCTCAGGTCCAGGAGCTGGAAGACGTCGTGGATGCTCAGCTCCTTGAGCGGGCCCTCGATCGCCATGGGTCAGGCCGCGCCCGCGAAGATATGGGCCAGGTCCCGGGCGGACCGCGCGTGGGTGCGCGCCGCCTGCGCGAAGGGCCCGGCGGCATCCACCTGGACCACCCGTTCCCAGGCGCGGACCGCCTCGTCGTACCGCCGGCACCGGGCCAGCGCCACTCCGCGGTGGAACAGCGCCGCCTCGTGCTCCGGATCGAACTTGAGGACCCGATCGAGGGCCTCGAGCGCCCGGTCGTGGCGCCCATCGTCGAGCAGCGCGCGGGCCAGCATCAGGAGCGCGTCGAGTTCCCAGGGCTCGGACAGGAGCATGTCCACCATCAGGTCCACCGCCGCGCCCGGGGCATCCACCCGGCGCAGCAGGTCCGCCAGGGCGAGTGCCGCCTCCATGTAGGTGGGCAGCAGGTCGAGCGCGTGCTCGTACGCCAGGCGGGCGCCCACCCAGTTCTCCCGCCGCTCCTCCAGCCGGCCGAGGTCACGCCAGACCTGCGCCACGGAGGGGTCGAGTTCCACGGCCGCCTGACAGGCGGCAACCGCCGCCTCGATATCCCCCAGCTGCTCGGCGATGGACGCCTCGAGCTGCAGGAGGTCGGGCCGGCCCGGCTCGAGCTCCCGAGCCTGGCGCAACACGTCCCGGGCCTCGCTCGCCATCCCGCTCGCCAGCCGGACGCGGGCCGCCGCCACCAGCGCCCCGACCTCAGCGGGGGCCATGCGCACCAGGTGCTCCGCCTCCTGCAGCGCCTCCGCCCCCCGACCCAGCGCCAGCAGCGCCCGGACCTCGCCGAGGAGGGCCCGGGGTTCGCCCGGCTCCAGTTCGAGTGCGGCGCGGAACCGCTCCAGCGCCTCCCCGTGGAGGCCGCGGCGGGTGTACACCTCCCCGAGGAGGGCGGTGGCGCGGCCCGGCTCGACGCCGCGGGCCAGCGCCCGCTCGGCCTCCACGGTGGCGTGCTCGAGGAAGCCCTTGGCGATGTAGTCGGCCGCGAGCGCCAGCGGATCCTCCGCCGGTGGGGCGGCGACGCGCTCGGCCGGCTGCAGTTCGTCGAAGATCCGGTCCAGCAGCCGCTCGTCGAAGTTGAACTCCTCGCCGACCTGGTCGGCGGTGACGTCGGCGGAGATGGCGGGCACCACCGCGATCTCGGGGTTCTCGTACTGCAGGTCGATCGTGAGGGCGTACTTCTGGGCCACGTAGAACGGCTCGAGCTCGAGCGCGCGCTTGGTGGCGCGGAGCGCGCCGTCGAAATCGCCCAGGTGACTCAGGGTGAAGCTCAGGTTGTAGTGCGCCGAGGCGTTGGCCGGATCGGCCTCCACGGCGCGGGAGAAGGCGTGCTTCGCGTCCTCGAACCGCTTGAGCTCCACCAGCACCAGGCCGACGCCGTTCCACGCCACGCTGTGCTGCGGCAGGTCCGCCAGCACCTGCCGGTAGGCCTCGAGGGAGAGCTGCAGCCGCCGCCGATGCAGCAGCGCCAGGGCCAGGTTGAGCCGCGCGGCGACCAGGTCGGGCCGGAGGCGCAGGGCGCGCTGGAACGCGGCGAGCGCCTCGTCGGTGTCGGGCGCCTGGGTGCGCAGCACGCCCAGGTTGTTCCAGGCGAGGGCGTAGTTGGGATCGGCGGTCGTGGCCCGCTCGTACGCCGCCACCGCGTCGTCCCGGCGTCCCGACTGCTGCAGGCAGACCCCGCGCTCGTTCCAGAGCTTGGGACTCTCCGGGTCCTCGGCGAGGAGGCCATCGTAGAGCTCCAGGGCCGCGGCGAGGTCCCGCCGCAGCAGGTGCACCTCGGCCATTGCCTGCCGCACCAGGCGGGCGTCCTCCCCCGCCTCGAGCGCCAGCCGGTATTCCCGCAGCGCCTCGACGTAGTAGCCCTTCTGCCGGAAGGCGAGCCCGAGGTTGAAGTGCGCCAGCATGGCGCCCTCATGGACCGCCGGTCGCGGGCCCTGCCCCTCGGCGGGCGCCGCCACCCCCGCCCGGATCAGCGAGAGGTTGCTCTGGGCCCGGGCCAGCGTGGGGTTGAGGGC
>JAEUJI010000241.1 GCA_016794805.1 Gemmatimonadota bacterium
CCCGGCCGCGGGACGCCCGTCGTTGCACCGTGCCGGGCGCCATGGAACACCGTCCGGCCGTGCCGGCCTTGCAGCAGGGAAGGGCGGGCTCGACGCGCCAGGCCGGAGACCTGCGCGGACGCCTGCCGCGATGTCTGGAGCTGCCCAGCACGGGGCCCGGGACCTCGGCGCTTGGGAGGACCGCCTTGCACCGCCCGGCCGAGCCCGCGGGTAGAAAACCGACGGGGAGCGCGGCACGCCGCACTCCCCGAGCACCCCACCACCATTATCCCCAACTCCCTCGGCGCTCCCTAACTGATATTGGACCTCCTCCCCCGCCACACCGGCGCCGGGGAGAATCTGACCAAGTGTACCGCCAAGCACCCGAAAAGGCTAACTCCGCACGGCGGGACGCTGGGCCTCCGCCAGCCCGCCATCTGCCAGGCGGTCGGCCGGGCTCCGGACCCCCGGGACCCCGCGGTTCAGGACGTGAGTATACAGCATCGTGGTGGACACGTCTCGATGCCCAAGCAACTCCTGCACCGTCCGGATATCGGTCCCCGACTCGAGCAGGTGAGTCGCGAACGAGTGCCGGAAGGTATGGCAGCTCACCCGCTTCGGGACGCCGCTCCGCGCCGCCGCCGCCGCCACCGCCCGCTGCACCGCCGACGGGTGGAGATGATGCCGGCGCACCTGGCCCGCCGCCTCGTCCCGGTAGCGCCGCCGCGCGGGAAAGACCCACTGCCACGGCCAGCTCCGGCCCGCCTGCGGGTACTTGACCCCCAGGGCACCCGGCAACGCCACCCAGCCATGATCCCGCCCCCGGTCGCACTCCCGGCGAAACCCCTCCTCCACCTCCCCGAGATGCGCCGCCAGCTCCTCCCGGACCGACTCGGCCAGTACCGTCACGCGGTCCTTCGCCCCCTTCCCCCGGCGGACCCGGATCTCCCGCCGCTCCAGGTCCACATCCTTCACCCGGAGGCTGAGGCATTCCTGCAGTCGCAGCCCACTGCCATACAGCAACCACCCGACCAGCCGGGCCGTCCCCCGCAGCTCGCCCAGCACCCGGGCCACCTCCTGAGGAGTCAGCACCACCGGGATCCGGGTCGGCTGCTGCGGCCGGGGAATCGCCCCGCCCACCCGCAGCGGGATGCGCAGGATCTCCCGATACAGGAACTGCAGCGCCGCCAGCGCCTGGGCCAGGGTGGACGGCGCCGCCTTCCGCTCCTCCGCCAGATGACGGAGGAATGCCAGCACTTCCGCCTCCCCCAGCTCACGAGGGTGGCGAAGGCCGTGAAACCGGACGTAGCGCCGGACCCACATGGTGTACGCCTCCTCGGTCCGGGGACTGAAGTGGCGTAACCGGAGATTGGCGCGCATCAGCGGCAGCAACTTGGAATTAGGCGGCATGGGGCGGGAACACGACGGACGAGTTGTCACCACAATAGCGCCTGCACCACCCGCCACCGGTACCGGAAAAACGCACGCCCGCCGGCCCCTCCCCCCCACTACGACACCCCACTGCCATGCCAAGGCCCCGCAGGGACCGAAGCAATCCCCCACCCTCCAAGCGGAGAATGGGGGATCGCTTCGTCGCGCTTCTCGCGATGACAGGCAGGGCTACCTTCGTCGGCCCGCCTACCGCGCCTGCAGCGACCAGAGCTGGTAGTTCTGGGCTGCGTTGTTCGCCCGCTGCCAGGCCGGTTTCACGCTGCCCGCGGCGTTCGGCGCATCAGCCTCGAACACCATGGCGTAGTTGCTGTTCTTGGTGAAGATCCGACCGGTCGAGGTCAGCCCCGTCGCCGTGGCCGGCAGCGGCAGGTGGAACAGCTGGTTGGCCCCGTAGTGGCAGGGATAGAACTGCAGCGCCTCGCCGCCATTGGCCGTCCCCGCCGCCACGTCCACGCAGTACGCCGGGTTGTAGACCGAGCGGAGCGCCACCCGCAGCCGATCGGTGCTGGCGGGCAGCGAGTTGCTGAAGCCCACCACGGTGAACCACTGCAGCGTGTCGAGCGACGAGGGGTAACAGAGCTGCGCCTGCAGCCGCACGCCGGTCCCGGGCAGCGCCGTCGGCCCGAGGCAACGGTCATACTGGTCGCCAGTCCAGTCGCGGATCTTGACCTGCTTCCCCGCCCAGGGATTGCTGAGGAAGACGACCGGCGGCGGGCGGAGGATGAGATCCGCGGGGGCCACGTCCGCTTCGGCTGCCGTGACCGCCTCCTCCGCGGGGTTGGGTTGGGTCGAGTCGGAGACACAGGCCGACAGGCCTCCGAGAACGACGAGCGCGGACAGCACGGGCGACAGCGAGCGGGCCAGCATACTTCCTCCTGATGACGCAGCGTGTGAGAGTGATGGTGCTCCAGTCCTGCATCCAAGCAACGCGATGGGGCCGATCCGGCTCTCACGCCGCTCGCGGCGCACCGCGGTGTAGCGCACATCACAACGGCGGAAGTTCTCACTGGGCGTTAGGCGGTAGCGACGGTAACGAAGAGACGTGTCGAGCATCGACCCCCTGATCCCCCTCTCCCGCCAACCTCACGGATCCTTCAGTTCCCTCGGCTATCTTGGGGTGCGAGGTCATCCGCCTCACGGACCAGCAGGAGCGGTGGCACCAATCGCGGTTCCCAGAGACGCCCCCCCCGCCACCCCTCGACGGACACGCCCCCGCTGCCGCCGCCCCAACTCCGTCCGGCACGAAACGCGGAGGCACATTCATGAGAAACTCCTTCTGGTATCTCGCCGGGGCCCTCCTGGTCACGGGGTGCGCCGACGCCGCTCGGCCGGTGGACGAATCCGGACTGGCCCAGGCGGTCACCGTCTCCCGGGTGATCCCCGGCCTCGATCTGGGGAGCCTCGGTGGCCCGGGCGCTTCCTCTCAGGCCGGCGACATCAACAACGCCGGCGTCGTGGTGGGCGTGTCCCTCAATCAGGCTGGCCTGACGCGCGCCTTCCGCTGGACCAGGAATGGCGGCATGCAGGACCTCGGCACCCTGCCGGGTGGAACCCAGAGCGGCGCCACCCGCATCGTGGACGACGGTCAAATCCTCGGTTGGAGCGATAACGCTGCCGGCGCCCGGGTCCCCGTCCGCTGGAACACCGCCGGCCGGATCGAACAACTCCAACTCCCCTGGCTGTCCGACACCGCGTACACCCACGAGACCGCCGACTTCAGCCAGCGCGGCGAGGTGGTCGGCTCTGCCACTGGCGAGGCGATGCACGGCTGGTACTGGTCCAGGGCCACCGGGATGCTGGACCTGCGGGACCAGGTGCCGAGCTGCATGGAGAATTTCGCGTACGCCATCAACGCCCAGGGCACGGTCACCGGTGCGGCCTGCAGCGGGCTCGGCTATCCCATGGCGTACACCTGGAACCGCGAGCGCGGCTACCAGTTCCTGGATATTGGGGAGTTTCCGGAATCCGTCGCCTTCGGACTGGCGATCAGCGATGCCGGCACGGTGGGCGGCTTCATCGACGTCCGGCTCGCCGGCCAGCCCGCCCCCGCGATCTGGCCCAGCGGAAAGGGGCTCGTCCGCCTCCCCAATCTCCCCAGCCGTGAGCCCTGGGGGCAGGTCACCGGGGTGAACGATCGCGATATCGCGGTGGGTTACAGCAGGGATTCGACCGGGGCCTGGCAGCCGGTGGCGTGGCCCAATGCAAGGACCCTCCTGCTGCTCGCGACCGCTGAACGCCAGGGCGGCTCGGCGGCCGCCATCAATAACCGGCGGCAGGTGGCCGGCTGGGGCGCGGGCAATGGGGGCGCACGCCACGCGATGCTGTGGCAGCTGCCCGGGGAGCGGTAAGCTCCGCCCCTGCCTCCCCAGCAACACCTGGCGGGAGGTGAAGTCGGTGGCGGGACCGGGTCGCGACTCACGGCCCCATGCAACTCCGGTCCCGCCACAAGGCGCATTCGTCCCTTCACGGCCCCCGTTCGTCCCCTTCTCCCTCCCCCATTCATCGCTGCGGCCCCACCGTTCGCGCTCCACTCAACCGGAGCGACTGATGTCCCCGCGCACCACCCTGATTCTCGTGAGCCTGACCCTGGCCGGCGCCGCGTGTGCCGCCGACCGCAACGGCCCGGACCTGCCGCCCGCGGCCTCCGCCCTCGACAGCGTGCTGCTGGAGGCGCGGGCCGCGGCCGGTCTCCCCGCGATGGCCGCCATCGTGGTCCGCGCCGATACCACCCTCGCCATCGGCGCGGTGGGCGTCCGGAAGCAGGGCGGCCACGCCGCAGTGAGCACCGCCGACCGCTTTCACCTGGGCTCCAATGTGAAGGCGATGACTGCCACGATGATCGCGACGCTGGTGGAGGAGGGGGCGCTGCACTGGGCCACCCGCCCGGTGGACGTCTTTCCGGAGCTGGCAGGGGAGATCAACCCCGCCTTCGGTCAGGTCACGCTCGAGCAGTTGCTGCAGCACCGCGCCGGAATCGAGCCGCTGCTCTATTTCGGCGACGTGCCCCCCTTTGCCGGTACCCCCGCGGAGCAGCGCTACCAGGGCACGGCGCTGGTGCTCGGGCTCGATCCCGCCGGGCCAGTGGGGGAGTTCCTCTACTCCAACGCCGGCTACGCGGTGGCCGCCGCCATGGCGGAGCGGGTGACCGGCAGCCCCTGGGAACAGCTGATGACCGAGCGGCTCTTCGCCCCGCTGGGCATCACTCCGCTGTTCGGCTGGCCCGCCGCCGCTACCGCCGGCGCCCCGTGGGGGCACGCGCCACAGGGCAATCGGCTGGTGCCGCTCGACCCGATGGCCCCGACCATGCCCGCCGCCATCGATCCCGCCGGCGAGCAATCGCTGACGCTCGAGGCCTATGCCCGCTTCGCGCAGCTGCACCTGCGCGGACTCGCCGGCCGCCCGTCGCTGGTCGGGACCCCGACCTACGCACGCCTGCACGCGCCCGTCGGCGACTATGCGCTGGGCTGGGGAGTGGTGGACTTCGCTGGCGAGATGACCAGCACCCACAACGGCAGCACCGGCGCTTTCTACGCCACGGTGTTCCTCCAGCCGGGACGTGACCTGGCGGTGATCGTCGTCAGCAACGCCGGCGGGGACACCGCCGCCGCCGCGACCGTTGGCGCGGGGATCGAGCTGCTGCGCCGCTACGGTGGAGCGGTGCCCGGCGCCGCCGTCGCGGCCCGGCTCGCGGCGCGGTAGCCTCGCGCGCCAGGGCCGCGGCCCGCTGGTGGCGGGCCCTGCAGGGCAGGGGGAGGGCGATTCACCCCGCCTTCCCAGGAGCTTCATGGCCGGCGCGGTATCTTGGTCAGGGAGGTTCCTATGCCTGCGCCCGGTAGCCAGTACGCGCCCTCTCACCATCACGCCCGCCTGATCCGGCTGGCACTGATGCTGCAGCTGCTCGCCCTCATGGCCGCCCTCCTGATGGCCTGAGGCGGTCCAGGGGCGCGAGTGACTCGATTTGCTCCTGCCGCTTTTTCGTTCATTGCGCATGATCTTGCGGACCTGAGATTGGCGGAGGCAGGGCGACGTCGCTAGCGGACGGCGCCCTGCGCCGGCTTGCCACAAGTTTCCGAGGGGCGCGCACCGGCCCGACGGAGGACGCTTGGCGAACCCCCGCTCCCGCAATTCCGCTGACCTCCTGGGCGCCGCGCTTTGCGTGGGGCTGGGGGTGGGGCTGCTCGAAGGCGCCCTCTACCACATCCCGCAGGTCCACCACTTCCTGACCCGGCAGAACATCCGCCTCGGCCCCGACCGCCTCTGGCTTCCCGCCGCCGCGAACCTGGTCTGGTTCGGCATCGCGGCCTTGGCGCTCGCGCTGCTGCATCGGCTCTGGCCCGGCCGGGTCTCCGCCGCCCGGGCGATCGGGGTCCTCGCAGGGCTCGCGGCGCTCAGCCTCACGATGCTGTTCACCCGGATGCACGACGTCGCCCACACCCTGATTGCGGTGGGCGTCGGGGTGCAGGCGTCGCGTCTGCTGGAGAGGCAAGGCGAAGGGGCGCTGCGCGGCCTGCGCCGTGCGCTGCTTCCCGCCCTGGGGCTGGCGGCGCTTGCCGCCGTCGGGTCCACCCTGGTGCCGCGCTTCCGGGAAGCACGGGCTCTGGCGGCCACCCCGGCGCCGCCGGCGGGCCGGCCCAACGTGCTGCTGATCATCCTGGACACGGTGCGGGGCTTCAACCTCAGCCTGCACGGGTACCACCGCGCCACCACTCCGCGGCTGGACCTGCGTGCCGCCGAGGGCGCCACCTTCGACCGGGCTATGACGGCGTCACCCTGGACACTGCCGTCCCACGGCAGCGTCTTCACCGGGCAGTATCCCTATGCCCTGTCCACCGACTTCAAGCTGCCGCTCGACGGGACCCACCGGACCCTGGCCGAGGAGTTCACCGCCCAGGGCTATCGGACTGCCGGCTTCGTGGGGAACCTGCCCTACGGCAGCCGGGCCCTCGGCCTGGGTCGCGGCTTCCTGCACTACGAGGACATCCCGGTCACCCCGCCCCAGATGATGCTGCACTCCACCCTCGGCCGGTGGCTCAAGGCGAACATCGTCAGCCCGATCCGCAAGCGGACCGGCCGGCACGACCTGTTCGACCGGCGCAAGGCGCCGGCGATTACCGATCGCTTCCTGGCCTGGAGCGGTGCCGCCGCCGAGCGGCCGTTCTTCGTCTTTCTCAACTATTACGACGCGCACCACCCCTATCTCCCCCCGGCTCCCTACGACCGGCGCTTCGTCCCGGAGAGCCAGCCCTCCTATGTCCCGTGGGACGTCGAGAGCCGGCGGGAGCCGTTCACCCCGGCGATGGTGGCCGCGGCGCAAGCCGCCTACGACGGGGCGATCAGCTTCCTGGATCAGGAGCTGGGGCGGATGTTCGATACCCTGGCCGCGCGCGGCACGCTGGACAACACCATCGTCATCGTGACCTCCGACCATGGCGAACACTTCGGGGAGCACGGCCTGATGGCGCACGGCAACAGCGTGTACCGGCCGCTGCTGCAGGTGCCGCTGTTCATTCGCTATCCGGAGCGGGTGCCGGGCGGCATTCGAATCGCGGAGCCCGTCACCCTCCGCGATCTGGGCGCCACGGTGTTCGACCTGGCGCGGCTGGTTCCGTCCTTTCCCTGGCCGGGGGGGTCGCTCCGGGCGGCCTGGGACGGCGGCTACCAGGGTTCACCGCCCTCGCCGGTGTACGCCGAGCTGCGGTCGGGCAAGCGGTGGCGGGCATCGCTGCTGAGCGATGGCTACCAGCTCTACCGCGACGACCAGGGCGCCCGGGCGCTGTTCGACCAGGCCAGGGACCCGAACGGCGAGGCGAACCTGATCGCGGGGGACAGTGCCACGAGTGCGCTGATCACGATTGCCGCCCGGCTAACGGAACGGATGGACTCCCTGGTCCCACCCGGCTCGCGCACCATCGCCACCGGCCGCGCGGACTAGCGGTCGCCTCCCGGCGGCCGGCGCCGCTCTCCGCCCCACCCTCGCTGAGTCCTTCCCGCACGGTGCCCGCAGGTCGCTGGCAATCCGGCAGTTACGCGCCTGTCGATTTCCCCGCTCCCCATTCGACGCATGGGTAGCGGCGGCACTCCTGCCGCCGCGACCGGGCCCGACGCCTGGAGGGGTGCATGACGGTGCAGGGGCGGTGCAGATTGTGCCCAGGCCTGTGCCGCTCCCGCGCCGCCGTCCCGGATCCGCCAGATATGCCGAGCTGGGAATCACGCCAATGCGAATCATGATGATGCACCGCACCGAACCGAAGTGGGAACGCGGCGAGCTGCCGGGTCCGGAGCTGATCGCCGGGATGGGCGCGCTGATGGCCGAGATGCAGCAGGCGGGGGTGCTGCTCTCCGGCGGCGGGCTCCGGCCCAGCTCGATGGGGGTCCGGCTCAACGTTGCCGGGGGCAAGCGCACGATCACGCCCGGCCCGTTCACCCCCGGCAACGAGCTTCCCGCCGGCTTCGCCATCCTCCGGACCAGGTCCCTCGAGGAAGCCGTGGCATGGAGCACCCGCTTCGCCGAGCTGATCGGCGACGTCGAGGTGGACATCCGCCCGGTGACGGAAGCGTGGGATCTCGGCATGATGCCCAGGCCGGCCGACCTGACCACCACCCGCTACATGGCGGTGCACAAGGCGAATGCCGCCTCGGAGTCCGGCGCCCCGCCCACGACCGCGATGATGGAACGGATGGGGAAGCTGATCGAGGAGATGGCCGCCGCCGGCGTGCTGCTCGCCGCCGAGGAGCTGACCCCGAGCGCGCAGGGCCTGCGGCTCCGGTTCCGGGGCGGCAAGCGCAGCATCACCGACGGGCCCTTCGCCGAATCGAAGGAACTGATCGCCGGCTTCGTGATGCTGCAGGTGCGGAAGATCGAGGACGCGCTCCCCTGGGCGACGCGCTTCGCCGCCTGCACCGGGGATGTCGAGCTCGACCTCCGGCCGCTCGCGGACTGACGGACGGCGCGGACGGTGACCAGCTCCGACGCCCACCGCGCGATCGACGCCGTCTGGCGGATCGAGGCCCCGCGGCTGATCGCGGCCCTGGCCCGCCTGGTGGGGGACGTAGGCACCGCGGAGGAGCTGGCCCAGGACGCGCTGGTGGCCGCGCTGGAGCAGTGGCCCGAAGCGGGAGTGCCCCGGAACCCCGGCGCCTGGCTCATGGCCACCGCGAAGCACCGGGCGCTGGACCTGCTCCGCCGTGACAAGATGCTGGAGCGGAAGCACCGGCAGCTGAGTCACGAGCTGGAGGAACAACAGGAGCGGACCGTCCCCGACCTGCACGAGGCGCTGGATGATGACATCGGCGACGACCTGCTGCGGCTGATGTTCACCGCCTGTCACCCGGTGCTTTCCACCGAAGCCCGGGTGGCGCTCGCGCTCCGGGTGCTGGGGGGGCTCACCACCCCGGAGATCGCGCGGGCCTTCCTGGTGCCCGAGGCTACGGTGGCGCAGCGGATCGTCCGGGCCAAGCGCACCCTCGCCGAGGCGCGGGTGCCGTTCGAGGTGCCGCGGGGCGCCGATCGCGCCGAACGGCTGGCCTCGGTGCTCGGCGTGATCTACCTGATCTTCAACGAGGGCTACGCCGCCACCGCCGGCGAGGACTGGATGCGCACCGAGCTCTGCGAGGAGGCGCTCCGGCTGGGCCGGATCCTCGCCGAACTGACGCCGGAGGACCCGGAGGTGCACGGGCTGGTGGCGCTGATGGAGATCCAGGCCTCGCGCGCGGCGGCGCGCACCGGGCCGGCGGGAGAGCCGATCCTGCTGCTGGACCAGGACCGGGCGCGGTGGGACCAGCTGCTCATCCGCCGAGGCCTGGCGGCGCTGGCCCGGGCCGAGTCGCTCGGTGGCGCCCTCGGGCCCTATGCGCTGCAGGCGGCGATCGCCGCCTGTCACGCCCGGGCGGCGCGGGGCGAGGACACCGACTGGCCCCGCATCGTGGCGCTGTATGATGCGCTGGCCCAGCTCGCGCCGTCACCGGTGGTGGAACTCAACCGGGCGGTGGCGGTGGGGATGGCCTTCGGGCCGGCGGCGGGGCTCGAGGCGGTGGACCGGTTGCTCGCCGAGCCGACGCTCAAGTCCTATCATCTCCTCCCGAGCGTGCGGGGCGACCTGCTGCAGAAGCTGGGACGGCTGGACGAGGCCCGGGCGGAGTTTGCGCGGGCGGCGGGGCTGACACGGAATGCGCGGGAGCGGGCGATCCTGCTGGAGCGGGCGGCGGGGTGTGGGCGGTAACGACGGTAGCGACGGTACCGACGGTACCGTCCTTACCGTCGCTACCGCCTGCCACCGAAACCCAAACTTTCACCGGAGCACACAATGCGCGTCATGGTGATCATCAAGGCGGACAAGGATTCCGAGGCCGGCGTGATGCCGAGCCAGCAGCTGCTGACGGAAATGACGGCGTACAACGAGCAGCTGGTGCAGGCCGGGATCATGCTCGCCGGGGAGGGGCTGCTCCCGAGCAGCAAGGGCAAGCGGGTCCGGTTCGACGGGGCCAAGCGCAGCGTGATTGACGGGCCCTTCGCCGAGACCAAGGAGCTGATTGCCGGCTTCTGGCTGTGGCAGGTGAAATCCATGGACGAGGCGGTGGAGTGGCTCAAGCGCTGCCCCAACCCGATGAACGCGGTGACGGACGTGGAGATCCGCCCGGTGGGCGAGGTGGATGACTTCGGGGAGGTGCTCACTCCCGAGCTGCGCGCCCGGGATGAGGCGATGCGGGCCGAGATTGAGAAGCTCAAGAAGTGAGCCCCCTCCGCCGTCCTGCCGCCACCGGGGGCGCCCTTGCCGAATCGCGTCCATTGCAGCATCCTCGGGCACCCCCAACCCACCTCCCTCTCAGGGAATTGCGCCCGGTCGGCCCCTCATGTCCTACGTCAACTGCCCCGACTGCAACCAGAAGGCGCTGAGCGTCGCTACCCGATGCCCGCGCTGCGGGCTCGCGTTCGAGGGCCGGTTTGCCGGGCCTCCGGTCAAGCGCTCCCGGCCGATCGTGCCGATCCTGCTGCTCACCGGGGGGCTGGCCGGGGTGCTCGTGGCGGTGAACCTGGTGGTACGGGAGACGGGCACCGCGCCGAAGGTCGGGGTGCCGGTGGCAAAGGCGCCGGTGGTCAAGGCGCCGGCCGTGTCCGAGGGGATGGTCCCGCCGCCCCGGCCGGAGCCGGCGCGGCAGCCTGCGGTCGCTCCGGCCGCGGCGGAGAGCACACCGGCTGCGCCCCCGGAGCGAATCGAGCCGGAGCCCCAGCCCGTGGTCGTGGCGCCGCCGCCGGCGGCGCGCCCGGCCACCGAGCCCCGGGTGGCGCTGGCGGTGGCCAGGGAGTCCCGGTACGCCAACACCTGGGTGAATGTGCGGGCCGGCCGCAGCCCTTCGGCGCCGGTGCTGCGCACCCTGGAGCCGGGAGAGCTGGTGGCGGTGGACACCCCCCTGCAGGGGTGGTACCGCGTGGTGAACGGCGGCCGGGAGACGGGGTACGTGGACGGGCGGTTCCTCGATACCGCCCCGCCGCCCGACTCGCCCTGAGCGGAGCCGGAGGGCAGGAGGGGCCGCCGGCCTGACCGGGATCAGCGGCCCCCCCCGCGCGCTCGCGTAAACCTCCGCAGCGCTGCATCTTGGTGCCCTGTGACATCCCCCGCGACAACCGCCCATCCATCCTCAAGCGCCCCTCGGCGCTGCACGCGCACGTCGGTCGCTGCGGCGGTCGGTGGGGTGTGATGAGCCCGATCCCCGACCGCCTCGCGTCGGCCCTGTCCGACCGCTACCGCCTGGAGCGGGAACTCGGCGCCGGCGGCATGGCCACGGTGTACCTGGCGCACGACCTCAAGCATGACCGGCAGGTCGCGATCAAGGTGCTGCGGCCGGAACTCGCGGCCGTGATCGGCGCCGAGCGGTTTCTCTCCGAGATCAAGACCACCGCCAACCTGCAGCACCCGCACATCCTGCCCCTGTTCGACTCGGGGATTGCCGTGGACTCGGCGGCTCGGCGGCTGGACGGCTCGGCGGAGGGCTCCCCGGCGGTCGAGTCGCCGAGCCGCCGAGACGCCGAGTTCCTGTTCTACGTCATGCCCTTCATCGAGGGCGAATCGCTCCGCGACCGGCTCACCCGGGAGAAGCAGCTGCCGATTGGCGATGCCCTCCGCATCGCCACCGAGATCGCGGGCGCGCTCGACTACGCCCACCGCCACAACGTGATCCACCGCGACATCAAGCCGGAGAACATCCTGCTGCACGACGGCCGCGCGCTGGTGGCCGACTTCGGGATCGCGCTCGCCGCCAGCAAGGCGGGCGGCAGCCGGATGACCGAGACGGGAATGTCGCTCGGCACCCCGACGTACATGAGTCCCGAGCAGGCGATGGGGGAGCGGGAGATCACCGCCCGAAGCGACGTCTACGCCCTGGGCTGCGTGCTGTACGAGATGCTGATCGGCGAGCCGCCCTTCAACGGGCCCACCGCGCAGGCGATCGTCGCCAAGGTGATGACGGCCGAGCCCGCCTCCCTGGCCGGCCAGCGGAAGTCCATCCCGCCCCAGGTCGAGGGCGCGGTGTTCACGGCGCTGGAGAAGCTGCCGGCGGACCGGTGGTCGTCCGCGAAGGAGTTTGCCGAAGCGCTGGCCGGGGATGGCATGACGGCACGACGGCACGACGGCAGGAGTGTCACCGGCCGAGCCGCCGAGCCGCCGAGTCGCCGAGCCGCCCTGTACGCGGCACTCTCGCTGGCTACGCTGATCGCTCTCTGGGGCTGGCTCCGGCCCGCCGCCGAGCCGGCGACCAGCCGGCAGCAGGTGACGCTCTGGCGGCATACCCTGGGCTCCCTGCTCTCGCCCGGCGTCTCCCGGATCGCGACCCAGGCGGCGATCGCGCCCGATGGATCGAGCATCGTCTTCGCCGATCCGGCGAACGATTCCTCCCCGCTCCGGCGCAAGCTGCGCGGTGAGGCCGACAGCCGGCCGCTCGCCGGGACCGAAGGCGGGACCTCGCCGTTCTTCTCTCCCGATGGCCGGTGGCTCGGCTTCATGGCGCCGGGGGGCCGGCTGCGGAAGGTGCCGGTCGAGGGCGGGGCGCCCATGACCCTGGCCACCGATGGCAACATGGTCTATCCCTCCGCGGCCTGGCTGGACGACGGGCGGATCATCTACGTGGGCGCGAGTGCCGGGTTCCGGCAGGTATCGAGTGACGGCGGGGCGAGCCGGGTGCTCGGTGATACCACGACCAACGCGACCGACAACTCCGGGATGCTCGCCCCGTTGCCGGGCAGTCGCGGCGTCCTCTTCACCAGCTGCCCCGGCAACTGCGCCGTGGCCTCCTCGGTCCATGTCTTCGACCTGGCCACCGACAGCAGCCGGCTGCTGGTGGCCGATGCGGCTGGCGCCTGGTACTCGCCCACCGGGCACCTGCTCTACGGCGACCGGTCCGGCGCGCTGTTCGCCGCCGCGCTGGATCTCAAGCGCCTGACCCTCACCTCGGGCGCCGTGCCGGTCATCGAGGATGTGCTGCCCGGCAGCATCGCGCTCTCGGCGTCGGGCAGCCTGGTCTACGCCGTGGCCACCGGGGGCAGCGTCCCGACCGAGCTGGTGTGGGTCTCGCGCCAGGGGCAGGTGGAGCCGGTGGACTCGAGCTGGCGCGCCGACTTCCAGTACCCCGCCGTCTCGCCCGATGGCACGTCCCTGGCGGTGAGCGTGCGCGACGGCCCAACCCAGATCTGGATCCGGCGCGCCGACGGCACCCGGCAGCAGCTCACCGACAGCGGCACGGTCAACTGGCGGCCCTCCTGGTCCGCCGACAGCCGGTCCATCGTCTTCCTCTCCAACCGCCGCGGCGCCGCGCAGGGCGGGTACGACGCCTATCAGTCGGTGGTGGATGGCAGCGCCCCGGCCCAGCTCCTGCTGGACTATCACTTCGGGCTGTGGGAGGCGGAGCTGTCGCCGGACAACCAGTGGCTGGTGGTGCGCTCGGACGAGGAGAGCAACATCGGCCGCATCCGGGCCCGGCGGCTCACCGGCGACACCACGCTGGTGCCGCAGGTCGTGGACCAGTACCTGAACAACAACGTGTCGCTGTCGCCCGACGGGCGCTGGCTCGCCTACACCTCGAACCGCTCGGGACGGAAGGAGGTCTATGTCGCCCCGTTCCCCTCGGCGACCTCCGCCCGCCTGGTGTCCCGGTACGGCGGCAGCGAGGTGCGCTGGGCGCGGAGCGGCCGCGAGCTCTTCTACAAGGGCGAGCGCGAGCTCATGGTGGTGCCGATCACCCCCGGCGCGGCCTTCGTGGCCGGCACTCCCCGGCCGCTCTTCGGCCTGTCCGGCTTCCGGTCCGCGCGGAACCGGCCGCAGTACGATGTCTCCCCCGACGGGCAGCGCTTCCTGATGATCCGGGAACCCTCGGACGAGCAGTTCGGGAAGGTGGTGTACGTCGAGCACTGGTTCCCGGAGCTCCGGGGCAAGGTGAGGGCCAAGGAGTGACCGGGATCCCAGACCGCCTGGCCGCCGCCCTCGGCGACCACTACCGCCTCGAGCGACAGCTGGGCCAGGGTGGCATGGCCACCGTCTACCTGGCCGAGGATCTCAAGCACCACCGCATGGTGGCGGTGAAGGTGCTGCGGCCGGACCTCGCCGCGACCATGGGCGCGGAGCGGTTCGAGCGGGAGATCCAGGTCGCCGCCCGGCTCACCCACCCGCACATCCTCGGGGTGCTCGACTCCGGCGAGGCCGGCGGCTTCTTCTACTACGTGATGCCCTACGTCGAGGGCGAGACGCTACGGGACCGGATTGCCCGGAGCGGTGAGCTGCCGGTCACCGACGCGCTCCGGCTCCTCGGAGAGATCACGGAAGCCCTCGCCGTGGCACATAAGGCGGGGGTCGTGCACCGCGACATCAAGCCGGAGAACATCCTCCTGTCCGGCCGCCATGCGCTGGTGATGGACTTCGGCGTGGCGAAGGCGGTCACCGAGGCGAGCGGCCGGCAGCAGCTCACCACCGCGGGGGTGGCACTGGGCACGCCGGCCTACATGGCGCCGGAGCAGGCCACCGCCGACCCGCAACTGGATCACCGGGTGGACATCTACGCCCTGGGCGTGCTGGCCTACGAGATGCTCACCGGCCATCCCCCCTTCCACGGGCTGACGCCGCAGCAGACGCTCGCGGCCCATGTCACCCAGGCGCCCGTTCCGGTGACGCAGCGGCGGCCCGGCATCGCGCCGGTGCTCGACGCGCTCATCCTGCGCTGTCTCGCCAAGCGGCCCGCCGACCGGTTCCAGACCGCGGACGAGCTCGGCGCGGCGCTGGAACCGCTGGCCACGCCGAGCGGCGGTATGACCCCGACCCATACCATGCCGATCAGCGCGGTGGCCGCGCCGCGTGGCCGGCCCCGGTGGGTGCGCGGTGCCATCGCGGGAGCCGCGGTGCTCGGCGTGGGAGCGACGGCGCTGGTGCTCCTCAATCGCGCGCCGGCCACCGCGGCGCTGGTGCAGCCGCTGCAGCTCACCCGCAGCGCCGGGCTGCAGGAGGCACCCGTCATCACCAGCGATGGCAAGGGTGTGGCGTACCGCATCCGCGGTCCCGGGGACACCGCCACCCGCGTCGAGTTGCGGCGCGGAAGCTACGGCAGCGCGGTCCAGCTCGCGGAGGCCGGCGCGCCACGGGGCTGGTCGCCCGACGGGGACAAGCTGCTGATCGCCACCCCCCGCGGCCTGGAGACCGTCCCCGCCCTCGGCGGGGCTGGCACGCTGCTCGTCGCCGGCGCCCGGCATGGGACCTGGGCGCCGGACGGACAGCGCCTGGCCTATGTGCGCGGCGACTCGGTCCTGCTTCGCGCCGGTGATGGTCAGTCCACCTTGCTCGCGCGGACCTTCGATCCGCATTCGCTGGCCTGGTCGCCGGACGGCAGGTGGATCGCCTACGTCTCCGACAACTCCCGGTACCTCAACGACTGGAACATCGCGTTCTCCTCGCTCTGGCTGGTGCCGGCCGCCGGCGGGGCGGCGGTGCAGCTCACCACCGGTGAGGCGCTGAACCTGAGTCCGGCCTGGGCTCCCGACAGCCGCCGGCTGCTGTTTGTCTCGGGGCGGAGCGGGACCCGGGACATCTACCAGCTCAATCTCGATTCGCGGGGGAAGCCGCAGGGCGAGCCGATCCAGGTTTCCGTCGGGCTCAACGTGTCGCAGGTCACCCTCGCGCCTGATGGCGAGCACCTCGCCTATTCGGTCGTCACCAATCGCAGCAACATCTGGCGGGTCAAGGAACCCGCCACCGGCCCGGTGTCGAGCCGCACCGCGGAGCGGGTCACCACGGACCAGGAGAGCATCGAGAGTTTCGGGATCTCCCGCGATGGGCAGTGGCTGGTCTTCGACTCCGACCGCGCCGGGATCCAGCAGGTCTTCCGCCGGCGGCTGTCGGGCGGTGAGGTGCAGCAGGTCACGCGTGGCACGGCGCCGGCTTTCTCCGTGTCGCTCTCCCCCGACGGCAAGCAGGTGGGCTACCACGCCATCGTCAACGGCTTGCGGCGCGTGTTCGTGACCTCGAGCGAAGGGGGCGAAGCGCCGGTCCAGGTCTCTCCGGGAGCCTTCCAGGATGAGCGCAACCCGCAGTGGTCTCCCGACGGCCAGCGGCTGGCGTGGACGACGATCCAGGACGGGGTGCAGCGCGCGCAGGTCGTCACGCGGGCAGCCCTGGGGTGGGGTCCGCCGCGGGAGGTGGGGAGCCCAGGCGCCGTGGTCAGCTCGACCTGGGGTGATGCCGCCCGGTTGCTGGCGGTCGACACCGTGAACCTCCGCCTGATCGGGGTCAGCGCCGACAGCAGTGGCGGCCCGCCGCGGGTCCTGTACCAGGCGACGGCGGCGACCCCGAAAGGCCTCGCGGCTCCCGTCATCTCGCCCGACTTCCGCACCATACTGTTGTACAGCGGCCAGGGGATGTGGATCCTGCCGATCAGCGGCGGCACGCTGCGCCAGCTGGTGCAGTTTGATGATCCGCTGCACCCCCATGCCACCAATGCCCGCAGTGTGTCGGTGTCCGGCGGGTTCGTGTACTTCACCCTGCAGGATCCGCAGAGCAACGTCTGGACCGCGCGGGTGACGGGCCTCACGCGATGAACGCCGCCGCGGCCCGCCTGGCCGCCGCCCTCTCCGACCGCTACCGCATCGAGCGGGAGCTGGGCCAGGGTGGCATGGCGACGGTGTACCTGGCGCACGATCTCAAGCACGACCGCAAGGTCGCCATCAAGGTCCTCCGGCCGGAACTCGCCGCGCTGCTGGGAACGGAGCGCTTCCGCCGGGAGATCCGGCTGGCCGCGGGGCTGACCCATCCGCATATCCTGCCCCTGCTGGACTCCGGTGAGACACCAGAGGCCGAGGGTCCAGCGCTGTTCTGGTATGCCATGCCGTTCATCGAGGGCGAATCCCTCGGCGATCGTCTCGGCAGGGAGAAGACGCTGCCGCTGGCGGAGGCCGTCCGGCTCACCCGCCAGGTGGCCGATGCACTGCGCTACGCGCATGCCCGCGGCATCGTCCATCGCGATCTCAAGCCCGACAACATCCTGCTCGCCAATGGCCACGCGCTGGTCGCCGATTTCGGCATTGCCCGGCCCATGGAGGTGGCCCGCGCCGATCGCCTGACCGAAACCGGGCTGGTCGTGGGGACCCCGGGCTACATGAGCCCGGAACAGGCCGCGGGCGACCGGTCCCTCGATGGGCGGAGCGATCTCTTCGCGCTCGGCTGCGTGCTGTACGAAATGCTGGCAGGCCAGACGCCGTTCGACGGCCCGACCGCCCAGGCACGAATGGCCCGCACCTTTTCGGGCCAGTATACGCCGGTCGGCACGGTGCGGCCGGAGACCCACGTCCTCGACCCCCTGCTGGTCCGGATGCTCGCGGGGGATGCGAGCGCGCGCTTCCCCGACATGGCGGCGTTCCTGAAGGCCCTGGACGGCCTCCTGGACTCGACCGGCAGCCCGACGATCGAGACCGCGCGAATCGCCCCGGGGGGCACGTCAACCCGTCGCAAGAGGCTCCTCGCGGCGGGGATCGGCCTCCTGGTCCTGGCGGGCGGGTTGTACCTGCGCGGGCGCGCGGCCCCTCCCGCGGAGGCCCTCGGGCTTGCCATCGTGCCGTTCCACGCGCTGGATGCGAACGGTCGAGACAGCGCCCTGGCCGATGCGCTCCTCCCCGGCCTGGCGACGAGGCTCGCCCTCCTGCACCGGGTGGAGATCTCCGCCAGCCACGCGATCGGTGGCCCGGGCTCCGATTCGAGCCCGGCCGATCTCAGTCGCCATGCCCTCCGGGTTGGCGCGCGCTATGTGCTGGCGGGTGGCTTGCGCTGGAAGGAGGCCGGCGCAGGAGTCGTCCAGCTGCAGCCGCGACTGCTCGAGATCGTGGCCGGTACCGCCCCGGTACTGCGCTGGAGCGACTCCCTCTCGGTGGCGCCGGCTGAGCTGTTCCGGGCCGAGATGCGGATCGCGCGCGGCGTCGCGACCGCGCTGGGTCTCGCGCCGCGGGGCGACAATGCCACCCGGTTCGATGCCGCCCCTACCCGGGTGCCGGCCGCCTATCTCGAGTACCTGCAGGGCATGGCCGCGACCGGCGCGGACCCTGTCGATCAGGGAACCCGGCTGGAGCGGGCCATCGGCCTCGACTCCAACTTCACGCTGGCGTGGGCGGCGCTCGGCGCCAACTGCGCCCTGGACTACCGGAACACGCAGAGCCCCGTGGGCCGGGCCTGCGCCCAGCGGGGGGCCGAACGCGCCATGGCGCTGGACTCGAATCTCGCTGATGCGCGGTATGCCGCGGGACTGTATGCCCGCCATGTGCTGCAGGACTACCCGCAGGCGCGGGCTCACCTGGAACGGGCGGTGGCACTCGCGCCGTGGGATGCCCGGAATTCGATGATGCTGGTGGCGGTATTGATGTCCCTGGGGGAGTGGGATCGCGCACGGGCGCCGGCCAATCGCGCCGAGGCGCTCGAGCCGAAGGCCATCGAGGGGGTGCTCCGAGTCGCCGATATTGCGATCGCGCAGCATCAGTATGCCGAGGCCAACGCGGCGCTCGACCGCGCCATCCGGGTTGATTCCCTGCACAGCATCGCCATTTCCCTCCGGGCCCTGGCCATGGTACAGCAGGGCGATCTCGCCGGGGCCCAGCGCTACTTCGGCGGGGCGCCCCACCGCGGCTCGCGCCTGGCGGCGATCATCAATCGCGGACTCCTGTACGGCCGCATCTGGTTCTATGCGCCGGCGGTTCGCGAGGAACTGCTTGCCGCCCCAGTAGAGCAGTTCGAGAACAGTGAGGCACGGCGGCAGCTCGCCCTTGCCCAGATCCACTGGCTCGCCGGCAGAACGGAGCGGGCCCGTCAGGCCGCGCGCGCCGCCATCCCCTGGGCCCGTCAGGACGTGGCCGCAAGCCCGGACAACGATGAACTGGGGATGCGGCTTGCCTTTGCCCTGGCCCTGGCCGGGCAGCGCGCGGACGCCGTCAGGGAAGGCGCCCGGAGCGCGGCGCTGCGCCCGGTGAGTCGTGATGCCCGCAACGGACCCTTCACCCAGCTCACCTTCGCCGAGATCCTGGCGGTCGCCGGGGCCAGGGACAGTGCCATCGCGGTCCTGACCGGGCTGATCGGCCGGCCGGGCCCGGCCACGCCCGGCTGGATGGCGAGCGATCCTTTCTTCACCCCGCTCGCGGGTACCCCGGCGTTCGACGCACTCACCGGGACGGCCATGGTCCGGCCAACATGAGCGCCGCCGCCGCCCGCCTCGGCGCCGCGCTCGCCGACCGCTACCGCATCGAGCGGGAGCTCGGCTCCGGCGGCATGGCCACGGTGTACCTGGCCCAGGATCTCAAGCACGACCGCAAGGTGGCCGTGAAGGTGCTCAAGCCCGAGCTGGCCGCGGTACTCGGCGCCGAGCGGTTCCTGGCCGAGATCAAGGTGACGGCACACCTCCAGCATCCCAACCTGCTGCCGCTGTTTGACAGCGGGGCGACGGGGCGACGGGGCGACGGGCCGTCGGACCACCCGTCAGAGTCCTTCTTCTACTATGTGATGCCCTATGTCGAGGGCGAGACGCTCCGCGCCCGGCTGGCGCGCGAACGGGAGCTGCCCGTCGAGGAGACGGTTCGCCTGGTCACGCTCCTCGCGAACGCCCTCGACTACGCCCATGCGCAGGGGGTCATTCACCGCGACCTCAAGCCGGACAACATCCTGCTGCAGGCGGGGCAGCCGGTGATCGCCGACTTCGGCATCGCGCTGGCCGTGGCCCAGGCCGGCGGCTCGCGGGTCACCGAGACCGGACTCTCGCTCGGTACGCCGCACTACATGAGCCCCGAGCAGGCGGCGGGGGATCGCGAGCTCGATGCGCGGTCGGACCAGTACGCGCTGGCGGCGGTCACGTACGAGATGCTGTCCGGCGAGCCGCCGCACACCGGGCCCTCCTCCCAGGCGATCATCGCGCGCCTGATGACCGAGGCGCCCCGCAGCGTGCGCGCGACGCGGCCGGCCGTGACGCCCGCGATGGACGCCGCCATCCAGCGGGCGCTCGCCAAGCCGCCGGCGGACCGGTTTGCGAGCTGCGGCGAGTTCGCGGGGGCGCTCGCTTCTGGCGCGGTGACTCCTGCTGCACCTGCCTCGCCCCGCATCACCCGGTCGAGGGTCGTTGGTGTCGTGGCCCTCGGCCTGCTGGTGCTGGGGGCCATCGGATTCTCGCTCTACCAGCGCGGGCGGCCGCAGCCGCTGGATTCGATCGCGGTGCTGCCCTTCGAGATCCGGAGCAGCGACCCGGATGGCGAGTACATCTCCGACGGCATCACTCAGAGCATCAGCAACAGCCTGACCCGGCTGCCCGGGCTCAAGGTCATCCCGACCAGCGTAGCGCGGGACCGCGCCGGCAAGGCGATGGCCTCGCAGCAGGCCGGGCAGGCGCTCGGGGTCGCCGCCGTGCTCACCGGGCGGATCGCCCATCGGGGTGACACGCTGAGCATAGACGTCGAGCTCGCGGACGTGCGCGAGGGGCGGCTCCTGTGGGGCGAGCGGTTCACTCGCCCGCTGGCCGACCTGCTGGCCGTCCAGGGCCAGATCGCCACCGAGGTGTCGCGGCGGCTGCAGACCCGCCTGTCCGCCGAGGATCAGCGCCGGCTCCGGGGCGGCTCGACCGACAATCCCGAGGCCTATCAGCTCTACCTCAAGGGAGTCTACTTCACCGCCAGGTTCACCAAGGACGGTTTCGACAAGGGCCGCGCCTACTTCCAGCGGGCCCTGGCCATTGACTCGAGTTACGCGCTGGCCTGGGAGGGGATGGCGTACAATTACGTCACCGCGGGGGACTGGTTCATCCCTCCCCGGGAGGCCGGCCCCCTCGCGAAAGCCGCCGCCGGGCGAGCGCTGGCGATCGACTCCACCCTGGCCAACGCGCACCTCTTCCTGGGCATCGTGGCCCACTGGTACGACTGGGACTGGGCCGCCGCGGAGCAGCGTTTTCGCCGCGCCATCGCGATGCGCCCCGATGATCCCCGCCCGCACGACTACTACGCCTGGTTCCTGGCGACGATGGGCCGCCACGACGAGGCGGTGGCGGAGGCCCGGCTGGCGCAGCGGCTCGACCCGGTCTCGGTGGAGGCGAGCCAGATCCTCGGGATGGTGCTGGTGCTGGCGCGCCGGTACGACGAGGCCATCGTCCAGCTGCGCGCCGCTCTCGAGCTCGACCCGAGCTACTTCTACGCCGCGGACTTCCTGGGCCGGGCCTATGAGCAGGTGGGCCGGAAGCCGGATGCGCTGGCGGCGTATCAGCAGGCCGTCGAGCTCGACCGGGAGAACGCCGAGAACTGGTCGAACCTGGGACACGCCTACGCGGTCTCGGGCCATCCGGCGCAGGCCCGGCAGATCATCAACGACCTGAAGGCAACCGCCGCGCGGCGCTACGTCGGGCCGTACAACATCGCGCTCATCTACGCCGGCCTGGGGGACAAGGATCAGGCCTTTGCCTGGCTGGAACGGGCGTACGAAGATGGCTCGGCCCTGCTCATCCTTTATATGGGCAACGATGCCCGCTGGGACCGGCTGCGCGCCGACCCACGTTACCTCTCGCTGGCCCGGCGGATCGGGTTACCGACATGAGTGGCAAGCGTACCATCGCGATTCTCACCGGCGGCGGCGACGTGCCGGGCCTGAACCCGGCCATCCGCGCCATCACCATCCGGGCGGTGCGGGATGGGCACCGGGTCATCGGCATCCGCCGGGGCTGGGCCGGCCTGGTGGACTACGTGCCCGACGCCCGGGCCGACAACAGCGACAACATCCAGGTGCTCTCGGAGGCCCTCGTCAACCGGGCGGGGCGGACCGGCGGCACTTTCCTCCATACCAGCCGGACCCGGCCGAGTCACCTGCCCCAGGACCGGGTGCCAGCCCACCTGGACGGGTACCGCGAGCCGATCAACGACGTGACCCCGGCGGTGCTGCGGAACCTGGAGCACATCGGGGTGGACGTGCTCATCCCCATTGGCGGGGACGACACCCTGAGCTACGGCAAGCGGCTCAACGACGAAGGGGTGCACGTGGTCGCGATCCCCAAGACGATGGACAACGACGTCTACGGCACCGACTACTGCATCGGCTTCAGCACCTGCGTCACCCGGACCATCGAACTGACCCATCGGCTCCGCACCTCGGCGGGATCGCACGAGCGGTTCCTGGTCATTGAAGTCTTCGGCCGCTACGCCGGGTTCACCGCCCTGGTGCCCTCCATGGCGGGGGCGGCGGACCGCTGCCTCATCCCGGAGCACCCGGCCGACATCGAACAGCTGGCCGAGCTGCTCACCCTCGATCGCAACCGGAACCCGAGCCGCTATGCGGTGGTGCTGGTGTCCGAGGGGGCGCGGCTGACCACCCACGACGGCATGAGCTTCGAGGGCGAGGAGACCGACATGTTCGGGCACCGGAAGCTGGGCGGCATCGGCGACCAGGTGGCGGCGGGGCTCAAGGAGTATTCGCGGAAGTACAACAACGGACGCACCATCGACGTGGTGAGCCAGCGGCTGGGTTACCTGGTCCGCTCGGGCGATCCGGACGCGCTGGATTCGATCGTCCCCATGGCGTTCGGCAACCTCGCCCTCGACCTGGTGCTCCGGAACCAGTTCGGCCGCCTGGTGAGTATTCACCGCGGGCACTATGACAGCGTCCCGATCGGGAGCGTGACCTCGGAGAAGAAGGTGGTGAACATTCCCCGCTACTACAACACCGAGCGGCTGCGCCCGATCTACGATTTCGACGGGGCGCCCCTCTTCATCATGACCAGCGACTGAGGGGCGGGGGCCGGGGCGCCCACAGCCCCGGGCACCCCCCACCCGCCGCTGGCGTCTGTCCCCCGGGAGCCGTAGCTTTCCCCCCGCTGTCCCCTCCGCGTTGTCGCCCAACCCGACCAGGACGCCCATGGACCTTCGGTCCCAGCTGCAAGCCAGTCTCGGCACCGCCTTTGCCATCGAGCGGGAGCTTGGGGGTGGCGGAATGTCCCGGGTATTCGTGGCCCAGGAGGCCCGGCTCTCCCGCAAGGTGGTCATCAAGGTCCTGAATCCCGAGCTGGTACAGGGGCTTAATGCCCAGCGGTTCGAGCGGGAGATCCTGCTCGCGGCCTCCCTGCAGCAGGCGAACATCGTCCCGGTGCTGGCCGCCGGGGAGGTGGACGGCCTTCCCTGGTTCACCATGCCGTATGTGGAGGGGGAGTCGCTCCGCAGCCGGCTGGATGGCAACGGGCTCCCCATCGGCGACGTGCTCGCGATCCTGCGGGATGTCACCAAGGCGCTGGCCTACGCCCACGCCCGCGGGATCGTGCACCGGGATATCAAGCCGGACAACGTCCTGCTCTCCGGCGGGACCGCGGTGGTCACCGACTTCGGCATCGCCAAGGCGCTGAGCGCCTCCCGGACCTCGGGGACGGGGGGGACGCTCACCCAGATGGGGACCGCCATCGGGACGCCGGCCTACATGGCGCCGGAGCAGGTGGCCGGCGACCCCAACCTCGACCACCGGGTGGACCTCTACGCCCTGGGGTGCATGGCGCAGGAGCTCCTCACCGGCAAGGCGCCCTTCGCCGACCGGACGCCGCAGAAGATGCTGGCCGCGCACCTGAGCGAGGCCGCGTCCCCGGTGCGCAGCCTCCGGCCCGACTGCCCCGTGCAGCTCGCCAAGCTGGTGGAGCGGCTGCTGCAGAAGGACCCCGCCGACCGTCCCGCCACCGCCGCTGACGTCCTCCACGCCCTCGACTCGGTGGGGACCATGTCCGCGCCGACCACGGCGCTGGGCCAGCCCGGGGCGCTCCCCCGGGTGCTCGGCCTCTACGCCCTGGCCACCGCCGCCGTGGCGATCCTGGCCAAGGCGGCGGTGGTGGGCATCGGGCTCCCGGACTGGGTCTTCCCCGGCGCGGTGCTGGTGATGCTGCTGGGGCTGCCGGCGATCCTCGCCACAGCGTACGTCAAGCGGGTGGCGCGCCACGCGGTGACGGCCACGCCCACGCTCACCCCCGGCGGCTCCATGGTGCCGAAGGCGCCGTCGGGCACGATCGCGACCATCGCGCTCAAGGCGCATCCCCACGTCTCCTTCCGCCGCACCGCCCGGGGCGGGATGTATGCCATGGGCACGTTCGTGGTGCTGGTGACGCTGTTCATGACCCTCCGGGCGCTCGGGATCGGGCCCTGGGGGTCACTGCTCGCGTCGGGGTCGCTGGCGGAGGATTCCCGGGTCGTGCTGGCGGACTTCAGCGCCGCCCCGGAGGACAGCAGCCTGGCGCCGATCGTGTCCGAGGCGGTCCGCGCGGCGCTGTCCCAGTCCACCGCCATCCGGGTGATGGAGGCGGGGGAGATCTCCACCCTCCTGGAACAGATGCAGCGCCCGCGGACCGCCCGGCTGGACGGGCCCACCGCGCGCGAAGTCGCCACCCGGGCCGGGGCCTCCGCGGTCCTGGGTGGGCGGCTGGCGCGGGTCGGCACCGGCTACGCCGTGAGCCTCGAGCTGGTGAGCACCGCGGATCAGGTCTCCCTCGCCTCCTATCAGGGGACGGCGGACGGGGTCAAGGACCTGCTGGCCGTGGTGGACGAGCTGGCCCGGAAGCTCCGCGGCAAGGTGGGGGAGTCGCTCAAGCGGGTGCAGCGGAGCGTGCCGCTGCAGCAGGCCACGACGGGATCGCTGGAGGCGCTGCGGAAGTACACCGAGGCCACCCAGGCCAACGACGTGGACCAGGATTACGACCGGGCCATCCGGCTGCTGCGGGAAGCGGTGGCCATCGATTCCACCTTTGCGCTGGGGTGGCGCAAGATGGCCGCGGCGCTCATCAACGCGCGGGCCCCCGGCTCGGCCGTGGACTCCGCGCTGGAACGGGCCGCGCGGTACGCCGATCGACTGCCGGAGGTGGAGAAACAGCTGGTGCGCGGCTCCTACTACGAGCGGCACCGGACCCTCGGCGACCGGGGCAAGGCCCTGGCGGCCTACCAGGCGGCGTATGCTGCCGACAGCCTGAACAAGATCGCGACCAACCAGCTGATCCTGATCTACACGGCGCGCCGCCAGAACGACAGTGCGATGCGCTACGCCCGCCGGGAGTTCGCGCTGGAGCCGAATGTGATGAATGCGACGCGCATTGTGGGCGTCAACATCACGCTGGGACGGCTGGACGAGGCCGCGGCGATGACCGATTCCATCGTCCAGGCCACGCCCGAGGCTGCCGGCGCGTTCGCCGTCCTGGGCAGTCGTTTCGGTATCTACCTTGCGCGCGGACAGCGTGATTCCGCCGCGCTGGTTGCGGAAGCGATGAGTCGGCAGCCAGCCATTCCGGTCCAGGTCACGGGTCTGCAGGGGCTTGCCGGGCTGGCCGCCACCGAAGGCCGCCTGACGCAGGCCAGGGGGCTGAACGCGCAGGTCAATGCCCTGCTCGCGGAGCGTGGCGTCCCCGTGTTTGACGGCCAGGTGGAGGCGACGAGCGACATCCTCTTCCTCGGCCGGCCAGCCCAGGGTGCGCAGCGGGTCGAAGCGATCGTGGCCGGGCGCCAGTGGACCGCGGCGGATCCGAAGGACCGGCCATACTTCTGGGCCGCGACGATGCTGGCACGCGCGGGGAAGCCGGAGCGGGCCCGTCAGCTCCTGGCCCGCTACCGCGCGGAGGACCCCACCGGCGCTGCCGCGGCGCCGAACCAGAGGCAGATCGTCGTCGTCGACGGGGAGATTGCACTGGCGGAGGGCAAGGCGGCCGAGGCGGTGCAGCAGTTCCGGGCGGGAGACCTGCGGGAAGACGGCGCGCCGATTCAGTGCGACGCCTGCACGCACTTCAATCTTGCCCGCGCGTTCGACGCCGCCGGCCAGCCCGACAGTGCGGTGAGCTACTTCGAGCGCTATCTCGCCATTCCCGCCCCGCGTCGGCAGGACTGGATCTCGCTGGCCGCCGTCGAGAAGCGCCTCGGCGAGCTGTACGACAGCCGCAACGAGCGGCAGAAGGCCATCACCCACTACGCCGCGTTCGTGGACCAGTGGAAGGACGCCGACGCCGACCTGCAGCCGGTGGTCGCCACCGTGAAGCGGCGGCTCAACGAGCTGCGCGGGCAAGAGGGAGAGTAGCGCATCCCCCCGGATCTTCTCACCAGCCGCCGGGCCACCGCGTGACGGACGGGGCCCAGCGCCTCTCGTCCGCCCTCGCGGACCGCTACCGCATCGAGCGGGAGCTGGGGCAGGGGGGGATGGCCACGGTGTACCTGGCCGAGGACCTCAAGCACCGGCGGAAGGTGGCGGTGAAGGTGCTGCGGCCCGAACTGGCGGCCACGCTGGGGCCCGATCGCTTCGACCGCGAGATCGAGGTCGCCGCCCGGCTGGTGCACCCGCACATTCTCGGCCTGCTCGATTCCGGCGAGGCCGAGGGCTTCTTCTACTACGTGATGCCGTACGTGGAGGGGGAGACGCTGCGGGACCGGATCGCCCGCTCCGGGGAGCTGCCGGTGCATGAGGCGGTGCGGCTGCTGGGGGAGATCGCCGACGCCCTGGCGGTGGCGCACAAGGCCGGCGTGGTCCACCGGGACATCAAGCCGGAGAACATCCTGCTCTCCGGCCGGCACGCCATGGTCATGGATTTCGGCGTCGCCAAGGCGGTGACCGAGGCCTCGGGCCGGCAGCAGCTCACCACCGCGGGTGTGGCGCTGGGCACCCCGGCCTACATGGCCCCGGAACAGGCCACGGCCGATCCGCACCTGGATGGCCGGGTGGACATCTACGCGCTCGGAGTCCTGGCCTACGAGATGCTCACCGGCCTGCCGCCATTCCATGGGCTCAACCCGCAGCAGACGCTGGCCGCGCAAGTGACCCAGGCGCCGGTAATGGTCGGGCAGCGACGGCCGGGGCTCCCGGTCCTGCTGGAAAGCCTGGTGATGCGCTGCCTGGCCAAGCGGCCCGCCGACCGCTTCCAGTCGGCGGACGAGGTGGTGGCGGTGCTGGAGCCGCTGGCCACGCCCAGTGGCGGGATGACGCCGACCCACACCCAGCCGCTCACGGCGGCGGTGGCGCCGCCCATGCAGGCGGCGCGGAAGTGGCCCCTGATCCTCGCCGCCGCGGCGCTGGTGCTGGCCGTCGGGGGCCTGCTCCTGGCCCGGCGTGGCGGCAGCGGGCCGCAGCTGGTGCTGGCGAAGACCAGCCGCCTGACCAGTGCCCAGGGTCTCGAGATCCTGCCGGCCATTTCCCCGGACGGGAAATTCCTGGCCTACGTCGCTGCAGGCCCCAGGAAGGCGAAGATCTTCCTGCAGCCCACCGATGGCGGTCGGGCGCTGGGGATCACCGACAGCCTGCCGGGAAATCAGCTCTCGCCCGACTGGTCCCCCGATGGGCGGCGGCTGGTCTTCGTGTCCCGCGATTCCGGCGGGGTGAGCATCGTCACTATGCCGCCCACGGGGGGCGATGTCCGCCGGCTGTATTCCGTGGCGTATGGTGGCGGCGTACCGATGGCGCCGAAGTGGTCGCCTGATGGGACGCGGATTGCGTTCGAACAGGGGGACAGCGTCCTGGTGATGGCGGCGGACGGCAGCGGACTGACCTTGCTCGCGTTGATCAGCACCGTCCATTCGCTGGCCTGGTCGCCGGACGGGCGGTGGCTGGCCGGGGTCCGGGACAACGCAGAATTCGTCTATGCGAGGGCGGGGTTCGGCAACCTGGCGGCGAGCACGGTGTTCGTGCTGCCCGCCGCCGGCGGCACGCCGGTCATGGTGAGCGACTCTACCTCGATCAACCTCTCGCCGGTCTGGCTGCCGGACGCGAGTGCGCTGTTGTACGTCTCCAGCGGCGGCGGCGGCCGGGACATCTACCGCCAGCGGATTGGGCGGGGTGGCCGCCCGGACGGCGCGCCCAGCCGGGTCACCACCGGGCTCGATGCCCACACGATTGCCATTTCCCGGGATGGCAAGCGGCTGACTTACGCGAAGTACACCCGCGACCTGAACGTCTGGATGGTGCGCCTGCCGGCGAGCGGGAGCGCGAACGCCAGCGCCGCGGTGCCGATCACCCGGGGCAACCAGGCCAGCGAGGTCGTCCGGCTTTCCCCCGACGGCAGGTGGCTGGCCTACGATTCCGACCTGAACGGCAATGCCGACATTTTCATCGTCCCCTCCGATGGCGGGACCCCGCGGCAACTGACCGACACCCCCTCCGACGATCTTGCGCCCGACTGGTCGCCCGATGGGACCCAGCTGTCGTTCCACTCCTTCGGCTCCGGCAACCGCGACGTGTACACCATCGGCGCCGACGGCACTGGGCTCTCGCGGGTCACCAACGACACCCTGAGCGACTGGTACGCCGTCTGGGGGACCGACAACAACACCCTCGCCTTCAGTCGCGGCGAAGGCGCGGACATGACCGTGCTCGAGATCAAGCGCCCGTCGAAGTCGGCGCCCTGGGGACCGCCTGCGCGGGTCGGGCTGCGGATCGCCACGGCGGTGACCCGGGATCGCTCGGCCTATGTCGGCTATCCCCACGGCGACGACGCGCTCGCCGCCCGTGCCGGCGGCGGGGCGCCGGACACCCTCTTCCGGCCGCCCCCCTGGTTCATTCCCAACTGGACCCGGCTGGGGCCGGACGGCCGGACGCTGTACACCTTTGCCCGGGATCAGGCTGGTGAGCCGGTCTACTGGGCGGTGGACCTGCGGACGGGGGCATTGCGCAAGGCCGTCACCTTCGACCCTTCCGAGACCCGGACCGTCCGCGGCGTCTTCGACACCGATGGCACGCGATTCTACTTCGTCGCCGGCGAGCACCAGGCCGATCTCTGGGTGGCCGACGTGGAAGCGCGATGACCCCGGAGCTCCTCGCCGCGGCGCTGGCCGACCGCTACCGCATCGAGCGGGAGCTGGGCGCCGGCGGCATGGCCACGGTCTACCTGGCCCACGACCTCAAGCACGATCGCCAGGTGGCGATCAAGGTGCTGCGCCCCGAGCTGGCCGCCGTGATCGGCGCCGAGCGGTTCCTCTCCGAGATCAAGACCACGGCCAACCTGCAGCACCCGCACATCCTGCCGCTGTTTGATAGTGGAGTGACGGACCGACGGACCGACGGTCCGACGGGCCGTCTGGTGGAGTCTTTCCTCTACTACGTGATGCCCTTTATCGAGGGTGAGGCGCTCCGGGACCGGATCAACCGGGAGAAGCAGCTGCCGGTGGCGGACGCGGTGCGGATCGCCACCGAGGTGGCGGGCGCGCTCGACTACGCCCACCGCCACAACGTGATCCACCGCGACATCAAGCCGGAGAACATCCTGCTGCACGACGGCCGCGCCCTGGTGGCCGACTTCGGCATCGCGCTGGCGGCGAGCAAGGCGGGCGGCACCCGGATGACCGAGACCGGCATGTCGCTCGGCACGCCGACCTACATGAGCCCCGAGCAGGCGATGGGCGAGCGGGAGATCACCGCCCGGAGCGATGTCTATGCGCTGGGGTGCGTGCTCTACGAGATGCTGGTGGGCGAGCCGCCGTTCACCGGCCCCACCGCGCAGGCCATCGTGGCCAAGGTGATGACCGCCGAGCCGGCCATGCTGACGCAGCAGCGACGGACGATCCCGCCGGGCATTGAAGCGGCGGTGCTCACCGCGCTGGAGAAGCTGCCGGCCGATCGCTTCGCCACCGCGGCCGAGTTCGCGGCGGCGCTCGCCAACCCGATGACGACGACGGCACGGGCCGTCGGGACGGTAAGGACGGCAAGGACGGTAGGCCGTACCGGCATTACCGTCGTTACCGTCGCTACCGTCGCCCTGATCGCGGGGCTGATGCTCGGCGGACGGATGGGAGATCCCGGCAGCGTGGGCCCCGGCGACGTGGTGCGCGCAACCCTTTCGCTGGGGGATAGCGTCACGGTCCGGGCGATCGGCAACCTGCGGCTGGCCATGGCGCCGTCCGGCAGGCGCATCGCCTTCATCGGCCCCGATGGCACGGATGACGCCCTCTGGGTGCGGGACCTCGACCGGCCCGGCGGCTCCAGGCTCGCGGACACCAAGGGCGCCTTTGCCCCGTTCTTCTCGCCCGACGGGCAATCGCTCGGGTTCTTCACCACCGCCAGCGGCAAGACCGTCCTCAAGGTCATCGCGGTCGCCGGGGGCGTGCCCCGCACCGTGGTGGGGGACTCGGTGGCCTCCTTCGGTGGCGGGGACTGGGGCGATGACGGCCAGATCTACTTCACCCATTCCACCCGGGGCCTCGCGCGGGTGGCCCCCACGGGCGGGCGGGTGACCGTGGTGTCCACCCCGGACTCGGGCGGTGGGGTGCTGGAGCATGACTACCCTGACGTCCTGCCGGGCAGCGGCGGCGCCCTCGTGATGCTGTGGAAGGGCTCGATCGGCTCCAATCAGGTCGGCCTGGTGGACCTCAAGACCGGCGCCGTGACCGAGTTGACCCCGGGGTCGATGGCCCGGTACATGCCGCCCGGCTTCATTGCCATCGGTGGCGCGGATGGCCGGCTCATGGTCGCCCGCTTCGACCTCGATGCGGGGAAACTCCGCGGCACACCCGCGCTGATCATGCAGGACGTCCAGGAAGAGAACAGCAACGGCACGGTCCAGTTCGGCGTGTCGGAGACGGGAACGCTGGTCTACCAGCGGAAGTCCACCGGGGCGGTGGGGGTCGTCTGGGTGGATCGCAGCGGCAGGAAGACGCCGGTGGACACCGCCCTGGTGGGGACCTTCATGCAGCTGGCGCTGTCGCCTGACGGCCGCCAGATCGCCCTCGCCAGGTCCCAGGGGGGAGAGACCCAGATCTGGGTGAAACAGCTGCCCGCGGGGGCCTTCAGCCGCCTCTCGTTTGATGTCCAGAACGCCGATCGTCCGGTGTGGACCCCGGACGGCCGCCGGGTCGCGTTCCTCGCCACCCGCAACAACCGGCGGACCGCCTGGATGCAGCGCGCCGACGGCAGCGACAGCGTCCAGCCCGCCTCACCCCAGGCCCCGCCCCTGGATGAGATCTGGTTCGACCCCCTCGGCCGCTACACCGTGTTCCGGTCGCAGGGAGGCGCGGCGGGCACCCGTCGCCTGTCCATCATGCGGACGGGGGTCGACACCATCGCCCGGACGCTGCTGCAGTCGCGGTTCGACACCTTCGCGATGGTGGTTTCCCCCGACGGCCAGTGGCTGGCCTACGTCTCCAACGAATCGGGTACGCCCGAGGTGTACGTGCGGCCCTTCCCCGAGGTGGATGCGGCGCGCTTCGCCATCTCGGTGGGAGGGGGCGTGGAGCCGCTCTGGAAGCGGGATGGGACCGAGCTGTTCTTCCGGAGCCCCCGCGGGGACATGTTCGCCGTGCCGGTCACCCTCGGGCGCCGCTTCAGCGCCGGCCCCCCCAGGCTGCTGTTCTCCGTGCCCGGCCTGCCGGTGCAGGACTACCACCGCAGCTACGATGTGCATCCGGACGGCAAGCGGTTCCTGATGCTGGAATCCGGCGGCAGCGACGCGAGTGAGCTCAACCTGATCCTCAACTGGCGGGCGGAACTCGGACGCCTGGAAACGACCGCGCCGTGACCACGATTCCGGATCGCCTCGCCGCCGCCCTCGCCGACCGCTACCGTCTCGAGCGGGAGCTGGGCGCCGGCGGCATGGCCACGGTGTACCTGGCCCAGGATCTCAAGCACGATCGCAAGGTCGCCATCAAGGTGCTGCGGCCGGAGCTGGCGGCGGTCATCGGGGCCGAGCGGTTCTTGTCAGAGATCAAGACGACAGCGAATTTGCAGCACCCGCACATCCTGCCGCTGTTTGATTCCGGCGTGACGGACCGACGGTCCGACGGTCCGACGGACCGTCTGTCCGAGTCCTTCCTCTACTATGTCATGCCGTTCATCGACGGCGAATCGCTCCGCGACCGGCTGGAACGGGAAAAGCAGCTCCCGATCGGCGACGCCGTCCGCATCGCCACCGAAGTGGCCGGGGCGCTCGACTACGCCCACCGCCACGGCGTGATCCATCGCGACATCAAGCCGGAGAACATCCTGCTGCATGACGGCCGGGCGCTGGTGGCGGACTTCGGGATCGCGCTGGCCGCGAGCAAGGCGGGCGGCAGCCGGATGACCGAGACCGGCATGTCGCTCGGCACCCCGACGTACATGAGCCCCGAGCAGGCGATGGGCGAGCGGGAGATCACCGCCGGGTCGGACGTCTATGCCCTGGGGTGCGTGCTCTACGAGATGCTGGTCGGCGAACCGCCGTTCACCGGTCCTACTGCGCAGGCCATCGTCGCCAAGGTCGTCACCGAGGAGCCGCGCCCCCTCCTTCCCAAGCGCCACACCATCCCGGCCAATGTCGAGGCCGCGGTGCTCACCGCGCTGGAGAAGACGCCGGCCGACCGCTTTGCCACCGCGGCGCTGTTCGCCGCCGCGCTGACCGACGCCCACTACCACACGGCCACCGCCACCGTGGCGATGCCTGCCGCCGGGAGGCCGGGCTCCCGCGCGGGCTGGCGAGGGCGGCTGCCGCTGCTGCTGGCCGGCCTCGGCGGGTTGCTGCTCGGCGCCGGCGCGCTGGCCCTCGTCCGCCGGCCGGCGTCCGCGCCGGTCATCCGCTATGGCCTGGCGCTGCCGCCGACACAGACGCCGGAGCCGAACTGGCCGGCCGTGCCCTCACCGGACGGCTCCCGCATCGCCTACGCCGGCCCGGCCGGGGAAGGGGCAGTCCAGCTCTGGATCAAGCAGCGGGATCGCTACGCCGCCACGCCCCTGCTGGGCACGGTCGGCGTGGTGAACTTCACCTGGTCTCCCGACGGCAAGTGGATTGCCTTTACCTCGCAGGGGGAGCTCCGGAAGATCCCGGTCATCGGCGGCGCGGCCATCACCCTGGCCAGCGGCGCCTCCGGGAACCCCGGGCTGGCCTGGCTCGATGACGAGACCATCGTCTTCCTCCCGGTGGGCGGCGGGCTGGGGCTCCGGCGCGTGTCGGCCGAGGGCGGCGTGCCGGACACCCTGGTCGCCGACACCCTGCCCAATCTCTTTCCCTCACCGTTGCCCAAGGCGCGCGGGGTGCTCTATACCCGGTGTGCCTCGTCCTGCGCGATCCAGCAGGACCTCTGGGTCGTGGACCTCCGCTCCGGTGCCACCCACCAGGTCGTGGCCGGTGCCTCGAAGGGCGTGTATGTCCCGACCGGGCACCTCGTCTTCGTCCGGCCGGACGGCGCGCTGCTGGCGGCCGCGTTTGACCTGGGCTCCCTGACCATCGAGGGTTCCCCGGTTCCCATCCTGGACAGCATCGCGGTGATCGACCGGCAGATCCCGCTGCTGGCGGTGTCGTCATCGGGCACCCTGGTCACCCGCCTGGGCGCGACCCTCTCGCTGCTCCGGGAATACACCATGGTGTGGGTGGATCGCACCGGCCGGGAAACGCCGGTGGATCCGGGCTGGACCTTCCGGCTCACGCAGTTCGGGGACAACGTCGGCTGGGACCTGTCCCCCGACGGTACCCGCCTCGCCATCGGGCTCTCCACCGACGCGGGCGACGATATCTGGGTGAAGCAGCTGCCGCGGGGCCCCCTGTCCCGGGTCTCGTTTGAGAGCGCCGCGGAGTTCCGGCCCCGCTGGATGCCGGATGGGGTGTCCCTGATGTTCGGATCGAACCGCACCGGGGTGGGGACCGGGGGGCTCTACCGGCGGCCGGCCAATGGCACCGGGGCCGACTCCCTCATCCAGCGGGCGACGGGGGGGATCTTCGAAGGCGCCTGGTCGCCGGATGGCCGCTGGCTGCTCTTCCGCACCGGCGGGGTCGTCGGGCAGGCGGGGGGACGCGACATCGTCGGCATCCGTCCCCGGGTGGACACTGTCCCGGTGCCGATCGTCGCGACGCCCTACGACGAGGAGGCGATCGCGCTCTCCCCCGACGGCCGCTGGCTGGCGTATGAGTCGAACGAGACCGGCCGCACCGAGGTGTTCCTCCGCCCCTTTCCCGACGCAGATGCCGGCAAGTGGCAGGTGTCGAACGACGGCGGGGTCGCGCCGCTCTGGGCCCGGAATGGCCGGGAGCTGTTCTACGTCAGCGCCCAGGGGGAGATGATGGCGGCCGCCGTCGGCCCGGGAGCCGAGCCGCGGCTGGGCGCGCCCGTCTTGCTGTTCCCGCTGGGCGAGAAGATCTACATGAGCCCGCGCGAGTACTACACCCCCTTCGACGTGGGGCCCGACGGCCGCTTCATCATGGCGCGTTCAGTCACGCCGGATTCCGACCTGGAGATCCCGCTGGTCGTGGTGGACAACTGGTTCGAGGAGCTGCAGCAGAAAATGGGGCGCCGATAGTGACTGCTCCGCTCGATCGGCTCGCCGCCGCCCTCGCCGACCGCTACCGCATCGAACGGGAGCTGGGGGCCGGCGGCATGGCCACGGTCTACCTGGCCCAGGACCTCAAGCACGACCGGCGGGTCGCGATCAAGGTCCTCCGGCCGGAACTGGCGGCCGTGATCGGGGCCGAGCGGTTCCTGCGTGAGATCAAGACCATCGCCACCCTGCAGCACCCCCACATCCTGGGCCTGATTGACTCCGGCGAGGTACAGGGCACCGCCTACTACGTGATGCCGTTCGTGGAGGGCGAGTCGCTGCGGGACCGGCTCACCCGGGAGAAGCAGCTCCCGATCGGGGTCGCGGTCCGGCTCGCGGGGGAGGTGGCGGCGGCGCTCGACTACGCCCACCGCCACGGCGTCATCCACCGCGACATCAAGCCGGAGAACATCCTGCTGCACGACGGGTCGGCGCTGGTGGCGGACTTCGGGATCGCGCTGGCGGTCTCCAGCGCCGGTAGCACCCGCATGACCGAGAC
>JAEUJI010000272.1 GCA_016794805.1 Gemmatimonadota bacterium
CGCACCCAGGCGTCGAGGAAGACGGTCTGGGGGCAGGCAAACCCGCACCAGAGCCGGCCGAAGAGGGAGGTGAAGAAGAACAGGGAGAACGCCAGGAACAGCAGCAGGAACAGCAGGAAGATCGTGTCCGCCGCGGTGAAGATCGCGCCCAGGGCGTAGAGCTTCCGCCCCGGCAGGTCGATACGGAGCGCCGGGTTGCCGCTGACCAGGATCCAGGGGGTGACGAACAGGATCAGGTGGAGCGCCGCGAAGGTCCACTTCCGCAGCCGCTGCCACCGTCCCGTCACCGTCTGAGGGTAGATCCACTTCCGCTGCTGCTTGAATCCGATCATCTGCTCCGCCGCTTTCTCCCCCGGGACCTCACGACGCGTCGTCGTCCGTCGCCTTCCGCCCGCCCTGGCCGGTGGCTTCCTGGTTCTTGTGCACCACGTAGGCCGTCACCTGGGCCACCTTCTCGGGGCCGAGGATCGGACCCCAGGTGAGCATGCCCTTCTCCGGGACGCCCACGGTAATCGTATGCTGGATTGCCTCCGGCGTCCCGCCATGGATCCAGGCGGTGTCCACCAGGCTCGGCCCGATGCCCCCGGTGAGTTCCGCGCCGTGGCAGGCGACGCAGTTGGCCTTGAAGACCTCCTCGCCCGCCTCGACATTCGCCTCCGACAGGTCCACCGTGACCGCGGCCGCGGCGGCCGCCTCGCGCGGCCAGCGCTGATCCGCCTCCGCCATCTCGGCGGCGAGGACCTTGGTCTGCGAGCGATGCGCCACGAAGTGATAGTGCACGCCGTACACCAGCGCCCAGGCGATCGTAAAGTAGAACAGTCCCAGCCACCAGTTCGGCAGCGGATTGTCGTACTCCTCGATCCCGTCCGCCTCGTCGGCGTGGCCCAGCACCTGGTTCAGGTCCCGATTGCTCACGAGTCGCCTCCGTCCGTGAAGGGCAGGCGGCTCGCCGCCTCCCATTTCGCCTTGTTCCTGGCCGTCCATGCCCACCAGGTCCAGAAGAGGAAGGCGCTGAGGAACAGCACCGTCGTCACCCCCAGGACCCACCCCATCGTGACGGAGGCCGCGGCCTCCCGGAAGATCGGGTTCATGGGGCCGCCGCCGTGTCGGCGCCGGTGGCGCCGGCGGCGATCGCCGCGCGGCCGTCCCGTCCCAGGCGCTGCAGGTAGGCGATCAGCGCGATGATCTCCCGGTCCGGCTGGGCGTCGATCCCGGCGCCCTTGAGCCGGTCCACGATGCCGGCGGCCTGGGCCTGCATCTCCGCCGGCGCCGCCTCGACCTGGGCGTCGGTATAGGGGACCCCCACCTTCTGCAGCGCCCGCATCGAGGCCTGGATGTCCGCCGGGTCCACCGTCTGGCGGTGCAGCCAGGTATAGGGGGGCATCACGCTCCCCGGGGAGGTGCTGCGGGGGTCCCGCATGTGCTCGTAGTGCCAGGCGTCGGGATACTTGCCCCCGAGGCGCTGGACATCCGGTCCCAGGCGGCGCGACCCGAGCTGGAACGGGTGGTCGTAGGCGTACTCGCCGGCCCGGGTCCATTCGCCGTAGCGCAGGACCTCGGCGCGCATGGGGCGCACCATCTGCGAGTGGCAGGTGTAGCACCCCTCGCGGAGGTAGATGTCGCGTCCCG
>JAEUJI010000287.1 GCA_016794805.1 Gemmatimonadota bacterium
CGCCGCCATGCGCCGGCCCGCTTCCCAGCACACCCACCACTCTTCCGGACGTCGCTCATGCGGATCCTGGCCGTACCCGCCACCCTGTTCGCCCTGCTGGCCGGGGCGTCGCTGCCCGCTGCCGGGCAGGACTCCCAGACCACCGATCCACTCCTCGCCCGGATCTGGACCCTCGGCATGGACAGCTCCCTCACCGAGCCGCTGGCCCAGGTGCTGTTCGATTCGATCGGTCCGAGGCTGACCGGCACTGCCCTGCAGAAGAGCGGCAACGACTGGCTGGTGCGGTCCTACGCCTCCTGGGGCATTGCGGCCCGCAACGAGCAGTCCGGGACCTGGCGCGGGTGGCGCCGGGGTCACTCGCACATCGACCTCGTCGCCCCGCGGGTGCGGAGCCTCGAGGGGACGATGCTCGGCTTCAGTCCGGGGACCAGGAAGAAGAACCTCACCGCCGGGACGATCATCCTCCCCCGCTTCGCGGACAGCGCCGCGTTCATCCGCTGGCTGCCGCAGGCAAAGGGAAAGCTGGTCCTGGTGGCGGCGCCGCAGCCCACCTGTCGCCCGGTGGAGAACTGGGAGAAGCACGCCACGCCGGAGTCCAAGGTGCGGATGGACAGCCTCCGCGCCCAGGTGCGCCGGGAGTGGGCCGGCCCGGACGTCCGCGGCACCGGCTACAGCCTGGCCCTGGGCACCGGCGAGCTCGGCCTCCGGCTCGAGGCTGCCGGCGTGGCCGGCATCCTCACCAGCCGGCCCAAGGACGCCTGGGGAACGATCGAGATCTTCGACACCTACAACACCCGTGCCCCCGCGGTGGCGCTCTCCTGCGAGGACTACGGCCTGGTCTACCGGCTCACCGAGCGCAACCAGGGGCCGAAGCTCCGGCTCGACCTTGATGCCGAGCTGCTCCCTGAACAGCCGATCTTCAATACCATCGCGACCATCCCGGGCACCCAGCTGCCGGCCGAATACGTGATGCTCTCCGCCCATTTCGATTCGTGGGACGGCTCCTCCGGCGCCACCGACAACGGCACCGGGACCATCGTCATGATGGAAGCCATGCGCATCCTGCAGCAGGTGCTGCCGCACCCGCGCCGCACCATCCTGGTGGGGCACTGGACCTCGGAGGAAAACGGGCTGGTGGGGTCCCGCGCCTTCAGCGAGGACCATCCCGAGATCCGCGAGGGGCTGCAGGTCCTGCTCAACCAGGACAACGGCACCGGACGCATCGTGCGGCTCGGCGCCGCCGGCCTGCCGGACCTCGCGCAGCACTTCGAGGGGTACCTCGCCCGGCTGCCGGAGGTGTTCCGGAAGCAGATCGCCTTCAGCGGCCCCGGCTTTCCATCCGGCGGGGGCAGTGACGACGCGGCCTTTGCCTGCTATGGGCTCCCCGCGACCAGCCTTGGCGCCCTGTCGTGGGACTACGGCACCTACACCTGGCACACCAACCGGGACACCTACGACAAGGTGGTCTGGGACGACCTCCGCTCCAACGCGACGCTGACCGCGATGCTCGCCTACATGGCGTCGGAGGATCCGGAGACCGTTACCCGCGAGCGGGTGGACCTGGCCGCCCTCGCGGAACGGGCCCGGGCCGACACGGCAGCGAACCGGCGCCCGGTCCCGACCAGCTGGCCCGAGTGCCAGCCGGCGCCGCGGAGCACCCGGCCCCGCCTCAAGTAAGCAACCGGTAAGGGCAGGTCCGATGCAACCTTAGGCCCGGCGCCACCGTCTGACCCGGCACCCCATGGATCTTCGCGACGCCCTGCAACAGCGGTTGGGTGACCAGTACGCCGTCGAGCGCGAGCTCGGCGGCGGGGGCATGTCGCGCGTCTTCCTGGCGCTCGACCGGCGCCTGGGCCGCCGCATCGTGGTGAAGGTGCTCGCTCCCGACCTGGCCGCCGGGGTCAACCGGGAGCGGTTCGAGCGCGAGGTGCTGCTCGCCGCGCAGCTGCAGCACCCCCACATCGTCACCGTGCTCGGGGCAGGGGTGCTGGACCAGCTCCCCTACTACACCATGCCGTACGTCGAGGGGGAGTCGCTCCGGGCCGCCCTCGGTACCCGCGGCGCGATCCCGGCGCGGGAAGCGGTGCCGCTCCTCCGCGACGTGGCCCAGGCGCTCGCCTTCGCCCATGCCCGCGGCGTGGTGCATCGCGATATCAAGCCGGACAACGTCCTGCTCTCGGGCGGGGCGGCGATGGTCACCGACTTCGGGGTCGCCAAGGCGATCGCCTCGGGCCAGGAGCGCCCGGTCACGCCCACCGATTCAGGCGGGGCCCCGCTCACCGCCCTCGGGACGTCGCTCGGCACCCTGGCCTACATGGCGCCGGAGCAGGCCGCCGCCGATCCCGGGGTGGACCACCGGGCGGACCTCTACTCCTTCGGCGCGATGGCCTTCGAGGCGCTCGCCGGACGGGCGCCCTTCGCCGGTCTCGGGCCGCGGGAGCTGCTCACCGCCATCGTGGCGAAGGACCCGCCACGGCTGGAGAGCCTGGCCCCCGAGGTCCCGCCCCCGCTCGCGGCCCTGGTCCATCGCTGCCTGGCCAAGGATCCGGCGGACCGCCCGGCCAATGCCGATGAGATCGTCGCCGCCCTGGACGGGGTGTTCACCGCCAGCGGCAGCGTCACCACGTTCCCAGGCATTGCCCCGCGCGGCGGCCGGCGCTGGCTGGTCCCGGCGCTGGCCGGCCTCGTGGCGGTGGCGCTGGGCGCGGGGTGGTGGCTGAGCCGCGGGCGCGGCGGCGCGGAGGGCGGCGCGCCGCCCAACTCGCTCGCGGTGCTCCCCGTCACCCTGAGTGGCGGCAGCGCCGACGACGGCTACTTCGCCGACGGCATCACCGAGGAGCTGACGACCGCGCTCTCCCGGGTACCGTCGCTCCGGGTCGCGGCGTCGGCCTCCGCCTTCGCCATGCGGGACCGGACCACCGACGTCCGCACCGTCGCCCGGGAACTGGGCGTCGCGCACGTGCTGAGCGGCTCGCTCCGGCGGGGCGGGCAGCGGGTGCGGGTGACGGTGCAGCTGACCAGCGCCCGGGATGGCCTGGTCCGCTGGGGGGAGAGCTACGAGCGGGAGGTGAAGGACGTGTTCCAGGTGCAGGAGGAGATTGGCCGCTCGATCGCCGGGGAGCTGGAAGTCGCCTTCGACTCCGACCGCGCCTCGGTGCGGCCCGCGACCGGAGACATGGACGCCTACGACCTCTACCTCCGGGGCCGGTTCCACTGGCGCCAGCGCGGCGAGGAGAGCCTGCGGCGGGCGGCGGACTACTTCCAGCAGGCCATCGCGCGGGATTCCGGCTTCGCCCGGGCCTGGGCCGGCCTGGCCGATGCCGTCGGTCTCCTCCCGATCTACGGCCCCACCCCCGTGGACTCCGTGCTGCCCCTCGTCGAGCGCGCCGCCGCCCGGGCGCTCGCCCTCGACAGCACCCTGGCCGAGGCCCACGCCGCGCGGGGCCAGCTCTACAAGAGCCTCGGGCGCTGGAAGGACGCGGAGGCGGCGTTCCTCCGCGCCGCCGCCGCCGACTCCGCCTACCCCTCCACCTTCCAGTGGCAGGGAGAGCTCTATGCCAGCCTCGGCCGCGCCACGGATGCGGTGCGCGCCATGGAACGCGCCCGCGCGCTCGACCCGATGGCGCCGATCATCAATGGGGAGCTGAGCTACATCCGCGCGCTGGCGGGCCAGCGGGACTCCGCCGTCGCGGCGGGCCGGCGCGCCATCGACCTGGCCCCCGCGCTCTGGACCGGCCACGCCTTCCTCGGCTCCGCCCAGCTCTGGCTGGGCAATGCCCGGGAAGCCGTGTCCCTGCTGGAGGAGGCGATGCGCCTCGCGCCGCAGAATCCCTTCGGCGGTGTCCTGGCCAACGCGGTCGCGGCCGCGGGCGACATGCCCCGCGCCACCGCCATGGTCCGCGCCCTCGAGGTGGAAGCGCGCGCGGGGCGTGCCTCGCCGGCGACGGTCGCGATCGGGCTGGTCGGCATCGGGGAACATGCGGAGGCCATCGCGTGGCTCGAACGCGCCCACACCGCGAAGGACGGGATGCTCTACGCAACCCCGCTCAACGCCCCCTGGTACGCCCCGCTCTGGAGTGAACCGGGGTTCGTGCGGCTGCGGCAGGCCATGGGTCTCCCGGACCTGCCGCCGCCTCCCCGGCTCTAGCGTTCGAACCGCCCCGCCGCCCCGCCGCCGGTCGAGTCGCGGACCCCCTGTCCGTCTCTGGGGTGAGCGGGCGCCACTCCGGTGACCGTGTAACCCCTCGACCCCGAGGCCACCATGCCGTCGTTTCTGCTGCTGCTCCACGAAGATCCCGCCCAGTACGCTGAACTCTCCCCCGCCGAGATGCAGTCGGTGGTGGCAGAATACTCCACCTGGACCCAGCGGATGGCGGAGGCGGGCAAGCTCTCCGCCGGCGTGAAGCTGCGGGACGGCCTGGGGCGGCGGGTCGGGAAGGACGCCGCTGGCCGGCTCATGGACGGGCCCTTCACCGAGACCAAGGACGTGGTGGGCGGCTACTTCGTGGTGCTCGCCCCGGACCTGGATGGCGCCCTCGCCATCGCCCGCGACTGTCCCCACGTCGCCAACGGCTGGATCGAGGTGCGGGAGATCGAGATCGGGTGACGCCCGACGCCGCCGGGGTCCCGGGGCTGGTCGCCAACCTGTTCCGCCACAGCCACGCGCGGGTGGTGGCGACGCTGGTCGCGCGGCTCGGCCCCGACCGCCTCGACCTGGCGGAGGACGTGACCCAGGACGCACTGCTCGCCGCGCTCCGCACCTGGCCCTTCCGCGGCGTGCCGGCGGATCCCGCCGCCTGGCTGTTTCAGGCCGCCCGGAACCGGGCGCTCGACCGGCTGCGTCACGAGGCCACCGCCCAGCGCCTGGCGGCCCGGATCGCGACGGAGCCCGCCGGAAGCGCGGAGGGGGACGTCCCGGACGAGGTGCTGGTGCTGCTCGCCACCTGCGCCGCCTTGCCGCTGCCGCGGGAGGTGGTGGTGCCGCTCGCGCTCAGCGTGGTGGCGGGGCTGAGCGCCCGGGAGATCGCGCGCGCCCTGCTGCTCGAGGAGTCCACCGTGGCGCAGCGGCTGGTGCGGGCCAAGCGCCGCCTCCGGGAAGCGCCGGCGCTGGTCGTGTTGCGCCGGGATGACGCGTCCCTCGCGGCGGCGCTGCCGGCCGCGCTGGACGTCGTCTACCTGATCTTCAACGAGGGCTTCGCGCCCAGCCGGGGCGAGGATCCGATCCGGCTCGACCTGATCGCCGACGCGCATCGGCTGGCGGAAGCCCTCGCCGACCATCCCGCCACCGCCGGATCGGCGCCCCATGCGCTCGCCGCGCTGACTGCGTTCCTCGCCGCCCGACTTCCGGCCCGCGCGGAGGCCGGGGGGTTCGCGCTGCTCCCCGACCAGGATCGGCGGCGCTGGGACCAGCGGCTCATCCAGCGGGGCTTCCACCGCCTGCAGGCGGCCATGGGCGGCGGCACCCTCACCCGCTTTCACCTCGAGGCGGAGATCGCCGCCATCCACGCCTCCGCCCCGGCGTGGGTTGCGACCGACTGGGACCGGATCGTGGCCGCCTACGACAAGCTGCTTCGAGTCGAGCCCTCCCCCGTGGTGGAACTCAACCGGGCCGTGGCGCTGGCCGAGCGGGATGGGGCGGGGGCAGGGCTGGCGGCGCTGGAGCCGCTGCGCCAGCGGGGGGACCTGGCGCGGTCCCCCTGGTATCACGCCACCAGGGCCCGGTTGCTCCGGCGCGCCGGGCAGCTGGAACCGGCCCGGACGGCATGGTCCCGGGCACTCGAGCTGACCGAGGCAGGTCCAGCCCGGGAGTTCCTGATCCGGGAACGGGACCGCCCCGGGCCCGTCTCACCATGAAACCATCCCGGGGGGGTGGCGTAGGGAGCCCGTCTCCGCTCGCCATCCGCGTTTCACCGGGAGGACCCATGCGAAGCCTCTGGACCAGAATCGGGCTCGGCGCCCTGGGCGTCTTTGCCGTCGGCATGCTGCTGATCACCCTCGGGCAGCAGGCCAAGGCCGCCACCAAGGAGGCCCTCGCGACCGCGGTGCAGCATGCCGCCAGCTGGACTGGCGAACTGGCCGCCCGGGCGGAGATGGACTTCCTGCTCGACGGCAGGACCATCGGGCGGGTGCAGCAGGTGGACGTGCGGCGCGAGACGGCGGGTGGCCTGCCCCGGGTGCGCGCGGTCGTGCGACTCACCACCGCCGACGCGGAGCGGGCCCTCGAGGGCTGCATTCTCGAACCCGAGGGCGGCACGGAGATCAACGTCGAGCGCGGGTTCCGTTGCGCGTCGAGCAGCACGGGGCTGGTGGACCTGGGCGAAATCGTGTTTGAACCGGCCGGCCTGACCCGCCCGGTGATGGTCGCCCGGGGCGCCGAGGCCGAGCTGCGCCAGGGGGATCCCTTCGCGGTGAAAGCGGAGGTGGGCGGCCGGGTGCAGGTCGAGGCCACCGGCAACAACGCGGAACTGGTACGGATCCTGGCCGACGAGCGCGGGGCCAACATCAAGGTGAACGACGAGTTCGGCCGCAACCTGGTCCGGCTGCTGGCGGACTCGACCGGCGCCATGCTGCGGGTCCGGGATGAGAACGGCCGGGACGTGATTCACATGCAGGCCGGGAAGAACGGATTCATGCTCACCGTGGACACGGCGGCGGGGCAGTAGCAACGGACTATTGACAGCGGCGACGGTCGTTCGTATCGTTGCCGCCCCCCGAAGACGGGGATTGGCGTTTCCAGCATCTGAGGACGGCATGTTCCACTTCACGACCACCGGCACTCGACCCGGCAGCGCACTACACCTGGAGGCCCAGGCCTCCCGGGCGCGCGCGTGGGCTGATGCGCCGAAATACTTCCTTGCCGCACTGGTGGCCTCGACGGGTTGAGCCTTTCCCTCCTCCCCCGAGGCGGAATCGCCCCACCTGTGCCGGCCGACAGGTGGGGCGATTCGTTTGCGGAAGAAGGGAGGACCCATGCTGGACATCCGTCTCCTGCTGCTCGAGACGCCGGAGGATCGGTACGAGCCGTCGCTCGCGATCCGTGCCGCGGAGCGTGCGGTCTTCGCACTGCTGCGCCGGCCCCCGGCGCGCCGGGCGGCTCTCGACATCCCGGTGTTGTCATGACCTGACCCACATTCCACGGATCCACCATGGAAACCAACTATTTCCTGGTTTGCGCGGAATGCGGGCACTGGCCGGTCTCGGCCACGATGGCCGGCGCGATCGAGCGTCAGCTCGGCCGCTGGCTGCCGCCGCGATGGATCGTGTTCGTGGACCTGACGGGCGCCCGCATCCGGGTACGCACCGACCAGGTGCGCTCGGTGAGCCAGAGCTACGCCGAGAACCGGGCCGCCGACCGCACCCTGCGGCGCCGGCTCGACGAGGAAGACGAGTAAACGCCCGTGAGAGGAGGATGGCCCGATGCGGATCTTTGGCCAGCACGATGAGTCCACCCTGCTCCAGCTCCGGAAGGTCGCGGAGCGGGCGCGGCGGGTGGCGCTCATGGCCGATGGGCATGTCGGCTACGTCATGCCCATCGGCGGCGTCGCCGCCTATCACGACCAGGTCTCGGTGGTGGGGGTCGGGTTCGACATTGCCTGCGGCAACGCGGCGATCCGGACCGACCTCACCCTCGAGGCGCTGGGCAAGAACCCCGGCAAGCAGTCCCGGGCGCTCAATGACCTGGCCGACGAGATCCAGGCCACCATCAGCTTCGGGGTCGGGCGGACGAACCGGGCCGACCATGCCCCGGTGGACGCGCCGCTATTCGAGCACCCGGCGTGGGATGCCGTTCCGGCGAAACACCGGGACGGCCTGCGGGAAAAGGCGCGGAGCCAGCTCGGCACGGTCGGGAGCGGCAACCACTACGTCGACGTCTTCGCCGACGAGGCGGAGCGGCTCTGGGTCGGGGTCCACTTCGGGAGCCGGGGCTTCGGACACGCCGTGGCGTCCGCGTTCCTGGCGCTGGGGCAGGGGGAAGCATGGGGCGCGCGGGTGCCGGAGCGCGAAGTCCTGCTCGATCTCGCCGCGCCCATCGGGCACGATTACTGGGCGCTGATGAACCTGGCGGGCGAGTACGCCCATGCCGGTCGCGAGTGGGTGGCGCGGACGGTCGTGGCCATGCTGGGCGGCCGGGAGGTGGAGCTGGTGCACAACCACCACAACTTCGCCTGGAAGGAAACCCACGAGGGCGAAGATCTGGTGGTCGTCCGGAAAGGGGCGACCCCGGCCTTCCCCGGCCAGCTCGGCTTCGTCGGGGGCTCAATGGGGGACGACGCCGTGATCATCCGCGGCGCCGGCGCGGCGGCACCCGAAGATGGCTCGCCGGAGGCGGTGGCGGAGCTGCAACGGGCCGCGCTCTACTCCACCGTGCACGGGGCCGGGCGGATCATGTCCCGGACCCAGGCGGCGGGAAAGGTCAACCGGAAGACCGGCAGAGTGATCACCCCGGGCCGGGTCACCGAGGAGAGGATGCAGCGCTGGGTGCGGGAGAAGGGGGTGATCCTCCGGGGAGGCGGGCTGGATGAGAGCCCGCACGTGTACCGGCGGCTCCCCGAGGTGCTCCGGGCCCAGGGCGGCACCATCGAGGTGGTGCACACCCTCCGGCCCCTCGTCGTGGTCATGGCCGGAGTGAACGAGGTCGATCCCTACCGCGACTGACCGCCCCGTGCGCGGGGCGGAGTCTCCCAGGGGGCCCTCAGGCGAACTTCCCGCTCCGCAAGACGGCGACGGTGCTGGTGTAGGCGATCATCGCATAATCGTCGAAATACCGCGCGGCCAGGTGCGCGAGGATGGCCGCCGCCACGTCCGCCGGCACCACCGTCTCGATCCGCAGGTTCTTGCCCTGCCAGTCCTGGGTGTGCAGCCCGCGAGTGCCTTCTCCCTCGACCTCTCCGATGCTGTAGCCGCGGGCTCCCAGGCGGCGGAGGTCGGCCGTAAGCGGCTCCCGCAGTACATGCTCGGCGATGATGGTCACGAGGGTCATGGGGACCGGGGTCATGGAGCGCCTCCCAGCCAGGTCGCGACCCGGAAGTACACCGGGATCCCGATCAGCAGGTTGAAGGGGAAGGTGATCACCAGCGCGGCCGTCAGGTAGTAGGTGGGATTCGCGTCCGGCAGGGTGAGCCGGACTGCGGGGGGAGCGGCGATATAGGATGCGCTGGCGGCCATGGTGCCCAGGACGGTGGCGCCCCCGACGGAGAGTCCCGCGACTTGCCCGATCCAGGCCCCCAGCGTCCCGTGCGCCAGCGGCATCAGCATGCCGAAGCCGAGCAGGAAGCCACCCACCTTCCGCAGGTCCCCGAGGCGCGCCCCCGCGGTGACCCCCATTTCCAGCATGAACAGGCACAGCACGCCACGGAAGACCGCACCCGTGGTGTCGTAGAACGGCCCAATCGTGGCCCAGTGCTGGTCTCCGATCAGGAACCCCACCACCAATCCCCCCAGCAGCAACACCATTGTGCGGCCGGTCAGGACTTCGTGCATCACCTCACGCACGGGCCGCTCCCCCTCCCGCGCGTGGTAGGCGCCCAGCGCCAGCGCCACCGCGATGCCGGGGCTCTCGAGCAGGGTCAGCAGGGTCGGCATGAAGCCTTCGGCCTCCTGCCCCTGCGCCTTCACGAACCCGGAGGCGGCGATGAACGTCACGGCCGAGACCGAGCCGTAGTGCGCGGCAATGGCGGCGCTGTCCGCGGTGGAGAACCGGCCGAGCCGGCGGACGACCAGGTAGGTGGTGATCGGGGTGAGAACCCCGAGCCCCACCGTGGCGAGCGCGGGCCCGGCGATCGCCTGCAGGCTGGAGTGGCGCAGCTCGACGCCGCCCTGCAGGCCGAGGGCCCAGAGCAGGAAGATCGAGAGCCCGAGGTACACGTCCTTGGGCAGGGAGAACTCGCTGCGGACCACCCGGGCCAGCAGCCCCAGGGCGAAGGCCAGGGCGATCGGCGATAGCAGGTTCGCCTGCAGCAGGTCAACGGTGTTCACTGGCGTCTCCTCCGTCCGGCAGGCCCGGCCTGACCGGGGTGGGGTGGCGGCATCATGGGGCGCTCCACCAAGGCCCCGCCCACGAATCGGCCCGCCCCCAGGGGGACGGGCCGGGCAGGTTCGTGGGAGAGGAACCGGAGCGGGTCCCGGCGGGGCCGGGGTCGGTGGCGGATCCGGTCAGGTCGCGCCACCCAAGCGCTCGCCACTCCGCCGTGCAGCGACGACGGAGGCCACGACGCCAGCGGTGAGAATCGTGAGCACCACGGCGAGCGACACGGTCGTGTCAATCTTCCAGGTCGAATGCACCAGCAGCATTTTCACCCCGACGAAGGCCAGCACACCCACCAGCGCCGGCTTGAGGTAGCGGAACTTGTCCAGCATCGCGGCCAGGCAGAAGTAGAGGGAGCGCAGGCCCAGGATCGCGAAGACATTCGAGGTCAGGACCAGGAACGGGTCGGCGGTGATGGCGAAGATCGCCGGAATCGAGTCCACCGCGAACACCAGGTCGGTGAACTCCACCATGACCAGCGCCAGGAACAGCGGCGTCGCCGCCCGCCGCCCGTCGATCCGGGTGAAGAACTTCTGCCCGTCGTATGTCGTGGACACCGGCATCAGCCGGCGCACCAGCCGGATGAGGACGTTTTGCTCCGGATCGATGTTCGAGGTGGACACCACCGCCATCTTGATCGCGGTGAGGATCAGGAATCCGCCGAAAATGTAGATGACCCAGCTGAAGTGCTGGATCAGCTGCGCTCCCACGGCGATCATCCCGCCGCGCATGACCAGCGCTCCCAGGATGCCCCAGAACAGCACCCGGTGCTGGTACTGGGCCGGGGTTCCGAAGTACCCGAAGATCATGGCGATCACGAACACGTTGTCCATGCTCAGCGACTTCTCCACCACGTAGCCGGCGAAGAAGAGCTTGGCCGCCTCGAGGCCGCCCACCAGGGGCAGCGTGCTGCCGTCGAGCTGGGGCACGTTGAGCCCGAGGCCGAGCCAGTGCCGCTCGTACAGGAAGAACACCAGCAGGTTGAAGAGGAGTGCGGTGGCAATCCAGATGACGGTCCAGGTCACGGCCTCCCGCATCCCCACCACGTGGGCCTCGCGATGGAACACGCCAAGGTCCAGAGCCAGGAAGAGGGCCACCAGGCCGAAGAATCCGACGTAGGCCCAGGTGATCGGTGGGATCTGGTCCAGCGCGGCCGGCACGGCGGCCAGGGTTTCGAGGAGCAGCATGGCGGAGAAGCTAGGAGGCGGTACCACTGTGGGCAAATCGAATTATCGGATGTGATACATCGGTAATACCAATGTGGGCCTTTCAGGCGCCGGGCTGTTGCATAGAGTATTACGATGATAACGTTAGTAAAGTTCGGCTGGTCTATGTGTGACCACCGCCGTACCATGGGGGCGTCGGGCGCCGAGCGCACCGCTGCCTGGGGCGCCGCGCCGGATGCCGGGCAATCCGCCCGGCCACCCTGACCGCTCTCGACGCGTCCTGAGGAGGACTGCACCATGTACCTGCTGCTGACCACCGCGCTCCTGGCCACCGCCCCGATCGCGGCCGATCCGCCCGCCGAACGTTTTGACCAGGCGCGGGACAAGGAAACCCAACGCACCATGCTGGCGGCCTTCACCACGGCCCGTGAGACCGTGAGCCGGATGTACAACTGGGCCAGTGCCGGCGTCACGCTCGATCGCGCCGCGACCCAGGAGCACGCCGGCGAGGTGATTCAGCGGCTGCAGGCCGCTCAGACCACCTGGGACGGGATGGTGAAGGGGTGGTCTGCTCCGGAGACCGGTGCGGTGCAGGCCGAAGCCCGCGCGATCCGCGAGGCCTTCGCCAGCGCAACCGGCGCCGCAACCCGGCTCACGGCCGAGGCATC
>JAEUJI010000301.1 GCA_016794805.1 Gemmatimonadota bacterium
CGGCGTCCACGAAGGAAAACGGGCCACCCCGGTCAGGGGTGGCCCGTTTGGCTTTCCGGCGGTGCCGGCGGGTATCGGAGGGTCAGCTCCCGAGGCAGGACTCGAACCTGCGACCCGCTGATTAACAGTCAGCTGCTCTACCAACTGAGCTACTCGGGAAGGCGCGAGAGGATACCAACAATGGGGGCAGAGATCAAGCCGGAAAGCGGCTGTGACCATACCAACGACAATAAAGCGACAGTATAGAATATCTGTTGCGACATTGCTCTGGTCATTCGGGCCGATCGAGCCACAGTGGGCGACGGGACCAGCCGCTGCGGCAGGGGACCGAGGCTGGGGTAATTCCCTGGAGCTGTCGAACAAATAGCTATATCACAATAACATACAGATATTGTGAGCGTACACTCGCAAGCATTGTAACGCGAGTGAATGCTCGCAATAGCCAAGTGTCACATTTTGCCCACTTCAACCCACTTTTTCTGCTGCCAGTCTGACACCTAAGTAGTTGTGGAAAATGATTTTACAGCTTTCACAGCTACCGTTCTGCCCCTCCGGCGCTATCCTTGCCTCCATGACGCTGCACCCGCTGTACGGCCACAAGAAGGAGCAGGAGAGGATCCGGCGAGCCCTCCAAGAGGATCGGCTGCCGCAGGGACTCCTGTTAACTGGGCCGGCCGGCGTCGGAAAGCAGCGGTTCGGGCTTTGGCTCGCCCAGACCCTGCTGTGTGAGGGCCGGGAACGACCCTGCGGGGCCTGCCTCCCCTGCCGTCAGGTGCTGGGGCTGGCGCATCCAGACCTCCACTGGATCGTCCCGGTGGAGCGGCCCAAGGCGACGGAGTCGGAGAAGCAGGTGGAGGAACTGGCGGAGGCGCAGGGCGAGGTGCTCGCGGAGCGCCGCAAGGAGTCGCTCTACGGGCCGGCGGATGGCCTTTCCGGGCATTTCATGGCCACGGCCCGCCTGATCGCGCGGCGGGCGGCCCTGACCCCGGCCCAGGGCCGCAAGAAGGTGTTCCTGCTGGCGCTGGCCGAGCGGCTGGTGCCGCAGGAGGCGAATCCGGAGGCGGCCAATGCGCTCCTCAAGCTGCTCGAGGAGCCGCCGGCCGACAGCCAGTTCATCCTCACGACCGAGGATCCGAACCGGCTGCTGCCGACGATCCGCTCCCGGCTGGTGCCCCTCCGCCTGGGCCGGCTGCCGAACGCGGAGGTGGAGCGGTGCCTGGCGGCCCACATGGAGCTGACCGGCGAGGCGCTCCGGACCCGGACGCTGCAGGCGCAGGGGTCGATCGGGCGGGCCGTGGCAACGGCCGGAGACGGGAACCAGAAGGCCACCCGGGCCGCTGGAGAGCTGCTGCAGGCGGTCGCGGCGGGAACCGGGCCCCGGATGGAGCGGGCGCTCAAGCAGGGCACCTGGGCGGCGCGGGGCGATTTCACCGCGATGCTGGACGCGCTGGCGGAGCAGCTGGCCGGGATGGCACGCTGGGCGACCGGCGCCGGGCCCGCGGTCGGGGTAGAGGGGATGCGGCAGGCGCCCAGCGTCGACGCCCTGGTGGCGGCGCAGTCCAGGGTAGCGGAGGCCAGGGAGACGGCGCAGGGGAACGTGAATCCCCAGCTGCTGCTCGCGACCCTGGCGGAGGACCTGGCGGAGGTGCTGGCATGAGCCTGAGCCATGTGGATGAGGCGGGCCGGGCCCGGATGGTGGACGTGGGAGACAAGGCGGCCAGCCGGCGCACCGCAGTGGCCGAAGGGGTGGTGCGCATGAGTGCGGAGGCCTTTGCCCTGGTGCGGGACAACCAGGTGGCCAAGGGCGACGTGCTCCGCATTGCGGAAGTGGCGGGAACGATGGGCGCCAAGCGGACCAGCGAGCTGGTACCGCTCTGTCACCCGCTCCCGCTCGAGGTTGTACGGGTCGAATGTACGGCCGACCCTTCGCTGCCCGGGGTGCGGGTGGTGGCCACCGCGGTGACAACCGGGAAGACCGGGGTGGAGATGGAAGCACTCACCGCCGTGTCGGTTGCCTGCCTCACCGTGTACGACATGGTGAAGGCGGCCGACCGCACGATGGTGATGGACGGGATCCGGTTGCTGGCAAAGACCGGAGGAACCCGGGGCGACTGGCGACGGGACGCGTGATGGTCACGCAGACCGGAGCCTCGAACCCGACAACGGGAGGACCTATGCACGACGACACCATTGATCCGCACGGACGCACCCGCTGGACCCGCCGGTTGCTGGCCCGGGGCGTGGCATTGCTGGCCGCCACCCTCCTGATCAGCGCGCTGGCCGGCTCCAGCTCCGGGGCCCGGGCGGCTGACGCCGTCCCGCCGCCCCCGCTGGGCGTGGTGGCGGATGAAGTCCGCGCCCTGAGCCAGCGACTCGAGAACACGCGCGGAGAGCTGGCCGTGGCGCGCGCCCAGGTGGACCGGGCCAACGCCGTCATGCGCTACTCCGGGCTGTACCAGGTCCCGGCGGACCTCGCCGCGGCCATCTACGACATCGCCCTCAGCGAAGGGGTGGACACCGATGTCGCGTTCCGGCTGGTGAAGATCGAGAGCAACTTCAAGCGGGCGGCCCTCTCCAGCAAGGGCGCCATCGGCTACACCCAGATCCAGGTGCCGACCGCCCGTTTCTACGAGCCGGGGCTCAACGAGAACCAGCTGTATGACCGCGACGTGAACCTGCGGCTCGGGTTCCGCTTCCTTCGGGACCTGACCCGGCGCTACAACGGCGACCTCGAGATGGCCCTGGTGGCCTATAACCGCGGCCCCGGCCGGGTGGAGGAGATCCTGCTGCAGGGTGGCGACCCGTCGAACGGGTATGCCGAGGCGGTCCTCAAGGGCACGCGGCACGAGAGCGGCGTCGCCAACTAGCGGCGGCCGCCGGCAGGGGCGGAACGACAACGGGCGGGCATCCGGTGGATGCCCGCCCGTTGTCGTTTCCCCCTCACGCCCGGCGTCAGGGGATGCTGATCCGCGCGCCAGCCTTGAGCACGGAGCTGGCGGTCATGCCGTTGGCGGCCCGGAGGTCACCCACACTTACCCCGTACTTCCCGGCAATCCCCGACAGGGTCTCGCCCCGGCGGACCAGGTGGGTCCGGACGCCGCCCGCCTGGGCCGAGACGGTCGCCTTGGCCGGCGCGGACGGCGCCGAACGCACGGTCGCGGCCGGCGCCGGGACCCGGATCACCTGGCCCGCCTTGAGCACCTCCCGGGCCCCCATCGCGTTCAGGGACCGGAGCCGGCTGACGCTGGTATGGTAGCGCCCGGCGATGCCCGAAAGGGTCTCGCCACTCCGTACCCGGTAGCGGATCGTGGTGCTGCTGGCGCCCGGCGCGCGGGAGGTCCCGCTCGAGGCCACCGGTTCCGCGACGTTGGGGACGTAGCTGGTCGGGATCACCAGCCGGGAGCCGACCCGGAGCCGGGTGAGCTTCACCCCGGGGTTGGCGTCCTGGATGAGGCGGGTCGTCACCCGGTAGAGCCTCGCGATGGTCGACGCGGTCTGGCCGGCGGTGACCGTGTGTTCCACGAAGCCGACCCGCTCCTTGGGCTCCAGCGCGGCGTAGCGCGTGGTCACGAGATCGCCTGCCCCGACCGGGAGGCGCACCACGGCCTGCTGTCGCGGGGGAGTCACCAGCCGCAGGAAGTGCGGATTGAGGTCCTTGAGCGCCGCGACCGAGGTGTCCGCGAGCTTCGCCAGCACGTCCAGCCCGGTCGCGTCCGGCACGATCACCGAGTCGTAGACCAGCGCCGCGACCGGTTCGGGGCGGACAAAGCCATACTTCTCCGGCTGCTTCGCGATCAGCGCGGCGGCGATCAGCTTGGGAACGTAGTCCTTGGTCTCGCGCCGCAGGAACCGGGTGTCGTACAGCCGGAAGAACGCGGCATCAGGGTTCTCCGCCTCGTCTTCCTCCTCATCCGGCAGGCGGCGCAGGCCGCGACCCACCTTGCCGGCGCCGGCGTTGTACGCCGCGGCCGCCAGGTACATCGAGCCGACGCGGTCGCGGAGGTCAGCCAGATGGCGCGCGGCGGCGTCGGTGGCCCGCACCGGATCGCGCCGTTCGTCCACCCAGGTGTCGATGCGGAGCCCGTAGAGTTTGGCTGTCCCCTTCATGAACTGCCACATCCCCGTGGCCCGCGCGCGGCTCACCGCGGAATTGGAGTAGCCGCTCTCGATCAGCGCGAGGTAGACCATGTCCTCCGGTACCCCGTTCTCCTTGAGCTTCGCGCGAATCATCGGCTCGTAGCGCGGCATCCGCTGCAGCCAGACGTTCATCCGCTCGCGCGCGGGGCCCTGGAAGAAGTCCAGGTAGTACTGCACCCGGGCGTGGGTGCCGTAGGTCTCGACGTCGATGTCGTAGGTGACTTCCGCGCCCGCCGCGTTGGCGCCCCCCGGGGTGGTGCCGCCGGAGGCCTCCTCCGCCCCGCTGTCCAGCGGCTCCGGATCCGAGGTGGCGAGCTGCTCGAGGATGGCGGCGTCCGCTGCGGAATCGGGGTCCACGGCCAGGCTGTCAGGGAGTTCCGCCGCCAGCGTCTCGGCGAGGGCCGCGGGCGGCTGGGTCACGCTGGCGGCAGGCGTCTGGGATTCCGCGGTCTGGCCCGGCCCCACGGTGTTCGGGGCATCCGGAGGAGCGGCGGCGGGGGCAGCGACACCGGGGCCACCCCCCGCGCCACAGCCGGCCAGCAGGCAGACAAGGACCCAGGAACGCCAAGCCGTCATGAGGCGAGCGCCTTTCACTGTGGCGGGCCCTGCCGCTCGCGCGACGGGACCTGGACTTGATGCTGAGGCACGGGGCCGAGCCGATGGCCCCGCCTCCCTGCCGGATTCAGATAGCAAGAAACCTGCGAGGGGGGAAAAAGAGAACCCCCTCTTCGGCTGATCTTCGGAGTTCCATGGCGCGACACAGGCCCGGCCCGCGAAATGACACGGTCCGGGCTTTTCCCAAGATGCCGGAAGCGGTGTCCGCGTCGCCCTCAGCGCATGAAGAAGCGGTTGCCGAGAATACGATTGGTCGCGTTCAGCACCGCCAGCGCAGCGCCGCGGGAGGGGTCAGCGTCCGGGGTCAGGAAGCAGCCCACCAGCCGCTGGCCTTCCGCCTGGCCGGGGACGGCCATCGAGACGATCACGACGTTGGCGTCGAAGGCACGGACCGCCTTCACGCCGAGCAGCTCGAACTTGATCTCCCCCTTCACCGCCTTGGTGAGGGCCATCACGCAGGCCTCGGCGGCGCAGCGCAGTTCGCCCGCCTGGCTGGTCAGCCCTTCGGAGAGGCCCTCGAACTCCGTGGTCTCCTGCCAGGTCAGGACCACGCGCGCCCGGCAGCGGCCGGTCGCGAGGCGGTCGAGGGTGAACTCCGAGAACCGGAGTCGATCGGGAAGTCGGGGTTCGGCAGCCATGGCTCGTCGGGTCCCTGCGGTGCGATTCGTTGGCGAACGCCTGCCATCAATGCGAAAGCTGTGCCTCAGTGATGGGGCACACATGAGGTCCGGCCGCCAGCCCGCCGGGCGGGGACGTCATCATGGTGTCGCGGGGGACGAACGACGGCAAGGCCGGGCAGGGAGCCGGCCCCAGCCCTCAAGGGGTGCGGTGGGCGATGTGCCGGGCCAGCGCGGCGGCCACCCGGTCGTCGGAGAGGCGGTCGGCCTGGGCGTAAAGGTCGGAGCGGGAACTGGACTGGAGTTCGGTCGGCGCCCACACCGAACGGCGAGGCTCTCCGGCGCAGCGGCAGGAGAGCATCAGTCGCCAGGAGCCGGCATTGGCCACCCGTTCCACGACGGGGGCTACCGACCAGCGGGTGTCGCCAACGGTCACTTCTTTCCAGGCCATGATCCGCTCAGTGGGTACGGGCAGGGGGCGCGAATGTCTCCCCCAGGTTGCTTCATGTCAAGAGCCGTGCCGCACCGGCAGGAGCGGCCCAGTCAGGCATCCCGCGGGGGCGGCGCCTCAGAGCCCCAGCCGGACGATCCATCGCAGCAGCCGGCCCCCCGGCGAATGGAGCGCCGCCCGCCGGCTCATCGTGGCGGCTCGGAGGATCCCCTCGCCCATGGTCGGGTACGGGTAGATGAACCCGGCCAGCGCCCCAACGTGCAGCCCGCGCTGGACCGCCAGGACCGCCGGGGCGATGAGATTCCCCGCCCCGGCGCCCACGATCGTGGCCCCCAGCATGCGGCCGCGCCGCGTCGTCACCAGCTTGACGAACCCCTCCGGCCGCCGATCCACGATGGCCCGGTCCAGTCCGGAGAAGTCGTAGCGCCAGACCCGGATGCTCCCCGGCGACCGCTCCGCCTCTGCCTCGGTGGGTCCCACCTGCGCCAGCTCCGGGTCTGCGTAAGTAACGCGCGGGACCGCCCGCCCTTCCCACCGGGCCCTGAACGGCGTCAGCGCGTTCCGCACCACCAGCCGCGCCTGGGCATCGGCGACGTGGGTGAACTGCATGCCACCGGTCACGTCGCCGGCGGCCCAGATGCCCCGCACCGAGGTGGCGAGGCGGGGACTCACCTCGACTCCTTCGGCGCCGGCGCGCACGCCGATCCGGTCCAGACCCATTCCCCCGAGGTTCGGCCGCCGCCCCGCGGCGACCAGGATCGCCTCCACCACGAGGCGCTGTTCCGACCCTGCCCCGGTCCGGAACACGACGGTGCGCCCGGCCACCGCTGACTCCACCCGTAGCACTGTTGCCCCGGTGTGCAGTGTGACCCCGTCCGCCGCCAGCGCCTGTCGCAGCACCGCCGCCGCCTCGGGGTCCTCACCGCTGAGAATCTCCGGACGCAGTTCAAACAGGACCACGGGCACGCCGAGGCGCTGGAACACCTGGGCCAGTTCCACGCCGACCGGCCCGCCGCCGATCACCGCGAGCGACGCGGGCGCCTGCTCGAGATCGAAGATCGTGCGATGGGTGTGGTAGCCTGCGGTGTCGAGCCCGGGAATGTCCGGAATGGCGGGGACGGAACCTGTCGCGATGACGATGCGTGGCGCGGTGAGGGTGCGGTCTCCCACTTGGATGGTGCGGGATGTGAGGAACTCTGCAGCCCCGCTGACGACGTCGACGCCGAGCGCCCGGAACCTGGCGGGATCGTCGTGCCGGGCCACCTGCTCCCGGGCGGCGCGCATGGATTGCATGACCTCGGCGAGATCCACCGGCCGCGCCTTGCCCAGGATCCCCAGCCGCCCCGCGTCGCGCCGGAGCTGGGCGGCGTGGGCACTGGCCACCAGCGCCTTGCTGGGCACGCAGCCGGTCCAGAGGCAGTCGCCGCCGAGCCGCTCGCGCTCGATCAGCGCGGCGCGGGCGCCGAGATAGGAGGCGCCGGCGGCGGTGACCAGTCCGGCAGTGCCGCCGCCGATCGCGATGAGGTCGAAGGACTCGGCCAGGGAAACTCCGGGGCGCGGCCGAGGCGGGAGGGGAGGGTCAGCCCCGGACGAGCTTCAGGAACCGGGCGCGGAGATCGCGTGTCACGGGCCCCGCCTTGCCGGCCCCGATCACCCGCCCGTCCACCATCCGGATGGGGGCGACCTCGGCGGCGGTGCCGGTGAGAAAGGCCTCGTCAGCGGTGTAGAGGTCGTAGCGGTTGAGCATCGTCTCCCGCACCGGGTAGCCGGCCTCGCCGGCGAGGGCGATGACGGTGTCCCGGGTCACGCCGAGGAGCTGCCCGGCGTAGGCCGGGGGAGTGGAGAGCACGCCCTGCTTCCAGAGGAAGAGGTTCATGCCGGTGGCTTCGGCGATGTGCCCGGCGGTGTCCAGCATGATCGCGTCGTCGGCGCCGGCGTTGGTCGCCTCCACCTTGGCCATGATGTGGTTGAGGTAGTTGAGCGACTTCACCCGGGGGGAGAGCGCCTCCCGGTGGTTGATCGGGGTCCCGGCGGTGATGAGGGTGAGTCCCTGCTCGTACCGTTCCGCCGGCCAGATGGCGATGGTGTCGAAGATGATGATGATCGAGGCGCGGGGACACTTCCGCGGATCGAGGCCGAGATCGCCGACCCCGCGGGTGATCACATGCCGCAGGTACCCCTCGGACAACCCCGCACGCTTCACCCCTTCATCGGTGACGCGAATCATCTCCTCGCGGGAGATCGGCACGTCGAGCAGGATCGCCTTGGCGGAGTCGTACAGCCGCGCCACGTGCTCCGCCAGCTTGAACGTGCGGCCCCCGTAGACCCGCATCCCCTCGAAGACACCGTCCCCGTAGAGCAGGCCATGATCGAAGACGGACACCTTGGCGGAAGCCTTGTCGAGCCACTGGCCATCGAGGTAAATCAGCGTCACAGCACGCCCTCGGGCGGTTCGGGAAGCATTCGGTGCGAACGACCGCGGGCGGAATGTCGCGGCCCTGGTGGAGGATTGGAAGGGGTCCGGGGCGGCGGGCGATTGCCGCCACCCGCGCGGCGGGCAATATTGGGGCGGGCATGAGGGCGGTGGGACTCGAACCCACGACCTAGGGATTAAAAGTCCCTTGCTCTACCAACTGAGCTACGCCCCCTCCGGGCCCAAACGTGGAGCGGGTGGCAGCGAAACTCAAGGCCGTCCGGGCGGGGAGGGCCGTGTGCGCGTGGCTTCGCTGGTCCTGTGGTCGCTGGTCCTCGCGGCACCCGCGGCCGCCCAGGCCGGCGGCGACCGGTGGCAGATCACCCTCGAGAACGGCGAGTACATCTGGGACATCCGGCTGGCGCGGCTGGCCGGGGATTCGCTGGTCTACCGCCAGGCCGACACGCTGGGCAAGGTCGCGGTGGCGCAGGTGATGGAGCTCCGCCTCATCCGGAAGACCACCGTGCATGCGGGAGATTCCGACCGCCAGGCCGAGACCATGGCGGCGCTGATGGGGGGAAGCGACGAGATCTTCGACTTCCGCACGCTCGATTTCGCCGGCCGGCTCCGGGCCATCCAGCAGCTCTTCCTGCTGCATCCGCCCGCGCCCTGACCCCGCCGCCCGCCAGTCCCGGGTGGCCGATCCTCACCTCCGAACCTCCCACCCGATGACCGACTGGAACCTGCTGGCCACGACCTGCCTCGACGGCGGCGCTCCCTCGCGCGAGGAGGCGCTCGCCGTGCTCACGTCCGGCGATGACGAGCTCCTCGAGGTCCTTGGCGCCGCCTTCCGGCTGCGCCGGGCGCATTACGGCCGGGACGTACGGATTCACGTCCTCAAGAACGCCAAGAGCGGGCTGTGCCCCGAGGACTGCGCCTTCTGCAGCCAGTCGGTCCACTTCCACACCGGGGTGGACCGCTACCAGCTGCAGTCGGTGGAGGAACTGGTGGCGGGGGCCCGGGAGGCGGCGGCGATGGGCGCGGTCAAGTACTGCATGGTGACGAGCACCCGCGGCCCCTCCGAGCGGGACCTGGACGTGGTGTGTGAGGCGGTGCGGCGCATCAAGTCGGAGCTCAACATCAACGTCTGCACCTCCCTCGGGCTGCTCCGGGAAGGCCAGGCGGAGCGGCTGGCCGCGGCCGGCGTCACCCGCTTCAACCACAACCTCGAGAGCTCGCGGCACCACTTCGGCGAGATCTGCCACACCCACAGCTATGACGACCGGATCGCCACGGTGCGGGCGGCCAAGGCGGCCGGGATGGAGGCGTGCTGTGGTGGCATCATGGGCATGGGAGAGACGCTGGGGGACCGGGTGCAGCTGGCCTTCGAACTGCGCGAGCTCGCGGTCGAGTCGATTCCCGTCAACTTCCTGGACCCCCGGCCCGGCACCCCCCTGGGCAACCTGCCGCGGCTGACCCCCCAGGACTGCCTGCGCGCCCTGGCCATGTTCCGGTTCGTGAATCCCTCGCGGGACATCCGGGTGGCCGGCGGCCGCGAGGTGAACCTGCGTCACCTCCAGCCGCTGGCGCTCTACCCCGCCAATTCGCTCTTCTGCAACGGGTATCTCACGACCGGCGGCCAGGGGCCCGAGGCGGACCTGGCCATGATCGCCGACGCGGGATTCCGGGTGGCCGAGCTGGTGCCGGCGGTGTGACGGGCCGAGGCATGCCCGGCCTGGCCCCCGTGTCCTCCTGACGGCATCCGTGACCGCCCCGACCCCGGCCCAGGTGCGCGCGTGGGACGACGCTCATCTCTGGCATCCCTTCACGCCGCACGGCGTGTACCGCGACGAGGAGCCGCTGCTGGTGGCGGCCGGGGAGGGACACTACCTGGTGGACACCGAGGGCCGGCGCTACCTCGACGCCGTTGGCTCGCTCTGGTGCAACCTCTTCGGCCACCGCGTGCCGGCCATCGATGCCGCCATCCGGGCACAGCTGGACCAGATTGCCCACAGCACCCTGCTGGGACACAGCGCCGTGCCCCCGGTGCTGCTGGCCCGGCGGCTGGTGGAGCTGGCGCCCGCCGGCCTCACCCGGGTGTTCTTCTCGGACAACGGCTCCACCGCGGTGGAGGTGGCGCTCAAGCTGGCGCTGCAGTTCTGGCAGCAGCACCGGGGGGGACAGGAACGGGAGCGGCGGCTGTTCGTGACCCTCGGGGCGGCCTATCACGGGGACACCGTGGGCTCGGTCTCCCTCGGCGGCATCGAGCTGTTCCACGAACGCTACCGGCCGCTCCTGTTCGACACGCTCAAGGTCCCGCCGCCCTACTGTTATCGCTGCCCGTTCGGCCGGGAGCGCGCCACCTGTGCCCTCGAATGCGCGACGGCCCTGGAAGCGGCGGTGCGGCGCGAGGGGCCACGGGTCGCGGCCATCGTGCTGGAGAGCGGGATGCTGGGCGCGGCGGGCATGATCGTCCAGCCGGACGGGTTCCTGCGGCGCGCGCGCGCGGTGGCGGACGAGGTCGGGGCGCTGCTCATCCTCGACGAGGTCGCGACCGGCTTCGGGCGGTCGGGGAGGATGTTCGCGTGCGAACGGGAAGGGGTCGCCCCGGACCTGCTCTGCCTGGCCAAGGGGCTGACGGGCGGCTACCTGCCCATGGCGGCCACGCTCGCCACCGAACGCATCTTCGAGGCGTTCCTCGGCCCCCCGGCCGAGGGGCGAACCTTCTTTCATGGTCACACCTACACCGGGAACGCGCTGGCGTCCGCGGCGGCCCTGGCCACGCTGGACATCTTCGCGCAGGATGGCATCCTGGAGGCGCTCCCGGGGAAGATCGCCAGGCTGGGGGCGCTGCTCGATGGGCTGCGCGACCTCCCCGCCGTGGGGGACATTCGCCAGTTTGGCCTGGCGGCGGGAATTGAGCTGGTGCAGGACCGGGAGCGGCGGCGTTCGTACCCCGCCGCGGAGCGGCGCGGGATGGCGGTGTGCCGGGCGGCGCGGCGCCATGGAGTGTTCCTGCGCCCGCTGGGCGACACGGTGGTCCTGATGCCGCCGCTGACGATTTCCGATGACGAGCTGGTCCACCTGATGGATGCCATCCGCCACGGCATCGAGGCAGCCACACCATGAGCCCTCCCGGCCCGAAGAAGCGCGCGACGCCGTCGCGCGTCTCCCGCCCCTCGACCACGGTGCGGGAAGCCGACCCGCCGGTGCCGCAGCACCCGCGGGTGACGCTGATCGTGGGGACAGACACCGGGGTGGGCAAGACCTGGGTGACCGTGGCGCTGGCGCAGGCGCTGGCGGAGCTGGGCCAGCAGGTCGTGGCGGTCAAGCCGATCGAGACCGGATGCTCGGAGCCGCCCTCACCCGACGAGGACGGGGCACGGCTGGCCGCGGCTACCGGCCAGCAGGGGCCGCAGCGGGCCCTGGTGCGCCTGCCGGGGCTGGTCGCGCCGGCCATCGCGGCGGACCAGACGGGGACGACGATCGACTACGATGACCTGATCGCGCGGATCCGGAGCCTGCTCACGCCCGACTCCCTGCTGCTGGTGGAGGGCGCCGGTGGGCTCCTCTCCCCCCTGACCTGGAACGACAACCACCTGGACCTCGCCCACGGACTGGACGCCCGGGTCCTGCTGGTGGCGGCCGACCGCCTGGGGACCATCAATCACACCCTGATGGCGTTGCGGGTCCTGGCCGCGGAGAAGATCCCCACGCTCGGGGTGGTCCTCAACCAGCCGGGCGAGCCGGACGACAGTACCCGCACCAACGCCGGCGCGCTGGTGCGGCTGGCGGAGCACCTGCCGGTGATGACCGTGCCGCACCTCACCGACCGGGCCCGCGCGGTGGAGGCGGTGAAGGAAGTGGCCGGGTGGCTACTGCCCTAGGGTGGCGAGCGTCGCGGCGAGCTCCGCCCGGACCTCGTCGTTCGGCGCCTCGGCGACGAGCGCCCTGAGCCGCGGACCGGCGAGCGGCGCCGGCACCCCGTAGCGAAAGGCCTCGAGGGCCCGGCGCCGGAGCGTCGCGCGAGGCGCGAGGGCCATCCGCCCCAGATGGTCCAGCGCATCGGTTGACCCCGACCTGCCGAATGCGGCCAGGGCATACGCCCCGCCCGTGGTTCGCTCCGCCACCCGCGCGACCGCCGGGATGAGCGATGAATCCCGCAGCATGAACGCCCCGAACGCCGCCGCATTGCTGATCGCGTCCTGATACGAGGGCTGGTCCAGCGCCCCGGCGAGGAGCGCGCGGGCGCCGCCCGGGTCCAGCTGCACCAGCGCGCGAAGCGCGGCGGCACGCACCTCGTCACTCGGGTCCCGCTCCCAGCGCGCTCGCGCCGCGTCGGCCCCGCCGGCACGCCGGCCGCCGAGCACCTCGAGCGCGGCCGCCCGCACCTGGGCGGAAGTATCGGAGAGCGCGCGGAGCAGGCTCGCCTCCGCCTCCGGGCCGGGCACGCCGGCGAGCGCCGCCACGGCCTGGGCCCGGGTGAGGAAGTAGTCTGCCTCGGTCGCGGCCCGCCGGAGCGCCGTGCCCGCCGCGGGCTCGGCCGCGCGGGAGGCGAGCTGCTCGATCACCCAGGCGCGATTCCAGAGATCGGGGTCCCGCGTCAGCTGTTCCGCGAGCCAGGCGGTCGGCTGCGGAAAGCTGAGCGTCTTGAGGATGGTGTTGCCATCATCGAAAATGACCATCCGCGGCGCCGACCGAACGCCCGCCACGTGAATCACCTGTTCGCGCCGCTCGAGGTCCACCGTGGTGACGACGTCGCCGTCCGCGGTACCGATCCGGATGGTGAGCGGCATCCGGAACACCTCCGGCACGGTGTACCGCAGGCCGGTGCTGTCCGCGGAAAGGGTGTCCCGCTGCGTCTGGCGGGCCGTGAGCGTGACCAGCGAGAGGCTCGAATCCCAGGTCGCGCTCACCGCGAAGTCGGGGTGACCGGCGGCATACACCCACTGGTCGAAGAACTGGTCGAGGCTGGCGCCGGACGCCTGGAGGAAGGCCTGCCGCAGGTCGTCGCTGGTGGCGGTGCCGAGGGCGTGGGTACGGAGGAACCGCTGCACTCCGGCCCAGAACCGCTCCTCCCCCAGGTGGCGGCGGAGCATCTCGATGACCAGCGCGCCCTTGGGGTAGATGTTGTTGGAGCCCAGCGCGGCGAGCGGCATCCGCCGGCGGCCGTCGATCTCCAGGTACTGGCGGTACTCGTCGAGGTAGTAGTCGTCCCCCGCGTGGCGCCCCTGCTTCACCCGCCAGTACTGGCCCGGGAGGAACTCGGCGAAGCCCTCGTTGAGCCAGAAGTTGGCCCAGTTGGCGGTGGTGACGTAGTCCCCGAACCACTGGTGGGCCAGCTCGTGCGGAATCAGGATGTGCTGGTACCAGGGGCGGTCGGCGTAGGCGCGCGGGCCCGGCATCCAGTCGATCATGGTCGAGGCGCTGACGTTCTCCATCCCGCCGAAGAAGTCCGCCACCGTGGTCTGGGCGTACTTGGGCCAGGGGTAGGGGACGCCGGTCAGGCGGGAGAACACCTCCATCATGTCCGGCGTCACCCCGAACAGCGGGCGGGCGAGCGCGGAGTCCGCCGGGTACACGTAGTAGTCCACCGGGATGCCGCGCCACCGATCCCGCACCCGGACCAGCGGGGCCACGATCAGCGAGGCCAGGTAGGTCACCGCCGGCTGGTCCTGGCTCCAGTGCAGGGTCCTGAGGCCATCGGCACCGGTCCGGTCGCTCAGCAGCCGCCCGTTCGACACCGCCATGAACCCGCGAGGCACGGTGACGATCATCTCCCAGGTGGCGCGGTCGTTGGGGAAGTCGTAGGTCGGGAACCACTTGTGGTTGTTGTCGTCCTGGCCCTGGCTCCAGAGCTGCCGCGGGCGCGCCGGCGGCAGCGTGTCCTCCGGGATGAACGTCAGCCCCTGGCCGTTCTCCACGACGCCGCGGTAGTGCACCGTGAAGCGCACGGTATCGCCGAACGCCGCGGGCCGGGCCAGGTGCACCACGAGGGTGTCGCGCATCCGGCCGAAGCGGAGCGGGGCGGCTCGGCGGCTCGGCGACCCGGCCGCTCGCCCGGGCGGGCCAGAGAGGCCGGCCACCGAGCGAATCTCCAGCAGCGCGCCGGCGTCCAGCACCACCGAATCGAACCCCGGACGGAGGGCGCGCAGGGTCACGGACACGCGGCCGTCGAAGCTCCGTGTGTCCCAGTCGAACCGGCTCAGCTCGATCCGCTGATGCACCAGGTCGTAGTCACGCGGCCGGCTGTAGCGGTCGTTGAGGATCCGCTCCGCGTTGGACTGGGCGGCGACCGGCAGGGCCGCCACGAGCGCGGCGAGCGAGAGCGAGAGCGAGAGGCGTCGCATGGGGCTCAGAACTCGATGGGAAACTGGGACACCGGCGCGAAGCTGCGGCGGTGATGCGGGGTCGGGCCGCGACTGGCGAGGGCCTCACAGTGTTCCGCGGTCCCGTAGCCGGCGTTGGTCTCCCAGCCGAACCCCGGGTGGCGGAGCGCCAGGCGGCGCATGAGGAGGTCGCGAACCTCCTTGGCGAGGACCCCGGCCGCGGCCACGCTGTAGCAGAGCGCGTCTCCATCCACCAGCGCCTCGTGGGGGAAGCCGCACTCGGGCATCGGCAAGCCGTCGAGCAGGACGCGGAAGCCCGTGGCCCCGGCGTCGAGGGTCTGCTGCCGGAACCGGGGGCCATTCACCAGCCGGCTCACGGCGCGCCGCATGGCGAGGGCGGTCGCGCGGCGGATGTTGAGCCGGTCGATCTCCCGGACACTGGCCGCGGCAACGGCCAGGGCCAGGGCGGCGCGCCGGAGGTCGGGGACCAGCGCCGCGCGCTGGCGGGCGGAGAGGGTCTTGCTGTCGCGCACGCCGCGGACCGGCTGGGCCCAGGGGGGAAAGGCAATGGCCGCGGCCACCACTGGACCAGCCAGGGGACCGCGGCCAACCTCATCCACCCCGATCAGCAGGGCACGCCCCGACCAGGCCGCCTCCTCCCGGAGGAGCGTCGGGCCGGGGGTGGAACGCAACGCCAGCTCAGCCCTGCGGGACGATCTCCCGCTTCTCGCGAATCCGGGCCGCCTTGCCGCTCACCTTGCGGAGGTAGTACAGCTTGGCGCGCCGCACCCGGCCGCGGCGGACCACCTCGATGGTGGCGAGCCCCGGGCTGTGCAGCGGGAAGACCCGCTCGACGCCGACGCCGGCGGACACTTTCCGGACCCGGAAGGTCTCGTTGATCCCGGCGCCGCGCTTGCCCATGCACACGCCCTCGAACGCCTGCAGGCGCTCCTTGTCACCCTCGCGGACCCGGACCATCACCTTGATGGTATCGCCCGGGTGGAACGCCGGGATATCCGTCCTGAGCCCTTCACGGGCCACCGCCGCCATACGATCCATTGCTTCCTCCTGGTAACCGTCAGCGCACCCCTATCGGGTGCGCGCTTCGTACTCCGCCCACAGGTCCGGCCGCCGCTCGCGGGTCAGGCGCTCGGCTTCCGCCTGGCGCCAGGCCGCGATGTCCGCATGGTTGCCGGAGAGCAGCACCTCCGGCACCCGCCGGCCGCGGTACTCCACCGGCCGGGTAAAGCTCGGCGGGCTGAGCAGCCCGTCGTAATGCGAATCACCGGCAGCGGACTCGTGGTCCCCGAGCACCCCGGGCAACAGCCGCACCACCGCGTCAATCACGCACAGCGCCGCCGGTTCCCCGCCCGAGAGGATGAAATCCCCGAGGGACAGCTCTTCCGTGGCGAGGCCCTCCGCCACCCGCTGGTCCGCATCCTTGTAGTGGCCGCAGAGCAGGGTCAGCCGTTCCGCCAGCGAGAAGCGCACCGCGTCCGCATGGCCGAACCGCCTGCCGCGCGCCGACAGCAGCACCACCGGCCCCGTCCGGTCCGCCGGCTCCAGCGACTCCACCGCCTCGAAGAACGGCTCCGGCTTGAGCACCATCCCGGCGCCCCCGCCATAGGGATAGTCGTCCACCGTCCGGTGCCGGTCGTGGGTGAAGTCCCGGAGCTGCACCAGCCGGTACTCCGCCTTCCCGGCCGCCGCGGCGCGTCCCGGGATGCTCGCCCCGAGGAAGGGGCCGAGCGCTTCGGGGAACAGCGTCACGACGTTGATCCGCATCAGTCGAGCAGGCCTTCCGGCAGCACCACCACCAGCACCCGGTCGTCGCGCCGCACCTCGCGCACGAACTGCTTGATGAACGGCAGCAGGAACTCGCGCTTCGGCCCCTGCACCTCCAGCGCCACGCCGGCGGGGAGCTCGATGAGCCCCGACACCAGCCCGTACGCCGTCCCATCCTCCCCGCGCACCGCAAAGCCTTCCAGCTCATGGAGGTAGACCTCACCCTCCGCCGGCGGGGTCAGCTCCTCGGCCGGGGCGCCGAGAAACTGGCCGCGCCAGTTGTCGGTGTCGTCCCGCGCCTCGAGCCCCCGAAACTTCACCAGCCACTCCCGGTGGTACCCGCGGCTCCGTTCCACTTCGATCGGCTCCCCGAGCACCGCCCCATCGAGCCCCATCCGCACCAGCCGCCGCCCGGGGGCGAAGACCATCTCGGGTTCGGCGGTCAGCGGAAAGATCGCGAACTCGCCCTTGAGGCCGTGCGGCTTGCGGAGCCGTCCCACCGCGAGGTAGCGGGGGCGCTCCGGCCCGGTCACGCCTTCTGGGCCGCGAGCACGCCGGCCCGCTCCAGGATCGAGCGGACAGTATCGGTCGGGGTCGCGCCCTTGGCCAGCCAGGCCTTGGCCTGGTCGGCGTCGAGGGTCACCTTGTCCAGGGCCTTCTCGGCCCGCGGATTGTAGGTGCCGATCGCGGCGACGAACCGGCCATCGCGCGGGGCGTCCTTGTCGGCGATCACGATCCGGTAGAGGGGGACGCCCTTCCGGCCCACCCGACGGAGACGAATCTTGGTTGCCATGCTCTGCCTGCCCTCTGGAAACTGGTACGCCCGCACCCCTGTGCGGACCTCCTACATCCCGAACATGCCCGGGCCCTTGCCGAACGGCATCTTGAGGCCCTTCCCGCCCGTCTTCATCAGCTTCTGCATCTGCTTGAACTGGTTCAGCAGCTGATTCACTTCCTGCACCGTCCGGCCCGCGCCCTTCGCGATCCGGAGCCGCCGGGACCCGTTGAGCAGATCCGGATCGGCCCGCTCCTTCGCGGTCATCGAGAGCACGATGGCCTCGACATGCTTGATCCGCTTGT
>JAEUJI010000330.1 GCA_016794805.1 Gemmatimonadota bacterium
CGCTCGAGACCAGCGCCGCGCTGGGCGCCGAGGTGGCCGGGTACCTGCGCACCGTCCCCGAGGTGCGCCACACCCAGGTGTATGCCGGGATCGCGGCTCCCTTCAACTTCAACGGGCTGGTGCGGCACTACTTCCTGCGCCAGGGGAGCAATGTCGCCGACGTCCAGGTGAACCTGGTGCCCGGGGATGACCGGGACCGGCAGAGCCACGCCATCGCGGTCGCGGTGCGGCCGGCGGTGGACTCGATCGCGCGGCGCTACGGGGCCAGCGCCAAGATCGCCGAGATCCCGCCGGGGCCGCCGGTGCTGGCCACCCTGGTGGCGGAGATCTACGCCGGCAGCGACAGCGCCCGGCTGGAGGCGGCGCGGCGGGTGAAGCAGGTCTTCGAGCAGACGCCGGGCGTGGTGGATGTGGACTGGACGGTGGAGGCCCCCGAGGGGCGGCTGCGCTACCGGGTGGACCGGGCCCGCGCGGCGCAGGCCGGCGCGAGCGTGGAGCAGCTCGTCCAGACGGTCTACCTGGCGCAGGCGGGCGCGCCGGCCGGGCTGGCGGCGAGCGCCACGGCCCGGGAGCCGGTGGCGATCGTGCCCCGGCTGCCCCTCGAGCGCCGGAGCTCGGTGGGCGCGCTGCTCGCGCTGCCGGTGCCCACGGCCACCGGGCCGCAGCCGCTGGGGCGGTTCGTGACGGTGGATTCGGGGGTGCGGGAACAGAGCCGGCACCGTCGCGACCTGCGGCCGGTGATCTACGTGACCGGGGACGTGGCGGGAAGCATCGAAAGCCCGGTGTACGCCATCCTGGCCATGAACGCCGCCCTCGACACGGTGCGGGTGCATGGGGCGGAGATCCGGCGCTACAACGCGGTGCAGCCGGAGCGGCTCGACGAGGTGGCGATGAAGTGGGACGGCGAGTGGCAGATCACCATCGAGGTGTTCCGCGACCTGGGCCTCGCCTTCGCCGCAGTGCTGCTGCTGATCTACGTGCTGGTGGTCTGGTGGTTCGAGTCGTTCGCGATTCCGCTGGTCATCATGGCGCCCATCCCGCTCACCCTGGTGGGGATCCTGCCGGGGCACGCCCTGACCGGCGCCTTCTTCACCGCGACCAGCATGATCGGCATGATCGCGCTGGCGGGCATCATCGTGCGGAACTCGATCCTGCTGGTGGACTTCATCCAGATCAGCGAGCGGCGCGGGGTGCCGCTGGCGGAGGCGGTGATCGAGGCGGGGGCGGTGCGCTTCCGGCCGATCGCGCTGACCGCGGCGGCGGTGGTGGTGGGCGGGCTGGTGATGGTGCTGGACCCGATCTTCCAGGGCCTCGCGGTGGCGCTGATCAGCGGGGCCATCGTGGCCACGCTGCTCACGATGGTGGTGGTGCCGTTGCTGTACTGGGAGCTGCAGCGGCGGACGCAGCCCGGTTCCTCACAGCCCTGAGACACAAGGAGCAGGACCATGTGCAACGAACTCGTCATCCGCCGCTTCGCCGGCACCTTCATCCTGCTGTCGCTGGCCCTGGGGCACTGGGTGAATCCCTACTGGTTCCTCTTCACCGCCTTCGTGGGGGTGAACCTGATCCAGTCGAGCCTCACCGGGTTCTGCCCGCTGGAGCGGATCCTGGGCCGCTTCGGGCTGTTCGGCTGCCGGCCCTACGCCGCGGGCAAGGGGGGCTGACCCCCCGCGCTACGGCTTCGGCACGAGCACCGCGTCCACGATGATGACCATCCCGTTGCTGGCCGGCGCGGCGCCGAGGACCTTGGCGCCGTCCACGAAGATGTCGTTCCCCTGCCGGGTCACCTTGGTGGGGCCGCCATCCAGCATCGAGAGCTGGAGGCCGTCGGTGAGGTCCGCGAGCTGGTAGGTGGAGAGCATGACGTGGTGGCGCAGGACGGTCCGCAGCTGGACCAGGCTCTCCGGCTTGAGCAGCGTCTCCACGGTCCCGGCCGGCAGCTTGTCGAAGGCGCCGTTGTTCGGCGCGAACACCGTGAGCGGCCCGGGCGTGGCGAGGGCGTCCACCAGGTTGGCCGCCTTGAGCGCCGCGACCAGGGTGGTGTGATCCTTGGAGCCCACGGCGATCCCGACGATCGAGCCGGGATCGGCGATGGCGGCCTGTCCGGCATCGGTGGCCCCGGCGGCGGCGGCGATCGCCGGCGTCCCCTCCTTCGCCTTGCAGGCCAGTGCGGGTATCAGCAGCAGCAGGGCGAGCGCCAGGTGTCCACGGGTGCGCATAGAGGAATACCTCATACGGGGGTGAGATATAGCGACGGGAGGACCCTAGGGCCGGGAGGCTGAAGCGGAGATGAACCCAGGGTGAGAGATCGCTTCGGGAGCCGCCCGGCGGGGGCCCGGTCTCCCCTGGCGCCGTGCGGAAACCGGGCGAAGGAGGGCGCGCCAACTGTGACCCGGATCACCTCTTAACGCGCGCCGGGGTGGTACGTCTCTCCCCGTGAAGGCTGGCCGCGACTCGACAACCCCCGAAGGAGTGCTCCCATGAAGTCTCTCCGTTCCCCCCTGGCCGCCGCCCTGTTCGCGGCGCTGGCGCTCGGACTCGGCGCCTGTTCCGACAGCAGCGATCCATCCGGCGGGACCAGCAATACCCTGTCGCAGGTGCAGGCCAACGACATCAGCTCGGACATGGCACAGGACATGGATGAACTCGCCGAGCTCTCCATGTTCGATGCCTCGAACGGCATCCCGCTGTCGTCCCAGGCCGCGATCCAGGGCGCCCCGCCGGCCCCGTGCGTCACCATCACCCCGACCCCCGTGGTCAACAGCGATGGCGACGCGGTGCCGGACTCGGCCCGCTTCACCTACGACGCCTGCGTCTTCACCCGCGGCAACGGCGCCATGACCGACTCCCTGGGCGGCACCATTGATTTCATCGACCCGCTGCCGCTGGCCGCGAGCATCGGCGTGCGCCACGTCTTCACCAACTTCACCCGGGCGCGGATCAACACCGTCATGCCGGCGCGGAGCTTCATGGCGGTGCACAACGGCACCCGCGAGTGGGGCGGCAACGCCGACACGCTGGGCCACACGATCACGGGCTTCGAGACCGCCTGGACCCATCCGAGCGGCCGCACCACCACCAATGAGAAGAACTGGGTCGCGAAGTTCACGGCGGCGACGCCGGGGACCATTTCGCTGCTCACGCCGCTCCCGGCCGGCAGCATCACGGTGAACGGGACTGGCAACTGGAGCACGATGAACCGGACCTGGGCGGTGCTGGTCACCACCGTGACACCGCTGGCCTACGACCCGGCCTGCACCGTGGCGCCACGGTTCACCGCCGGCGAGATCACGCTGGCGGTGTCACGGAACGGCGAGCTGACCAACGTGGACATCGTGTTCACGGCGTGCGGGCAGTTCACCGTCACGCGGACACCGGGCGCGCCGATCTGACGGCAGCGCGGCAGGAAGGCAGGACGGCCAGGCGGCAGGGCGGCGACGCCCTGCCGCCCGGTCGCTTCAGGGTGCGGTCATTTCCCACAGCACATTCACGATCTTCCATTCCCCGTTCCACCGTCCCAGGTGCATGTAGTCCACCCAGTCGGACATCGTCAGCTTCACGCTGGCGGCACCATTGGTGATGCTCAGGATCTCCACCGTCTTGAGCTGGCGGGCCGGAGGGGTCTCCTTGCCGTAGCCCTTGCCGGCGGCGCCCACCAGCTGTGCCGCCGTCATGGAACCAAGCCGGCTCTTGCCGGTGCTGTCGGTGCGGACGATGCGCTTGGCCAGGTCCGGGTGCACCGCCCGCGCCATCCGGGTCGAATCCCCGGTGTACCACCCCTCGGCGTAGTCGAGGGCGGCAGCGCGGATGGCAGCGGAATCGGCACGGGTCTGGGCGGCGAGAGGAGAGGCCGCGAGGGCTAGCAGGGCGACAGTGACCGGCAGTCGCATGGGGGGCTCGCTGGGAGAGGGGTGCGGGCCGGACGGACGCTCCGGCGGACCGGTTTCAGGCGCGGCCCGGCGGAGCGCAGCGGGTTCGTGCCGCCCTACCGTCCTGCCGCCGTGCCGTTCTCGCCCGGCTTCCGGGTAATCGCCTCGCCGAAGGGCCGGATGGTCTCGCTCAGGGTGCGGGCCTCCTGGCCTCCCACCGCGACCACCTCCACCCGGGTGAGGGCCCGCACCGTGGCGGTGCGGCGGGTGTTCTGGAACACGGCCATCTCGCCGAAGTGCTGCCCGGCGCCGAGCCGGGCGAGTACCTCGGGGCCGGTGGGTCCCTCGCGGGTGACTTCGACCTCTCCCTGCCAGATGAGATACAGCTTCTGCCCCAGCTCGCCCTCGCGGACGATCGGCTGGCCGGCCTCGTAATGCTCGCGGCGGAGGCCGAACGGCTCCCGCACCCGTACCTCGACGATGTCGCGGCCGAGGACTGGGGTGAGGATCCAGTCGAAGAGGATGCGGATCTGGCGTTCGAAGGTGGGCACGAAGTACATGAAGATGGAGCGCCAGACGATCCACGCCGGGATCCCCGTCAGCTCGATGCCCCACAGCTGCGCGATGGCGCGCCGCCGGCCCAGCCCGCAGGCATCGCCCAGGCCGGTGAACCGGAACCGCTTCGGCTCCTGGCCCCGGATCGTGCGCAGGATGTTCCGCCCCACCTGGCGGCCGGTCATCATCGCGAAGATGGCGAGGGTGGGGCAGGTGCCGCCCCTCGGGTGCGGCACGGCCGCGCAATCGCCGGCGGCCCAGGTGTTCTCCGCCCCGGGTACGCGGGTGAACTCGTCGGTGATGAGCCGCCCCCGGTCGTCCCGCTCGTAGGGCAGCTGGTTGAGGAGGGGTGACAGCGCGATGCCGGCGGAGCTGATGATCGTGCGGGTGGCGATCCGCTCGCCGCTGGAGAGCACCGCCTCCTCCGGGGTGGCGGCGCTGAGCCGGACGCCGGTGCGCAGGTCCAGCCCGCGGGACCGGAGGTAGCGCTCGGCGTAGTCCACCAGCTTCGGGTGTTCCTTCACCAGCTCCGGGAGGATCCGGTCCCCGCTGTGGGCCACGATGACCCGCGACTCGGCCGGGTTGATGCGGGGATACTCCTTCCGCGCCAGGATCCGGATGTAGTCCTCCAGCTCCGCCGCCACCTCGATCCCGCCGTAGTTCCCGCCCACGATCACGAAGGTCAGCAGCCGCTGCCGCTCCGCGGGATCGGTCTCGATCTCCGCCAGCTCCAGCATGGAGAGGATGTGGTTCCGGACCTTGAAGCAGTCCCAGTAGGTCTTGAGCTTGAGCGCGTGTTCCGCGAGGCCGGGATAGCGGGACAGGTCATCAATCGAGCCGAGGGTCACGACCAGGTGGTCGTAGGGGAGTTCGTAGCGCTTGCCGTCCAGGTGGCGGGCGGTGACGATGACCTTGCGCTCCAGGTCGATCTGCTCGATCTCGGCGTTGTGGAACCGGGCGGGGGGGAACATCCGCCGGGCGGGGCTGGTGATCTGCCCCGGCTGGATGCGGCCGGTGAGCATCTCCGCGATGAAGCCGTGGAAGGTGTGGAAGTTGTCGCGCCCGATGACGCTGACGTCCACCTCGCCGCGGCGGATGGCGCCGCGGAGGGCGCGCACGCAGTAGAAGCTCGACCAGCCGCCGCCGAGACAGACCACCCTGGGCACGGTTCGCGTCATGTCACACCTTGATCATGGTGCTGCGGCGCCCGGGACGGCGGGGGGCGTTCCGCGCCGCCCACCAGGGACCGAGGGACTCCAGCGCCGCGTGGTACCCGAGGGCGACGATCTCGTCCACCCGCTCGAACTCGAAGATGCCGATGCTCTCCACCGGCGGATGCACGTACAGGTCCGCCGTTTCCCTTACCCGCCGGGTCTCCTGGGTGCTGCCCAGCACCGCCACCCGGGAGAGGGTCTCGAACAGGGTGGGGTACGCGGGGGCGCGGCCGCGGCGGAAGAACCGGTCCCGCATCACCTGCCAGGTGCTGGGCGTCTCCGGGTAGCCGGAGCGGGCCTCCTCCGACGGGGACACGTCGGAGGCGAGGATCGCGCCCTGCGCGCCCCGCGCCAGGAGCGCGGCCGGCAGGTTGTTGACCACGCCGCCGTCCACCAGCAGCTCGCCGTCGGCGGAGACGATCGGCGGCGCCACCCCGGGGATCGCGACGCTCGCCAGGCACCCCTCCGCGACCCGGCCGCCCCGGTGCACCCGCATGGCGGAGTGGGTGAGGCTGGCGCTCACGGCGAAGGCCTCGAGCCAGCAGTCGGCGAAGTCGAGGTCCCCGAACATGTGGCGCAGCATGCCGGCGGCGGCGCGGTGGGTCACCAGGGAGATGAAGGGCAGGGTGTACGCCTTGTGCGGCTTGTAGCCGTTCCAGCCGTGGCGATTGAGCTCCACCATCTCCGGTAGCTGCATCCCGGCCGCGTACTGCGCCGCGATGACCGAGCCCGCGCTGGTGCCGCCGATCTCGTCCACGGGGATCCCGAGCTCCTCCATGGCGCGCAGGAAGCCCAGGTGCGCCATGCCGCGCGCCCCGCCGCCGCTCAGCGCCACCCCGATGCCCCGTCCGGTCACGCGCCGGGCCAGCCGCGCGAAGTCGGCGAGATCCCCGAGCCGCACATGATGCCGCCGCTGGTAGCTCCGCCCCGCGAGCCAGCGGGTGGTGCCGGCGGGGCGCGTCACCCCGGCGCCGTGCACGAGGACGAGGTCCACCGCGGTCCAGCGTTCGCCCGCCGGGGGCGCCTCCGCCGGATCGGGGGCGGTGTCGCCGTGCACCACGTCGAGGATCAGGTCCGCCTGCCGCAGGCAGCGCTCGGTCCAGGCGCTGGTCTCGGCGTCGGCGAGGTAGATCACCTCGGCGTGGTCCGCCTCCAGCCGGTCGAGCCATTGAATCGTGGCGGCGTGGCGCGGATCGCCGTGGGGCGCGTGCGCGGCGCCGGCGCCGAGGGCGGCGTCCACCGTCACGCTGGAGACCAGGGTGGCGTCGCCGTAGCCGCTGAGGGCGGCGAGGAGCGCCTCGGCGACGGCGCGGGCGGGGGCGTCCCAGCCGCGCGGGCGCACCGCGATGGTGCCCACGCCCGCGCCGCCCTCGGGGATGGCGGCCGGCGCGGCGAGCTGTCCGGCCAGCATCCGGGTGATCTCGAGCGCCAGCGGCGGATGCGCCGCGAGCAGCGCCTCGAACCGGTCGCGCGGCATCCGGCCCAGCTCGGAATCGCGGACGGCGCGGATCGCGGCGGAGCGGGGCGCGCCGGTGAGCAGGGAGAGCTCGCCCACCAGCTCGCCGCGGCCCACCTCGCGGATCATCTCGGTGCGGGCGCCGCGGGTCCGCTCGATGCGGAGCCGCCCGCCGAGCACCAGGTAGGCGGCGTCCCCCGCGTCGCCCTGGGCGAAGAGCCGTTCCCCGCCGGAGATGCGGACGAGGTCGAGCGCCGCCGCCAGGGCGTCAAGCGTGGCATCGTCCAGGCCCCCGAAGAGGGCCGTGGCCGCGAGCCGGCCCCGGACCTGGAGGGAGTCGGCGCGCCGTTCAGCCATTGAGGAGCGGCATCACGTGGGCGACCCGCTTTATGTTGAGCAGGTGCCGGAAGCTCACATTGTCGGTGGTGGAGTTGCCGCCGAAGGTGCCGCAACCGAGGGTGAAGGAAGGCTCCAGCCGGCTGGTGAGCCCGACCACGCCCTGCACCGACGGGCTGTTCACCAGGATGCGGCCCGCCGGCACCAGCCGTCCGAAGCGCTCGATCAGCGCCGGGTTCCGGGTGTGGATCCCCGCCGTGTGGCCGGCGCCGTGGGCCTCGAGCAGCCGCCGCGCCAGGGTGATCCCCGCCTCGGCATCCGCCACGGTGAAGAGCGAGAGCACCGGGAAGATCTTCTCGCCCGCCAGCGGATTGTGGGGCGCGGCGTCCTCGGTCGGCGCGACAATGAGCCGGATGGGGTAGCCGCGGCTGATCTTCATGAAGCCCGCGATGGCCTCGGCCGACTGGCCCACGATCTGCCCCCGCCAGCCCTTCGTCTCCGGATCCACGGCGGTCTTGAGCAGGCGCCGGGTCTCCTCCTCATTGAGGACCGCGGCGCCGGCCCGCTCGAAGGCGGCGATCAGCGCCTCGCGCAGCGGCCGCTCGACGATGAGGTTGTGCTCCGCCCCGCAGATGAGGCCGTTGTCGAACGACTTGCTGAGCACCACCGCCTGCGCCACCTGGTCGGGGTCGGCATCGGCGCAGATGAGCGTCGGGGTGTTGGCCGGCCCCACGCCGATGGCCGGGGTGCCGGAGGAGTAGGCCGCCTTGACCATCGCCGATCCGCCGGTGGCGAGGACCAGTGAGACGCCGGGATGGGAGAGGAACATCGCGGTCTTCTTCCGGCTGGTGCGCTTGGGGATCCACTGCACCAGGTCGGGCGGCGCGCCGGCGGCGGTCAGCACCGTCCGGATCAGGGCGCCGACCTCGTTCCCCACCTGCAGCGCGGCGCGGTGGAAGGAGAGGATGAGGGCATTGCCGCCCTTGAGGGCGATCAGGGTCTTGAACACCGCCGTCGCCACCGGGTTGGTCATCGGGATCAGCGCGAAGACCACGCCCGCCGGACTCCCGATCTCGGTGACCTGGCGGTCGCTGAAGGTCTGCAGCACCCCGCGGCCGGGGCGGCCGGCGAGGGACCGGTAGACCCCGAGGCTCGCCATCTGGTTCTTGGTGGTCTTGTCGGGGACGTTGCCGAGCCTGGTCTCCGCGACGGTGGCGCGGGCCAGCGGTTCCGCCGCGGCCGCGACGGCCTGGGCGATCTGTCCCAGCAGGGCGTCGATCCGCTCATCGGGCCAGTCGGCGAAGGCGGCGAGCGCCGCCTGGGCGCGGGCCACGGTCTCGTTCACGTCCGGATCGGGCTCCGCCGCGGCGAACTCCGTCAGGCGGTGGGTGGTGGCGCGGAGCTTGAGGGCGGCGTCGCGGCCCAGGGCGCGGATGACCTGCACCCCGATCCGTGGGTGGTCCGCCACCAGCCGGTCGATGGCCGCGGCGGAGAGCCGCCGGGCGGTGACGTCGGAACTGCTGAAGGCGCTGGCGGAGCGGGGCTGACGGTCGAGCAGGGAGAGCTCGCCGAGGATCGTGCCCGGCTCGAGGAAGCCGAGCACGCCGTCGGTGTCCACCTCGGGGCGGGCCACTTCCAGCCGCACTTCCCCGGCGTCGATGATGTAGCAGCCGTCGCCGGCGCTGCCCTCCTCGAAGATCTGCGCTCCCGCGGGGAACTGGACCGGCTCGAGGTAGCCCTCGAGGGTGCGGAGTTCGTCGGGGGAGAGCGTGTCGAGGGGTTCCGGAAGCGGCATGTCGGCCTTGGGTTGTCAGGGGATGTAGGAAGAAAGCGGGGCAGGGGGAAACGGGGAATGGGGGAGGGCGTGCTCCCCCTTCGGCGCCGTCCGGCTATATTCCCGCCCGTCCAAGCAGTCCCTCGAGACCCCTGATTTGGGAGTACCCATGAAGATCCTGGCCCTCGCCGCAGCCGGGGCGCTCGCGCTCGGCGCCTGCCAGTCGGCGGCCCCGGGTGGCGGCAAGCTGTCCACCCAGGACGACAGCGTCAGCTACATCCTCGGCTTCAAGATGGGCGAGAACCTCAAGCAGCAGTCGGTTCCGGTGAAGCCCGAGCTCATCTTCCGGGGTCTCAAGGAAGGGATGGCGGGGACGGCGGCGATGATCCCCGATTCGACCATGCAGGCGACGATGATGGCCTTCCAGGTGCGCATGATGGGCATCCAGCGCCAGAAGGACTCAGCGGACGCCATCACCCAGAAGGCGGACGGCGAGAAGTTCCTCGCCGACAACAAGGGGAAGGACGGCGTGAAGACCACGGCCAGCGGGCTCCAGTACAAGGTGATCACCGAAGGCACCGGCCCCCGCCCCAAGGCGACCAGCCAGGTGACCGTGCACTACCGCGGCACGCTGCTTGACGGCAAGCAGTTCGACTCCTCCTACGACCGCGGCCAGCCCGCCACCTTCGCGCTCAACCAGGTGATCCCCGGGTGGACCGAGGGGGTGCAGCTGATGAACGTCGGCTCCAAGTACCAGTTCTGGATCCCCGGCGACCTGGCCTACGGCCCGCAGGGCTCCCCGCCGACGATTCCGCCGAACGCGACGCTGTCGTTCGAGGTGGAGCTGATCTCATTCAAGTGACCGGACCGAGGCCCGTCGGCCATGGCTGAGGCCATCCCGTCGCAGTTCAACGACGCGCTCGCGGGGCGATACGCCCTGGAGCGCGTCGTTGGCCGTGGGGGGATGGCCGTCGTGTTCCGGGCCCGCGACCTGCGCCACGACCGCCCGGTGGCCATCAAGGTGCTGCACGAGGAGCTGTCCGCCACGCTCGGCGCCGAGCGGTTCCAGCGGGAGATCCAGATCGCGGCGCGGCTGGTGCACCCCCACATCCTGCCGCTGCTCGATTCGGGCACCGTGCCGGCGCCCACCCCGGAGGGCGCGGCCCGGCTGTTCTACGTGATGCCCTTCGTCGATGGGGAATCGCTCCGCCAGCGCGCCATCCGGGAGCGGACCCTCCCCACCGACCAGGTGCTGGCGCTGGTGGCGGAGATCGCCAGCGCCCTCGACTATGCCCACCGGCAGGGTGTCATCCACCGGGACATCAAGCCCGAGAACATCCTGCTCTCCGCCGGCCACGCGCTGGTGGCGGACTTCGGCGTGGCGAAGGCGGTGAGCAGCGCCACGGACCAGGCGCTCACCCGCACCGGCTTCCCGGTCGGCACCGTCGGCTACATGAGCCCGGAGCAGGCGGCGGGGATCGCCGACCTCAACGAGCGGAGCGACGTGTACAGCCTCGCCGCGCTGACCTTCGAGCTGCTGGTGGGCGAGCTGCCGGGGATGTGGCCGGGGGAGGACGCGGCGCGGCTCAAGCAGTTCGTGGATGCGACGCCCCGGGTCCGCGCGGCGCTTGACCGCCTGCCCGGCGCGGTCGAGGCGGTGCTGGTGCGGGGCCTCCAGCTCCGCGACCAGTTGCGCTGCCCCACCCCCGGCGCCTTCGCGCGGGAGCTGGCGCAGGCGCTGGGTCCCAGCCCGCGCTTCGCCACCGAGGACGCGGACCAGATCCTGGCCCGCGCCGCGGAGCTGGACGCCGGGCTCCCGACCACGGATCGCGGCCTCTCGTTAGGTGGGCTCACCCGCATTGCGGGCGAGGTTGGCATCTCACCGGAGCACGTGGAACGGGCGGCGCGGGAAGTGGCCATTCGCAGCACCCCGATGGCGGTGAATCCGCTCGTCGGCGCCCCGACCAAGGTCCTGCTGGAGCTCGAGGCGGGGCGGGAGTTTGCGGAGGCGGACGCCCCGGACCTGGTGGACATGATCCGGCGCACCATCGGGGACGTTGGGCAGGTGAGCCGGCTGGGGACGGAGTTCACCTGGCAGACGACCCCGGTTGGCGGCGCGCCCGGGCGCCAGCTCTTCATCACCATGCGGCCCGGGGGCGGCAAGACCGTGATCCGTCTCGAGGACCGGATGAAGGTCCTCCTCGGCGGGTATTTCGGTGGCCTCGTTGGCGGTGTCGGCGGCGGGGGGATGGGGATCTGGCTCGGGATCGGGATGGGCGTCTTCAAGTCGCCCGCCCTGGCCTTCACCCTGGTCGCAACCAGCGTCCTTTCGATGTACGCACTGGCTCGACGGCTGTTTCGCAACGCGGTCCGCAAGCGCACAACGGAACTGGAAGATCTCGCCGCCCGCCTGGTGGCGCGGATCGAAGCGGGGGGGCGGCGGTAGGGGAAAGCGGGCGGGCCTCAGCAGGCCAGGACATGACGCGGGGACCGGGAGCTGTACTCGGCCCGCCACCAGTGCGGGTCGTTGAGCTCGGCGTAGGTCAGCTCCGCCGGGACCGGGTCCGGGCGGGTGCGGAACTGGTCCCGGAGCCGCACGAAGATGCTGTCCACATCGGGCCAGCCGCCGCCCGTCTCCACGATCTCGTTGCCGGCCGCCAGCTCGGCGTCGAGGATCTGCCGCAGCAGCGGATGCAGCTGCGCCAGCGCCGGCCCGTCGCGGTGCGCCTGCCATTCCGCGCGGGTGATGCGCAGGTGGACCACCGGTTCCCCCACGGCATGCAGGGCGGGATCGGTGTTGGGCCGCACCGCGATCCGCCGGAAGCCGTTCTTCTCCAGCACCCGCACCGACGCGGGGTTGGCTTCCAGTGACCGCGCCCCGACCGCGTCCAGCCGCAGGTTGGTGAAGATGAACTCGAGCAGCATCCGCAGCGCGAAGGTGGCGTACCCCTGCCCCCAGAACGGGGCGCCGATCCAGTAGCCCAGCTCCGGGCTCTCGCCCGCACCGAGTCCCTCCACGCCACAGACCCCGACCAGCTCGGCGCGGTCGAGGATGGCGAACACCCACGCCCGGCCCGCGGCGCGGTCCTCCAGCTGCTGCGCGACGAAGTGCCGGGCACCGTGTTCGGGGTACGGATGGGGAATGCTGGTGGTGGCGGCGATGCGCGGATCGGCCGCGAGCCGCTGGATGGGCCCGGCATGCTCGGGGGCGAGGAGGTAGATGCCGGTGGTGGAGGACATCCATCCTTCCCGGGGGAACGGGGGAACGGGAAAGGGGAAACGAGAAGCAGGCGTGGTCTGGCCCGTCCTTCCGAGTTCCCGTTTCCCGCTTCCCGTCGTTAGAACGCCACCCTGGTGATGCGCCCCGTGGGTCCCACCATCCACCCCGCGCGGGCCGAGGCGAAGGTGACGCTCCAGTAGGAGAGCGAGTCGAGCGCGGCCCAGGTGCGACCATCATCCCGGGAAACGCTGGCCCCGCCCGGCCCCACGGCGACGACGGTGCCGCGGGCACCGGGGACGTACGCCACCCCGTAGGCCGGCCCGGCGAAGGTCGGCTGGCCGCCAGCTGCCCAGCTGCGCCCGCCGTTGGCGGTGATGATGACCCGCTCGGTGGCCCGCCTGGCGTCGCCGATGTCGCCGCCGACGGCCACCCCGACCTGCGCGTCGCGGAAGGCGATGCCGGTGTGCCCGGTCGTCGCGCTCCCCTGCACCATCGGCGTATCAAAGCTGCTCCAGGTGCGGCCCCGGTCGGGGGTGAAGAGGATCCGGCTCCGGGTCCCGGCGCCGGTCGCGATGTAGGCGGCGTTCTTCCCCACCGTCGCGACGCAGGTGCCGCTCGCGGCGAAGGCGCCCTCGCCGCTGGTGGCCGCGGGGACGGGGCTCTTGCCGGGGTTGGCCGGGTCGCTCAGCAGGTGCCAGTCGAGCCCGCCGTCGGTGGTGACCCGGACGGGGAAGGTGCCGCCCACGTTGTCGCTGAAGGCGATGCCGGCGAGCGGATCCCAGAAGGCGAAGCAGTCGTAGAAGGCGGTGCTGTCGCGGTTGATGAACTGGAGCTGCCAGTTCTGCCCCGCGTCGGTGGTCTTGTAGATGCGGCTCGCGGTGCCGTTGCCGGAGCTCAGGAGGTACGCGGTCTTCTCGTCCACCCCGTGCACGTCGCGGAACTCGAGGCTGTCGGCGCCGGCCACGACACCGCTCCGCCAGCTGGCGCCCCCGTTGGTGGTCACCGTGAAGCTGCCGCCGGTGCCGGAGGCCCAGACGACCTTCTCGTTGACCGCGCTCACCGCCTGCAGTCGGCCAAGCACCTTGGACTTCTGCTCCTGCAGGCTGGCGCCGGACGGCGCCACGCGCGGCGGGGGCAGGGTATCGGCGGGGGGAGACGGGGGCAGGGGGGCCTGGTAGGGGCCGCAAGCCGCAAGCGCCAGGAGGCACGCGGCGGTCAGAGGGGATGTGCGCATCGGCGAAAGCTATTCGGGGATTAGTGAACATCAACCACGAAGGGCACGAAGCACACAAAGCGGTGTCCTACCTGCCCTTGGTGTCCTTCGTGGTTGACTCTCAGTCAGCGGCCGAGGAGCGCCAGCGCCGCCACTTCGTCGGCATGGATGGCGCGGATCCGGGCGGCGAGCGCGGCGCGGAGCTCCGCCGCGGTCGCGGCGCTCAGCGGGAACTTCTTCCGCGCCTCCTTCGCCAGCTTGTCCAGCCGTTCCCAGCAGGAACGCACCTCCGCCGCCGGCGCGCCGCTCCGGAGCAGCTCGGCCTTCCGCGCGATGAGCTCCCGCGCCTCCCGGCAGGGGGCCACCTCGTCCGGCAGGGCGGCACCGGCCGCTTCGCTCCAGGCCCGGGCCAGCGCGGCGTACGCCCTGGCCGGCGCGGCCTGTCCCGTCTCCTTGAGTCCCTCGGCGAAGATCGCGCGACAGAGCCCGCCGCCGGTCCCGTAATGCTCCACGTACTCGTACAACGAGGTGAGCGCGCCCCACAGCCGGTGGCCCGGCGGGAACATCACCTCCCAGCTCTCCTTGCCGCTCGTCGCCACCATGCGGTCGGCCAGCTCCTCGAAGGCGTCGAGCCGGAAGTTGGCCATCTTCGCCCGGGTGAGCGTGGTGACGCAGCTCCTGATGGCGTCGGCCAGGACGGCCTCGGCCTCGGGCGGCCGGCCGGCCCGGCCATCGAGCCGGAGCAACCGGTTGCGGAACTTGACGATCCGCCCACGAGCCGCCGCGAGCTCGCGGAGCGACAATTCCACGGGTGTGGCGGCCACATCTCCCACCAGGGCGACCTCCCCGCGGATCTCGTGCACCGTCACCACATGGTACCCGCCCCCGCTGTAGAACGGGGGCATGGCCCGCCACGGCAGGTGGGCGCTGTCCACCCACGCGATGACCGGGGCTCCCGGCTCCAGCGCCTTCCGGAGCTCCTGCTCCGCCGCCTTCGCGCCGGTGGATTCCTTCGTGACCGTCTTCCACCCCAGCCGCTTGCAGGCGGCGGTGAGGTAGGCGAGGTCGTCGGCCCAGAGATGCCGGCCGGCGAGGAAGAGGCTGGCGAAGTCTTCCTTCTCATACAGGAACGCGAAGACTCCGGCGCCGATCCCCCCGGCGCGGACAAAGAGCTGGGCCTCGCTGTGTACTTCGCCGGCGTGGGCCAGGAGGGTCCGGAGGGCGGCGGTGGCGGGGACGGTCATGGCGAGATGTTACGGCGCGGGCGGGGAGGGCGGTAGGGCGGGCGGGCGGGCGGTGGCCTTGCTGTCATCGCGAGGAGCGCGCAGCACGACGACGCGATCCCCCTAGACCCGCTCGGAAGGTGGGGGATTGCTTCGGCCGCTCCGGGGCCTCGCACTGACAGTCGAACCCCACATCCCTGCCCGCCTGTCCGCCTGTCCACCCGTCGTGCCGCCGAGCCGTCTTGGCCCCCCGAGGGGGTCGTCGGAGCTCAACGCCACTGGCCCGAGTGTCCGGAGATGGTCCGTAAAGTACCGTTCAACAAGCCGACCAACATGCGTGTCCATGAAATCCGGGCAGGCCAACCTCCGTTGAGTACACCCAGGCCGCGCAATCTTCCAAGGCAGCAATCACCTGACCAAGTGGCCGGGCAGGGTCCGCCAAGATCATCTTCAATCAGATGAGCACACGGAAGACTTGGGGTGACTCACTCCGACGCCCTGAGCTCCTCCGCATCGTATACCAGGAAACCGCTGTCGCCCGAAGTGTTGAGTGCGTGCAGATCCGCAGAGATACCGCGGGCGACCGCCACTCGCCGAACAGCGGCCGCACCCTTGTATCGGTGAAATGCGAACTCCGCTACTGACTTGAACAGGGACTCTGCAGGCGGGCGGGTCATCAGGACCACCAGCGTGCTGTCCGGGCTCACCTGCACGAGCGTCGTACCAGGTGGGT
>JAEUJI010000305.1 GCA_016794805.1 Gemmatimonadota bacterium
TGGTGATCACCATCTCCCACACCGGGTACATCAAGCGGATCGCGGTGAGCACCTACCGCCGGCAGCGCCGCGGCGGCCGCGGGCTCCAGGGGGCGACGACCAAGGAAGAGGACTGGATCGAGCACCTCTTCATCGCCAGCACCCACGACTACCTGATGTTCTTCACCAACACCGGCCAGGTCTACTGGCTCAAGGTGCACGAGATCCCGCAGGGGGGCCGCGCCAGCCGGGGCAAGCCGGTGGTGAACTGCATCGCGATCAAGCAGGACGAGCACGTCGCCGCCACCGTGGCGGTGCGGGAGTTCAGCGCCGAGCAGCACCTGATCTTCGCCACCCGGGGCGGCACGGTGAAGAAGACCAGCCTCGCCGAGTACGGCAACGTCCGCTCCACCGGCATCCGCGCCATCAACATCGAGGACGGCGACGAGCTGATCGACGTGCAGGTCTGCGACGCCACCAGCGACATCGTGCTGGCCACCGCCGACGGCATGAGCATCCGGTTCCACCAGGGCGACGTCCGCGAGATGGGCCGCGTCGCCACCGGGGTGAAGGGGATCGAACTCGACAAGGGCGACCACGTCATCGGCATGGTGATCATCCGCCGCGACGCCACCCTGCTGGTGGTCACCGAGAAGGGCTTCGGCAAGCGCTCCGAGCTGTCCGACTACCGGGTGCAGAAGCGCGGCGGCAAGGGGATCATCACCCTCAACCGGACCGACAAGACCGGCGCCCTGATCGCCCTCAAGGAAGTGCAGCCCGACGACGAGCTGATGCTCATCACCAAGCACGGCGTTATCATCCGCCTGCCGGTGGAGGGGATCCGCGTCAGCGGCCGCAACACCCAGGGCGTGAAGGTCATGAACCTCGACAGCGGCGATACCGTGGTGGACGTGGCCCGGGTGGTGAAGGAGGACGCCGAGGGAGCCGACGAGCCGGCGGCGACGGAATCCGAGGAGTGATGCCCGTCGACCTCCAGAACCTGGAGGACGCCGCCCGGGGGCTCGCGGGAATCGCGCTCCGCACCCCGCTGGTCGAATCCCCGGCGCTGGCCCGGCAGCTCGGGGTGCCGGTCTGGCTCAAGGCGGAGCAGCTGCAGCCGATCGGCGCCTTCAAGATCCGGGGCGCCGTGACCGCCCTCCGGCGGCTATCCCCGGAGGTCCGCGCCCGCGGGGTCGTCACCCACTCCAGCGGGAACCACGGGATCGCCGTGGGCTGGGCCGCGCGGCGCCTCGGCGTCCCGGCCGTGGTGGTGGTGCCGGAGGACGCGCCGGCCATCAAGCTCGAGGCGATCCGGAGCACCGGCGCGGAGCTGGTCCTCATCCAGGACCGGGCCCAGCGGGAACCGACGGCGAACCGGCTCATGCGGGAACGGGGCCTTTCCTTCATTCCCCCGTACGATCACCCGGACGTGCTGGCGGGCCAGGGCACCTGCGGGCTCGAGATCCTCGAGCAGTGCCCCACGGTGGAGACCATCCTCGTCCCGGTGAGCGGCGGCGGGTTCCTCGGCGGGATCGCCACGGCGGTGCGGGGCCGGAAGCCCGGCGTGCGGGTGGTCGGGGTGGAGCCGGAAGGGGCGGCCAAGCTGACCGCCGCCCTCGCCGCGGGAGCCCCCGCACGGGTCGGGGCGCCGACGAGCATGGCCGATGGCCTGCTCGCCCCCGCGGTGGGCGCGATTCCCTTCCAGCAGATGGCGGGGATCGTGAAGGAGGCGGCGCGGGTGAGCGAGGACGACCTCACCGCCGCGGTGCGGTTCCTGTGGCAGGGCCATGGGTGGCGGGTGGAGCCCTCCGGGGCGGCGGCGGTCGCGGCCCTGCTGGGCGGGCGGCTCCGCCCCACGGGCCCGACGGTGGCGGTGGTCAGCGGAGGCAACGTGGATCCTGAGCTGTTCAGCCGATTGATCGCGGGATGAGCATCCAGCCCCGCATCCTGGTCGCCGACGACGACCTGGCGCTCACCCGCACCCTCTCGTGGATCCTCAAGGAGCACGAGTACGAGGTGGTGGTCGTGAACAGCGGGAACTCGGTGCTGGAGAAGCTGTCCACCGAGCCGTACGACCTGCTCATGCTCGACATCATGATGCCCGGGTCCGACGGGCTGGCGCTGCTGGAGCGGCTCAAGGCCGACCCGCGGCTCCGCGACGTCCCGGTCCTCATGATCTCCTCCATGCCGCCCGAGGAAGCCACCGTGCGCGCGCTCGGCCTCGGCGCGGCGGACTTCATCTCCAAGCCGTTCCGGGTGCGGGAGCTGATGGCGCGGGTCAAGGCGCACCTGCGGGTGGGCCGCGAGCTCAACCTCGCCAAGGCGGAGGCCCGGAGCCGCTCGGAAATGGTGGACATCCTCCAGGAGGTCACCGCCTCCCTCAAGCCGGAGGAGATCTACCACATCCTGGTGCGGCGGGTGGCGCGCGGGCTCAAGATCTCCAAGTGCTCGCTGATCTTCGCCAACCCCGGGCAGGAGACGGCGGTGGTGGTGGCCTCCTACGAGAACCCGATGCTCCGGGACCTCCCGATCGAGCTGCGGCGCTATCCCGAGATCCGCCGCGCCCTCGACACCCGGCAGACGGTGCTGGTCACCGACGTGGCCACCGACCCGCTCTACGCCGAGGCCCGCGAGGCCTGGGAAACCGGCGGGGTGCGGGTGCCGACCCGCTCGGCGATCGCCATTCCGTTCGTGATGAAGGACCAGCGGGCCGGCGTCTTCTTCCTGCGGACCACCGCCGAGGACACCCCGCTCAACCAGTCGGACCTGACCTTTGCGGAGCAGGTGATCCGGGCCGCGGTGCAGGCGCTGGAGAAGGCCTACGACCTGGAGAGCGCCGTCGTGGGCCGGGAGCAGATGAAGACCCTGGCCGAGACCGACGCCCTGACCGAGACCTACAACCGGCGGGCGCTGGCGGACAAGCTGGTGCAGGAGATCGAGCGGGCCAACCGCTACTCCACCCAGCTTGCGTGCCTGATGATTGACGTGGACAATTTCAAGCTGATCAACGACGTCTACGGCCACCTGGCGGGGGACGTGGTGCTGCGGCAGCTGGGCGGGATCTTCCGCCGGGAGCAGCGGACCGTGGATATCGTGGCCCGCTTCGGGGGCGAGGAATTCGTCATCCTGCTCCCCGAGACGGCGGTGGCGGGGGCGCGGATCTTCGCCGACCGGGTGCTCAAGAAGGTGGCGTCCTACCCCTTCGGGGAGGGGGGCTCCGCCATCCGGGTGACGGTGAGCGTGGGCGTCGCGTGCTATCCTGATGAGCGGGTGCAGGACGGGGAGGCGTTACTCAAGCTCGCCGACCAGAACCTCTACAAGGCCAAGCAGGAAGGCCGCAACCGGTACCGCGATTGAGCAGCCGACGCTGTCCCCGGTGCAACCGGGTGTACTCCGATCCGGCCCGCTTCTGCCCCCAGGACGGAAGCCCGCTGGTGGAAGTGGCCGGCGGCCAGGCGCCGGAGCAGACCAGCGCGGGCCTCCGCACCATGGTGCGGCAGGCGGTCAAGCGCGGCCCGGGGATGGACCGGGCAAGCACCCTCACCAGCACCGTCCTGGACGACCGCTACGAGGTCACCAAGCGGCTCGGCGAGGGGGGGATGTCCTACGTCTACCTGGCCAAGGACGTCACCAACGCCGACACCGTCGCCATCAAGGTGCTGACCCCCAAGCTCAAGGAAGACAAGAGCTCGGTGGAGCGGCTCCGGCGCGAGGCGGGGCTCGCCATGCGGCTGGACCATCCCAACGTCTGCCGCATCTACCGCCTGGGCGAGACCGAGGACGGCCTCATCTACCTGGTGATGCCCTACCTGGCCGGCGAGCTGCTCTCCGACCGCGAGGTGCGGCAGGGGGCGCTGCCGCTCGACCTCGGCGTGCCCCTGCTGGTGCAGATGGCCCGCGGGCTGCAGCACGCCCACGACCTCCAGATCATCCACCGGGACCTCAAGCCCGAGAACGTCATGCTGGTCCCCGACGACAAGGGGCCGGGCGGGGTGCGGGCGGTGGTGATGGACTTCGGGCTGGCCAAGGAGCGGCGGCAGGAGCCGGAGGTGGCCAAGCTCACCGCCACCGGGATCGTGCTGGGGACGCCGGAGTTCATGAGCCCGGAGCAGATCCGCGGCAAGGGCCTCGACGCCCGGAGCGACGTCTACGCCCTCGCGATTGTGGCCTTCGAGATGTTCACCGGCCAGCTGCCGTTCCAGGGGCGGAATGCGCAGGAGATGATGATCGCGCGGCTGCGCGGCAAGCCCAAGCTGCTGCGCGAGGTGAAGCCCGACCTCCCGGCGCGGCTGGAGCAGGTGCTCAACAAGGCCATGGCGCTCGACCCCGCCGACCGGTTCCCCACCATGAGCGCCTTTGCGGAGGCGCTGGAAGGGGCGGAGGATTCCGGGGTGTTCGCGAAGCTGTTCCGTAAGTAGGGGCGGAGTAGGGGCGGAGCTGTGCTCCGCCCTGGCGCCGCAAGAAACAACAACGACATCACCACGGAAGCAGGGAATACACGGAAGGACACGGAAGAACTCCAACGGGTGGTTTTCCGTGCAATTCCGTGTATTCCGTGCTTCCGTGGTGGATCTTTTCTGGAGGCACGCATGCGACGGGGATCGATTTCAACGCTGATGGTGGCGGTGCTTGGAGTGGTCGCCGGGGTAGCCGGGGCCTGGACCCTCGGCCGGCCGGCGCTGGCCACCGACCCCACCACCCACGGCGAGTGGGTGAAGATCGCCAACGCCGCCGGGGACTCGATCCGCGCGTACGTGGCGTACCCGGAGCGGAAGGACAAGGCGCCCGCGATCATCGTGATCCACGAGATCTTCGGGCTCACCGAGTGGGAGCCCACCGTCGCCGACCGGCTGGCCGGCGCCGGCTACGTGGCCATCGTCCCCGACCTGCTCTCCTCCCGCTTCGGGGTCACCCCGGCCAGCACCGACAGCGGCCGGAAGCTCACCGCGCTGCTCGATCCGACCGCGGTCACCGCCGACCTCGACGCCGCCTTTGGGTACCTCAACACCCTCCCCGCGGTGAAGAAGGACGAGATCGGCACCATCGGCTTCTGCTGGGGCGGCGGGAAGAGCTTCCGCTACGCCACCACCAACCCGAAGCTCAAGGCCGCCGTGGTCTGCTATGGCTCCGCCGCCGACTCCGCCCCCATGGCCAACATCAAGGCCAGGGTGCTCGGCGTCTACGGCGAGGACGACGCCCGGATCAACCAGGCGCTCCCCGACGTCGAACGGCAGATGAAGGCCGCGAAGGCCGACTTCCGCTACAAGATCTACCCCGGCACCGGGCACGGCTTCTTCAAGCCCGGGCGGAAGGGAAGCGACACCCCCGCGCTCGAGGATGCCTGGCGGGATGTGCTCGGATTCTACGGGGAGGCCTTTCGGCGCTAGCGCTGGTACCGACGGTAACGACGGTAGATTCCCTGCCCTCGCTACCGTCGCTACCGTCGCTACCGTCGCTACCGCCCATGATCCAGCATATCGTCTGCTTCCGCTTCAAGCCCGGCACCCCCGACGCCGCCATCCAGGCGGCGGGGGAGGCGCTCCGCGGCATGAAGGGGAAGATCCCCGAGGTCCGCGCGGTGCGCTGGACCCGGAACCTGGCGCCGAGCGCCACGGAGTACCCCTGGGTGCTCACGGTGGAGGTGGACGACATGGCGGCGGTGGATCGCTACACGGCCCATCCGGTGCACCAGCAGGTGGTGGCGGAATACCTGGCGCCGGTGCGGGAGGCCAGGCTGGCGATCGACGTGGAGGCGTAGCGATGCTCCTCGCCACGCTGCTGCTGCTCCAGGCCCCCCTCGCCGCCCGCGCCGATACCATCCCCGCCCGGCACGACGCGCTGCACCACGACATCACGATCCTCGTCGGGGACACGGGGACCCACATCGTCGGCATCGCGACGACGACCTGGCGGCTCCGCTCCGCCGACCCGATCGAGGTGCAGCTCGATTCCTCGTTCCGCGTGGTCCGGGTGCTCACCGACGGCGAGGGCGAACGCCGCATGGGGCGGATCACCTTCGCCCGGAACCCCGACGGCGGGGTGTACATCCCCCACAAGAAGCAGGCGGGGGACACGATCCACGCCTCCATCCGCTACCACGGCCCGGTGCGCGACGGGCTGGTCATCCGCACCGACTCGACCGGCCGGCGCACGGTCTTCGCCGACAACTGGCCCGACCGCGCCCACCGCTGGCTGCCGCTGGAGGACCGCCCCGGGGACAAGGCGACGGTGGACTTCCACGTGGAGGCGCCCCCCGACATGCGGGTGATCGCGAACGGGGTGCTGCAGAAGGTGGACACCCTGCCGCGCGGCCGGCGGCTCTGGCACTTCCGGATGCGGCAGC
>JAEUJI010000059.1 GCA_016794805.1 Gemmatimonadota bacterium
ACCGCGCCGGTCTGGCGGGGCGAGCTGCAGTGCCGCGGCCTGGGCATGGCCGTGGACGTCTGGAGCCCCGAGGGCAGGAGCCTCGAGGGAGCCGCCGGCGAACTGGTCTGCACCCGGCCCTTCCCCAGCATGCCCGTGGCCTTCTGGGACGATCCGGAGGATGCCCGATACCGCGCCGCCTACTTCGAGCACTTCCCCGGCATCTGGCGCCACGGTGACTGGGCCGAGCGGACCGCGCACGACGGGCTGATCATCTATGGCCGGAGCGACGCCACCCTCAACCCGGGCGGGGTGCGGATCGGCACGGCGGAGATCTACCGCCAGGTGGAACGGCTGCCGGAGGTGCTGGAAAGCCTGGTCGTGGCCCAGGAGTGGGAGGACGACGTGCGGGTGGTGCTCTTCGTCCGCCTGCGGGAGGGGCTGGCGCTGGATGAATCGCTCCGCGAGCGGCTGCGGCGGGAGATCCGCGCCGGCACCAGCCCCCATCACGTGCCGCGCAAGATCATTCAGGTGAACGACCTCCCCCGGACCCTGAATGGCAAGCTGTCCGAACTGGCGGTGCGCGCAGTGATCCACCGGCGCGCCATCGGCAACACCGACGCGCTGGCCAATCCCCAGGCGCTCGAGCTGTTTCGCAACCTCGCGGAGCTGACGACATGACCTCGCCGATCGGGACCCCCTCCCACCGCCTCGCGGGCGCCCCGGCGCCGGAGTCGGTCGTCGCGCTGCTGGACACGCTGATCGACTACGCCGGACTCTTCCCGCCTGCCGGCCTCGGCATGGCGGAGACGGTGCGGAACTACGCCGCCTACCAGCGCGGGCCCGACGCCTGGGCGCTGGCCCGGCTGGTGGTGCCCGTGGCCCGGCTGCAGGAGTTCGAGGCCGCCCTCGTCGCGCTGCCGGAATCCGAGCGGCTGGGCGCCCGCTTTCCCCTCACCGCGCTGCTCGGGACCGATCCGGTCGCCGATCTCGGCGCCGTCTGCACCTTCAACGAGCGGCATGAGCACGGCGGTCCCGCCATCCTGTCGCTGGAGGCGCGGGCCGGGAGCGGCGAGCAGATCGCGCGGCTGCGGGCCGCAGTGCCGGAGGAATACGACCTCTTCTGCGAGCTGCCGCTGGGCGGCGACCTGACCACGCTGGTGTGCCAGGTGCGGGCGGCGGGTGCGAGCGCCAAGGTGCGCACCGGCGGCCTGAATCCGGCGGAGATTCCCGCACCGGAGGCGGTGCTGGCCTTCCTGAGCGCCTGCGCCACGGAGGGGGTGCCCTTCAAGGCCACGGCGGGCCTGCACCATGCCCTCCGGGGCGAGCAGCCGCTCAGCTACGCCGCCGATGCCCCCCGCGGCACGCTGCATGGGTACTGCAACCTGCTGCTCGCGGCCGCGGTGCTCTGGAGTGAGCGGCCCACCGAGGAGGCCCTCGCGCTGCTGAACCTCACCCGCGACCAGCCGATGCAGGTCACCGACGACCGGATCATCTGGGGCGGTGTCGCGGTGAGCCGGGAGGAGATCAGCATGGCGCGGGCCGAATTCGCCCAGGCGATCGGCTCCTGCTCCTTCACCGAGCCGCTGGACGAGGCGCCCAGGACATGAGCGGGCCGCCGCTCGACGCCACCCACGATCCGGCGCGCCGGAGCTTCGTGCCCCGGGCCAATCTTCCCGGCGCCGACTTTCCGCTGCAGAACCTGCCGCTGGGCGTCTTCCGCGCCTCGTCGCAGGACCGGCCGCGGATCGGGGTCGCGATCGGGGAGCGGGTCCTGGATCTCGGCGGCGCGGTGGAGTCCGGCCTGCTGGAGCTCCCGGGGCGGCTGGCGACCGCCTGCCACGGCGCCACGCTCAACGGCCTCATGGCGGAGCCGGCCGAGCGGCGCCACGATCTCCGGATGGCACTCTCGGAGGCCCTGCTCGAGGGAAGCCGGTTCTCCCAGGACCGGACCCTCCAGGACAAGCTGCTCCGGGCCCAGTCCGAGGTGCAGCTCCTGCTCCCGGCGATGATCGGGGACTACACCGACTTCTACGCCTCCGTGTTCCACGCCAGCAACGTGGGCTCGATGTTCCGGCCGGATAACCCGCTGCTCCCCAACTACAAGTGGGTGCCGATCGGCTATCATGGCCGGGCCTCCTCGGTGGTCGTCAGCGGGACGCCGGTGCGGCGGCCGGCGGGGCAGTCCAGGGCCCCTGACGCGGCGGCGCCGTCGTTCGGGCCCTCCCGGATGCTGGACTATGAGCTGGAGGTCGGCGCCTGGGTCGCGGGCGAGAACCCGCTCGGGACCCCGGTGCCGCTGGCGGAGGCGGAACAGCGGATCTTCGGGGTCAGCCTGCTGAATGACTGGTCCGCGCGGGATCTGCAATCGTGGGAGTACCAGCCGCTCGGGCCGTTCCTGGCCAAGAACTTCGTCACCTCCGTCTCGCCCTGGGTGGTGACCCTCGAGGCCCTGGCGCCCTTCCGGGCGCCGGCGTTCACGCGGCCGGCGGGCGATCCCGCTCCGCTCGACTATCTCGCGGCGCCGGCCAACGAGGCCTTCGGCGGCTTCGGGATCACCCTCGAGGTGAGCCTGCAGACGGCCCGGATGCGGGAGCAGGGGGTGCCGCCCGCGCGGCTCAGCCGGAGCGACTTCCGGCAGATGTACTGGACCCTGGCCCAGCTGCTGACCCACCACGCCAGCAACGGCTGCAACCTGCGGCCCGGCGATCTTCTCGGCAGCGGGACCGTGTCGGGACCGACCCGGGAGGAGCGGGGCTGCCTGCTGGAGCTGTCATGGCGGGGCAAGGAGCCGCTGGCCCTGCCGGGTGGCGAGACCCGCACCTTCCTCGAGGACGGGGACGAGGTGGTGCTTGCCGGGTACTGCGAGCGGGATGGAGCGGTCCGGATCGGCCTCGGCGAGTGCCGCGGCCTGGTCCGTGCAGGCTGAGCGGTGACGAGCCGCGTTCTCTTCAAGGAGTACCGATGACTACCGACCTCGCCCTCGACGGCATCGCTCCCGGGCTCACCACGACCCGGGCACCGTTCATCGAACACGCCCAGGCCAGCGGGCAGCTCTACATCGGCCAGCCCTACGAGCTGTACAGCGAGGAGAACCACCGCACCTGGAGCCGGCTGCTGGAGCGGATGCGGCCCCGCTGGGAGCGGTACGCGAATCCCCGCTTCCTCGAGGGCGTCGCCACGCTGCGGCTCGACCCCAACCGGGTGCCGCGGTGCGAGGATATCAACCGGTTCCTCGAGCCCCGCACCGGCTTCAGCGCCAAGCCGGTGAGCGGCTACGTGCCGGCGTACCTCTTCTTCGACTGCCTCAAGCGGCGGGAATTCCCCACCACGATCACCGTGCGGGACGGCGCGAGCCTCGATTACCTGCCCGAGCCCGACATCTTCCATGACGTCGCGGGCCACGTGCCGATGCATACCGACCGCGCCTTCGCCGACGCGCTGGTGCGGTTCGGGCAGTTCGCCGAGCGGGCCGCGCGCCGCGCCGGCGAGATCACGGATGAGGCCGAGCGGATCCGGGTGCTGACCAGCAACGTGAAGGGGCTGGCGCGCTTCTTCTGGTTCACGGTGGAGTTCGGCCTGATGCGGGAGAGTCCCGGGGTCCCGATCGGGCCGGGCCACGTCCGGGCCTACGGCAGCGGGCTGCTGTCGAGCTATGGCGAACTGGAGCACTGCGTCGAGTCGCCCCAGGTGCAGCGGGTCCCGGCGCAGACCGAGTGGATCCTCAACCAGTACTTCGAGATCCACCACTACCAGCCGCTGCTGTTCGTGATCGAGGACTTCGAGCACCTGTTCTACCTGGTGCATGACCTCGAGCGCCGGCTGGACGCGGGGCTGCTGGACAACCTGCAGCCGGGGGAACCCGACGTGAACGAGGTGGACCTCAAGAGCTTCCTCGACGCCGCACTGTAGGGACGACGCGCGGGGCCGCCTCCCCGCCACGCGTTCCCGCGCCCCGCACCGCAGCATCCGGTACCCCTCCCGCGCGGCGTCGAGCCCTATACTCGGGCCCGATGCCGCGCTCCGTTTCTTCCCCCACGTTCCGCGATCCGCGCCACCAGCTGGGGCTGGACGGCGAGGCGGCCGCCATCCGCTGGCTCCAGCGGCGCGGGTGGACCCTCGAGGCGCACCGGTTCCGGCTGGGGCACAATGCCCTCGACCTGGTCATCCGGATGGGGAGCCTGGTGGCCTTTGTCGAAGTGAAGACGCGGGGGGGGACCGGGTTCGGGGCGGGGCGGGAGGCGATCGGCTGGCGCAAGCGGCGCACCCTGGCGCGGGTGGCGGAGGTGTGGCGGCTCCGGCATGGGCGGCCGGCGGACAGCTACCGGTTCGACGTGGTGGAGGTCTGCGAGGTCCACCGGGGGCGGGCCCTGGTGACGCACCTGGAAGACGCGTGGCGACCCTGAGTTCTGTGGTGAAGTAAATTGCTCCATAACCTCACTATTGCTTCGGATGATGTTCGGTAATAGATTCTTCTGCGTCTGCAGGTGACGCAAATACATCCACAAAAATACTACGGAGCACCCAAATGGCTGCCGAAGAGACCAAGCTCGACGCCGAGCGTCGCAAGGCCCTGA
>JAEUJI010000063.1 GCA_016794805.1 Gemmatimonadota bacterium
CGCTCCGGCCCCCCCCGCGCAGGCGGAGATCCCGCAACTCACCTTCGGGACCTGGACCCTCAAGGATGCGGTGGACGAGCAGCAGACCGACTGGACCAACAGCACCCTCAAGATCACGTCGCAGACACCGGAGGCCAGCGGACTGGCGCTGACGGGGGTGTTCGAGTGGCGGATCGGCTATCGGCTGTACGGGGTGGAACAGGCCACCGGGCACTACGTCGCCAGCACCCGGCAGCTCATCCTCGAGGGGGTCGCCATGGACCTCCGCGGCGATCGCCGGCTCGGGGTGGGATCGTACTCCGCCGTGCTTTCCCTGGACGGGCGCTCGCTCACCAATGGCCGGTGGGGTGCCGTGAGCGGCGGAACCACCTCGGTGGCGGGCACCTGGCGCGCGGAGCGCTGAGGGCGCGCTACCGGGGGGCGGCGATGGTCACCACCCCGCCCCGCCATCCGGCCCCGCCGCCTGCAGCTGGCGCTGCACCATCTCGTAGTAGGTGCCGCGCGCGGCCATCAGCGCATCGTGGGTTCCCCGCTCGATCACCCGCCCCTCCTCCATCAGGAGGATCAGGTGCGCCCGGCGGATGGTGGAGAGCCGGTGCGCGATCACGAAGGTGGTCTGCTGGGCCAGGAGCGCCTCCATGGACTGCTGGATGAGCTGCTCGCTCTCGGTGTCGAGGTTGCTGGTGGCCTCGTCCAGGATCAGGATCCTGGGCCGGGCCAGGATGGCCCGGGCGATGGCCAGCCGCTGACACTGCCCCCCCGAGAGCTTCACCCCCCGCTCCCCGATCCAGGTCTCGTAGCCCTCCGGCAGCCGCACGATGAACTCCTCGGCGTTGGCCCGGCGGGCGGCGTCGCGAATGTCCGCCTCGCTGGCATCCCGCCGGCCGTAGGCGATGTTGTCCCGCACCGTGCCGTCGAAGAGGAAGACCTCCTGCTGCACGATGGCCAGCAGGTCCCGGTAGCTCCGCAGCTGGAAGTCGCGGATGTCCACCCCGTTGAGCAGGATCCGCCCCGCCGTGGGATCGTGGAACCGCGCCACCAGGTCGGTGACGGTCGTCTTCCCCGCCCCGCTCCGCCCCACCAGCGCCACCACGGTGCCGCCCGGCACCGTGACGTTGAACTCCCGGACCACCGGGAGCCCCACGCGATACTCGAACTCCACGTCCTCGAACCGGATCTCCTCCACCACCTCGGGCGCCGGCCCCGCGCCGGGGCGGTCGGGCTTGTCCGCCGCGAGCCCCAGCACCTCGAACACCCGCTCCATCGCGGCCAGCGAGCGCTGCAGTTCGGAGAACGAATTGACGATCTGCCACACCGGCCCGAGCAGCAGGTAGGTGTACCACTGGAAGGCCATGATGTCGCCGATGCTGGCGCCGCCGGTCAGGTTGAGGTAGCCGCCGTACCAGACGATCACCACGTTGACCGCGGCCAGCAGCAGGCTCCACGAGGTCCAGAGTACCAGTTCCCGCCGCTGGGCGAACATCTCCTTCCGGAGCACGGTGTGGCGGCCCACCATGTAGTCGAGCACCTCCAGCAGCTCCCGCCGGAAGGCGCGCACCACCCGGATGCCGGAGAAGGTCTCCCCCACCCGCCCGTCGATGAGTTCGGCGTCCTTCCGGAGCGAGCGGTAGATGGGCCGGATCCGGCGGGCGAAGACGAAGCTCATGAGCATCGCGCCGGGGATGATCGCCATCGCGGTGAGCGCCAGCCGCCAGTTGAGCAGCAGCAGCACCACCACCGCGACGATGAGCCGGAGCACCGAGATGGCGGGGGAGACGATGGCCATCTGCAGCAGGCCGGTGGTGGTCTCCACGTCCCCGGTGAGCCGGGAGAGGATGCCGCCGGTCTTCATCTCCCAGAGGCGGGGGAGCGGCAGGTGCAGCAGCCGGTGGAAGAGGGCCCGGCGCAGCGACAGCATGACCTCGACGTTGAGCAGCCGCTGGCGGTAGTCCTTGACCGCGCCGATCAGGTTGGAACAGAGGATGACCACCACGAACGCCGCCCCCGCCAGGTGGAGCCGGGAGAGGCGTTCGGCGATCGCGGAGGTGGTGTCGAGCAGCACCCGGTCGATGATGAACCGCATGAAGAGCGGTTCGACGAGCTGCAGTCCGGCCGTGACCAGGGCCAGCAGGAAGACCAGGCCGAGGGCGGTGCGGTGGGGGCGGAGCCAGCGGAGATACTCGCGCAGATACTCGCGGCGTCCACGCCGCGGCGGGGGCGGCGGACTCCGTTCCCCGGCGGGCGACGGCGGATCGCCGTCGTCGTCGGTGGTGTGGAGCCTGCCGGTGCGGTACTGCTCGAGGAACCTGCGGAAGCGGGCGCGAGAGGTTTCGGGCATCGCGCCGAAGGTGCCTCACCACCGGGGCCGCGGCAAGGGCGGCCCCGCGGGCCTCACACCTTCTTGAAGACGCCGACCTTCTGCAGGATGAAGATCAGCAGCGCGGCGCCCCCGAACGAGACCAGGAGCTGCGCGATGCCGCCGGCGGGGCCGAGGCCGAGCATTCCGGCGAGGAGCGAGCCGAGGAAGGAGCCCACCACCCCCACCAGCACGTTCGCGATCCAGCCCATCTGCGCGTTGGTCTTCATGATGATGCTGGCCAGCCAGCCAACGATCCCGCCGAGGATCAGGGTCCAGAGCATGGTTGTACCCTCCGTGTGTGGGAGCGCGCCCTCTGGCTCGTAAGAAACACCCGGATGCCGTGGGGCGCCAACCGCGACTGACGCACGACCCCCGCCTTCAAGCCGACACTGCAGGTCCTGTTTCTGCGTTCAGCGGGCCCCACCGGGCTCGGGCCGGGCGACGACGGAGCGCTGGACTTCACCGGGAATCCGCTCCAGCTTGCACCAGCGTTCCGGAAGCGCGCACGACGCTCTGAACGCCACACCGCCTCGAGGAGCCCATCGTTGACCAGAGAGTGAAGGTGGCAGGCATGACCCCCAGATTCCGCGTTGCCCTCGTGGCGGCGCTCGCAGGCCTCGGGGCCTGCAGCCGCCCCGCACCGCCGCAGCAGGCAGAGACCCCTGCCACCCCACCCGCCGACACCGCGCCACCGGCGACAGTCGCCCCGGCACCCGTTGCCGTGACGCCCGGGCCCGCGCCTGCGACCCGCGACAGCGCCCCCCCGGCGGCGCGGCCGCCGCGGCCGCCCAGCCAGGCCCCCGCGCCCAGACCCACCCCGGCGCCGCCGGCGGCGGTGGACACCACGCCGCCCCCACCGCTGCGGGATGCCTATCACCAGGCACCCCGGGACACGGTGGACGGGCGCACCTACCAGGGGTGGAAGTACTACAACCTCCACTGCGCCCGGTGTCACGGCGAGGACGTGAATGGCACCACGATCGCTCCGCACCTGATCCTCTCCCTCAAGCCGGACGGGCCGATTCCGGATGCGCCGACCTTCCTGCAGACGGTGTGCGCCGGGCGGCCGGAGAAGGGGATGCCCGCCTGGTGCGCACTGGAGCTGCTCCCGGGCCAGATCGACACCATCTACGCCTACGTGAAGGGGCGGAGCGACGGGGTGCTGCACCCGGGGCGGCCGGCGCGCCGGGCCGAGTAACGCCGCTCCGCGGAACACAAAGGGGTCCCGGATGCGCTCCGGGACCCCTCTGCACGACCAGTCGGTTGCGGCTACTGCACGGCGTGGAGCGCGTTGACGGACCCGCGGCCGTAGAAGTCATCATTGCCGGGCTTGC
>JAEUJI010000089.1 GCA_016794805.1 Gemmatimonadota bacterium
CCGCCTAACCGCCTGACCGCCTGCCCCCCCACCACCACACCACCCCCACCACCGCCACCACCGGCGTCACCCACGCGTCTGGCGCGTCCATGGCCCAGAGGGTGGCCCCGCTGGCAAGCGCCAGCAGCACGGGGATGACCAGCAGCGCCCACCGGGCACGGAAGGTGAGCGCCAGCCCGAGCGTGGCGAGCGCGGTCGGGTCGGGGGCGAGGCCGACCAGTTCCACTCCCTGCCAGGGGCGGCCGAGCAGTGGACCGATCAGCGGCTGCAGCAGGACGGCAAAGGCGAGCGGCACGACCCCGAGCCGGTCCGGCGATCGGTCCGCATCGGCGCGGAGCCACTTCACCCTGCCGGTCGCGGCGGCGAGGAGCAGCGCCCCCTGGAGCAGCGAGGCCCAGGCGTACCAGGGTGCCAGGAAGTTGATCGGGGCATATCGCTGCCAGTGAAAGGCCACCGCCACCATGAGCCAGGCGGGCACCAGGAGGAGCAGTGCCGCGCGGGGCGCGCGGCCCCGCCACGCCAGGACCAGGAGCGCCACCCCCAGCGCGAGCGCGAGGAGCGGCGCGGGCCAGAGCTCGCCGTTGATCCGCTCGAAGAGCCGGTAGTAGGTGCGCGGCTCGAACATCAGGAAGTCGGAGAGCCGGTAGGTCCACCACTCCGACATCAGAGGGTCCGCACGTAGTCCAGCATGCGGCGGCGCTGGGCCGCGTCGGGGAGGCGGCCGCGGGCGGCGCCGAGGTCCTCGACCAGGTGGTCCACCCGGCTGGTGGCGGGGATGGCGCAGGTCACCGCGGGGTGCGAGACGATGAACTTGAGCAGGAACTGGGGCCAGCCGCTGCAATCGAGGTCGGCGGCCCAGGGCGGCAACGGCTTGCCGGCGAAGCGGCGGAGCAGGTCCCCGCGCTGGAAGGGCCGGTTGATGATCACCGCGATGCCGCGGTCGGCGGCGAGCGGGAGGATGCGCTGCTCGATCTCCCGGTCCTCGATGTTGTAGGTGACCTGCACGAAGTCGAGGGGGTGGTCGCGCATGAGCTGCTCGATGTCCCCATGCCGCCGCCCGTGCGAGGTCGTGATCCCCACGTAGCGGAGCTGGCCCGCCGCCTTCATGGCGAAGAGCGCCGGCAGGTGCTCCTCCCACGCCAGCAGGTTGTGCACCTGCAGCAGGTCGAAGCGGGGCACCCGCCAGAAGCGGCGCGAGGCCTCGATCTGCTCCCGCCCCTTCGCGCCGGGGGAGATCCACACCTTGTCGGCGGCGAAGAGCCGCGACGGCATCCCCAGCTCCGCCAGCGCGTGCCCGATGACCTGCTGCGAGGAGCCGTACATCGGCGAGGAATCGATCAGCCGGCCGCCGGCGGCAAAGAAGCTCCTGAGCACCGCGGTGCAGCCGGCCCGCCCCACCGGATCGTCACCAACGTTGAACACTCCCCAGCTCCCCAGCCCCACCAGCGGCAGCTCCTCGCTGCTGGAGGGGATGCGCCGGGTGAGGAGGGGGGTGGTCTGCGCGCGGAGCAGGTCGGGGCCCAGCAGCGCGGCGGCCCCGGCGGTTCCCGCCGCCTGCAGAAAGGAGCGGCGGTTGAATGAGTGATGGCGCATGGTTGTGCTCCCGAACGGCGGTACCGTCGACAGGGGCGACGCTACCGCGTTGTCGCGTCGGCGGGTGGCCGCAGAGGATTGGCGAGACCGCCGCGCGGCGCACCCGCCTCCGCTCCCCCGCGGCAGCGTCGCCTGCCGTCTTGCCGTCCTGCCGTCCTGCCGCCCCTACCGTCCCTACCGTCCCTACCGTCGCTACCGTCCCTACCGTCGCTACCGTCTACTCCCCCCACAGCGCCTCGCGCGGTTCCACCGCCACGGCCCGTCGGGTGGGGACCCAGGTGGCGAGCAGCACCACCCCCGTCACGACCACCGAGACCAGCACCGCCGCGGTGAGCGACAGGCCGAGGCCGATGGGGAAGTAGCGCGAGAAGCCCCAGCCCACGAGCAGGGTGAGCGGCAGCGCCACCAGCGCGCCCACGCCGAGCTGCCGGCCGCCCTGGGAGAGGAGCATCACGAGGATGGTGCGGTCGGTGGCGCCGAGGGCGCGGCGGACGCCGATCTCGCGGGTGCGGCGCCCGATGGACCGCGCCATGAGGCCGTAGGTGCCGCTCACCGCGAGCAGCAGCGCGAAGGCGAAGGCGCCGCCGAACAGCTGGGCGACGGACCGCGCCATCACCGTCATCTTGGCCAGGATGTCATCGAAGCTGCTGACGTTGGAGGGCACCAGCAGCGGGTCCAGCGCGCTCAGCGTCTCGTGAAAGGCGGCGCGGCCCGCCGGCTCGCTGCCCCGATGCCGGAAGGCGATCACGGCGAACGGCGCGTCCACCTGCCGCAGCGGCACGTAGGCCGCGATCGCGCTC
>JAEUJI010000090.1 GCA_016794805.1 Gemmatimonadota bacterium
GCCCTTTACCGCAAACACCAGGGTGCCCGAGCGGTTCCCGATGCCGGTGCCGCCCTCATAGCTGATCACCCGCAGCTCACCCTGCCCCGCCTTGCTCGGGTTGACGATCGTGACCTTGCCGCCCTCGACCGCCTGCCCCACGAACGCCAGCCGGGAAGCGTCGTACTTCAGGGTGCCCTGCAGCCCGCCGAGCGGCTCACGCCCCTCGGCCCGGATGGCGACGGCGATCTGCTCGCCCGCCCCGGCGCGGGCCGTCGAGACCTCGACGCCCACGGCGAGGTCGGCCCCGGCCGGATTCCCGCCCAGGGGATTCGGCTCGTCCCCGGAACAGGCCGACATGATGGCGGCCACGCCCGCGATCGCGAGGATCGGGCGGAGGTGACGCCGAGTGGAAACCTTCTGCATGTGTGATGCTCCTCTTGGAGTCGTGGCGGGGGGCGGACGCCCGCGAGGGCGCCCGCCGTCCGTCCGTTCAGATCAGGGGACTTCGTTGTACTGGATGTTCGGCAGCAGGTCGGTGCCGTTGTCGCTCGCGGCCACGGTCAGCGTGGTGGCGGTCGTCAGGGCGCCGGCGCCTGCGTCGGTGAACGTGCAGGTGAGCACGCCCTGGACGCCGGTCTTGATGCCGGTGGTGGTGAAGTTCAGGAAGCCGATGGTGCCGGCGGTGCTGGTGTTGAAGGTGCCGTTGGTCAGGCCCGAGCCGGCGACGTTGCCGCAGGACGGGGCGCTGAGCCGGGCGCTGTTGTAGGTGAAGCTGCCCTGGATGGCCGAGATGTCGTCGGCGCCCGGAATGGCCGGGTCATCGCGGGTGGACATGTCGATCGCGAAGGAGATCGTCACCGTCGCACCGTTGTCCACGGCCGTGCCGGTGTACTGGTACAGGGACGGCGGCGCCACGCAGGGGACGGTGAAGTTGACCGTCACGCTACCCCCGTTGGTGAGCCCGCTGTAGCTGCCGGCGCCGGGGTTGGTGCAGCCGGCGGGCAGGTTGCCCAGGGTCACGCTGCCAGTGCCGACGGCCACCGGGACGTTGGCGATGCTGTACGCGCCCGCGGCCGAGGGGTTGACGGCCGGGGTGGCCGAGCCGCCGGTCGGGGTGGCGCTGATCTGGATCGCCGTGACGGCGCCCGCCGTCGGGGTGAAGCCGCTGAAGGTCAGCGTGCCGGCCACGGAGCCGGTCGGGACCGGGCAGATCACGGTGAAGTTGATGGTGGCGGTGCCGCCGTTGGTCACGGTGGTGTTCTGCGCGCCGGGGTTGGTGCAGCCGGCCGGCAGGCCACCGGTGATCGCCACCGACGCGGGGCCGGTGGGCACGCTGCCGATGGAGTACGCGCCCGCGCCGGCCGTAGTGCCCGGAAGGCTGGTGATGCCGGACGTCGCCGTCACGGTGACGCCGTTGAGGGCGCCCAGCTGCGGGCTGGACACGGTGCCGGCCACGGTGCCGGTCGGCGCCGGGCCGCTGTTCTGCAGGTCGGCGGCGACGATCAGGCGGGCGGTGAACTGCCCCACGGTCGGATCGAGATCAAAGCCGACGTTGCTCGCGCCGGTGGTCGAACCCGGGAAGATCGGGCCCGCGAACTCCTCCCAGCGGAAGCAGTCGGAGCCGTTGTTGACCCCGCCGCCGCCGTTGTTCGGGGTGGAGCAGGAGGCGTCATTGAAGAAGTTGTGCGGAGCACCGTTCCAGTCGGTGCTCGGCGCCACCAGGCCGTAGCTGGGGAGGGTCACGATCACGTCGTTGCCCTGGCCGCCGGTGGCGGTGCCGCCGGAGGTCACCGCGACGGCGATGTCAAAGGGGAAGAGGATCGGGCCCGTGGTGCCGGCCGGGGGGGCCGGGAACACGGTCGGGCCCACGAGCTGCACGCCGGAGAGCTTGTTGGTGATGTTGATATCAAAGGTGACGCGGACCTTGCCCGGCTGGAACGCGCCCACCGCGGACGCCACGAAGTTCGAGGTGGTCAGCTGCACCACGTCGCCGCCGACCATCGAGAGGTCAATCCCGCGGAGGCTGGCGTCGATCGAGTCGCCCCGGACCGCGCCCAGGCCGTTCTGCGTGCCGGTCAGCTGCGGGGCGCGGATCTTCACCTCGCCGGTCCGGACATTGACGTCGGCCAGAAACGCGGCCCGGGTGATCTGCGGGTTCGGCGCCGGGTTGCCCGGAAGCACGGGCCCCGCGCCACTGTTGTCGGACGAACACGCCCCAGCGACGACGGCGGTCGCAACCAGCACGCTCGCCGACAACGCACGCCGGGCCTGCCCACCGAAACGGCGGACCAACTGCATGGAACCTCCAGAGGAACTGATGGTGGAAGGGCGGTCGGCCGGCGACGGCCACCGGACGACCGGGCTGTTGAGCCGCAGCTAACCTCGGCCGACAAGGCCAAGGCCACTTCGCCATCGCGTACCGGTTCGGGGGGGGCGCCGTAACGACGGAGTCGGCCAAAGTCTGTGGAGAAGCCGCCCAATCGTGATGTGGGGAAGTGACGGGAAACGCGGGCGGGCCCGCCGGCGGAAACCGGCGGACCCGCGCCTCACCTGAGGGGCAGCCGCGACGCCGTCAGGGGAGCGTGATGCTCCCCGGCAGCAGTTGCAGCAGTGAGAGGTAGTTGAACGACCCGAGCTGCGGCGTACTCAGCACCGAGCTGAGGTAGAAGGTCGGCGTGGTGCTGCTGCCGGAGCCGCCCTTGGGCCGGAAGTTCACCGTGGCGAGGGCCACCACGCCGGTGTTGGGGGAGATTCCCACGCCGCTGAAGCTGAGCTTGCACTTGCAGCCGCCCACCGCGTCCGTGGGGTTGAAGCTGCCCCCCCCGCTGGCATAGCTCAGCGAGTGAAACTCGAGGACCGCAGGGTCCCACACCAGCGAATCCACCAGGTAGCTCCCCACCGCCTCCGGTCCGGAGGTCTGCGGCAGGTCCTGGCTCAGGTTGAGGGTGATGACCAGCGGCCAGGTCTGGAGCCCGGGGTTGAATGCCCCGAAGGCGGAGGTCCAGGTGAGTGCCGCCGGGGCCGCCGTGATCGTGACGCTGGCCTGATCGGTCCCCGTGGCGCCCTGGTTGTCGGTCACGGTGAGGGTGGCGGTGTAGCTCCCGGCCGCGGAGTAGCTCTTGGACGGATTGGCCTGGGTGCTGGTGCTCCCGTCGCCGAAGCTCCAGCTGTAGCTGGCGATGGTGCCGTCGGGGTCGCTGGATCCGGCGGAGCTGAAGCTGATGCTGGTGCCGGCGCCGCCGCTGTAGGGGCCTCCAGCCTGCGCCGTGGGGGCCTGGTTGCTGCCGCCCCCACCGCCCCCACCACCCCCACCACCCCCACCACCGCCGCTCCCGACGGTGAAGGTGTCCTCGACGACCCGGAACTGGTCCTCGAGCGTGGCGCTGCCGTCGTAGTTGCCGATCGTCTGGATCTGGGACCGCGTCGGGACAGCCTGCCCGTTGCTCCCGGCCACGCTGAAGGTGAAGCGGGCCACCGGCACGACCCCGGTGGGCGGGGTGGACGAGGTCGAGAAGTTGAGCCACGAGATCGTGCCCGGGACCGAGGCGTTCACGGTCAGGTTGCTCATCTGCGCAGGCGCCGGCGAGGTGCTGCTCTGGTAGGTGAGGACCGCGCTGTTGTACTGCAGCGTCGCCTGGACGGCGCCGACGTCCTGGGTGGGCACCTGTGACAAGTCGAGGCTCACGTCGAGGGTGACGGTGGCGCCGGCAACCCCCTGGGCCGGGCTCCAGACATTGCGCAGGATGAACGGGGCGGTCGGATTGCCTCCGCCCTTGTCGGGGCAGGTCACGGCAAAGGTCAGGGTATCGAGGGAGAGCGGCGCGACCTGGACGTTTCGGCTGGCCGGCCCCGAAAGGACGCACGGAGCCTCGACATCCGCCAAGGTGACCTGGTAGTCCCCCGGGCGCAGCGCCGGGAAGTTTGCGGCGCCGCCCGTCCCGCCAATGCCCGCGCCACCGACGACCGGCACGGTATCCCCGGGGATGATCCCGGCGTAGTCGAGCCGGTAGCCGTCCGCGTCCACGCTGTCCCCCTGGACCGTCACCCGTGCGACGATGCCGCCGCGGCTGGGATCCAGGCATGTCGCACCGAAGCTGGCGGGGACCACCGTCGTGAGGCCGGTGTCCGAGACCGTGACCGTGCGGCTGAGGCCGTTGGCGATGGTGCAGGTCGGCGCCACGTCCCCCAGCGTCACCGTGTAGCTCCCCGCTGGCAGCGGCGAGATCGTGCGCTGGTCCTCCGCCCCCACCGAGAACGAAGTGTCCTTCGGCCCCGCGACCGAGACGACGTACCCGTTCGGATCCGCCTGGCCGGCGGGGGTGCCCGCCAGGCTGGTCACCACCCGGATGCCGGGAAGCGGGGGCGTCAGCGCCCCGACCACCACCGAGGGCGACGACCGGTCCCCCACCCGATCCACCGTGATGATCCGGTAGCCGTAGAAGGTCTCCGGGTCGAGAGCGGTATCGAAGTAGCTCCGGGTGTCGGCGTTGACCTCGGCAAGGGTCGTGAACTCCCCCTTGAGGTTGGCGCGGCGCTCGATCCGGAACAGCTGCAGCTCCGCCCCCGCCGGCGGCGCCCAGTCCAGCCGCACGGTGCTCAGGTTGATCGGGGTGGCGGTCACACTGTCGGGCGGCTGCAGCCCGGGGGTGAGCAGCGAGTTGCCGGCGGCGCAGGCCCAGAGGAGCAGCGCGCCGGCCACGATCCCAGCCGGGACCCGGCGCAGGTTAGAAGACATCGTAGGTCACCCCGACTGACCAGCTGGTGCCCAGCCGGATGCGTCGCGTCTCCACCCGATCCTTCGAGCCCTCCAGCACCCAGCGCACCCGCTGGTTGGTCAGGTTGGTGGCGGCGAGCGATATCCGGAGCGGGCCGAAGCCCTGCTGCAGCTTCAGGTCGAGGCTGTAGCGTCCCTTTTCCAGCACGTTCGCGGGACGGGTCTCCGGGCGGGAGGGCTGGGCGCCGCCATACCGCGCGATCCGGGTGTCGAAGTAGTTGTAGAACAGGGTGATCGCGGTGCGGCTCGACTCGTTGGCGTAGCCCAGCGAGCCGTTGAGCACCAGCGGCGACTGGCCCTGGAGCGCCAGTCCCTGCGACCCGCCGAAGCGGACCGGATCCAGCTCCACCTCGGAGGTGAGGATCGTGGCGTTCACCCCGAGCGAGAGGTCGCCGAGGAACCCGGGGAGGAAGTCGAGGGCGCGGCGCGCCTCCAGCTCCACCCCGTAGTTGGTGGCCGACGTGCCGTTGGCGGTGAACTGGGTGCAGGCATTGGCGTTCTCCTGGATCACCTCGACCAGCGGGTTGGTGAACTTCTTGTAGAAGCCGCTGACCGCGAAGATCTCGCCCGGACGGGGGTAGAACTCCCAGCGGGCGTCGCCGTTCACGATGTTCGTCTGCTTGAGGGCACTGTCCCCCACCAGGTCACACTCGGTCCCCACCGGGACGTAGCGGTCGAAGACCAGCTCCCGCGGGTCCGGTCGCGTGACCGAGCGGAACCCCGCGAAGCGGAGGTTCATCTGGTCCGAGAGCGACCAGGTCAGGTTGCCGGACCAGAGGTAGTCCCAGGGGCGCCGGTAGAGCGGCACCGAGTCCACCCCCCGCCCGGCCTTGAAGACCGTGAGCCGCCAGTGTTCCACCCGGAGGCCTCCCACCAGCCGCACCGAGGGGAGCAGCGGCAGGTCGGCCATGCCGTAGAAGGCGGTGAGATCGTCATCCGACTCGTAGGTCGGGCCCGGGTTGTCCCCGGAGATGGTGATCGCCGACCCGATGTTCTCCGGCGCGAACAGCCGATCCGGCGCCAGGGCGAGGATGGCCGGGTCAGCCGACGGGGTGGTATTCACGTTGAACAGCGTGGAGGTGTAGGTCCGCGGTTTGTCCCGCAGCAGTCCACCGACCTTGAAGGCCGCATCCGCCGGGTGACGCAGGGTCAGCGGGATGTTCAGGTCCACCTGCCCGGTCCGGATCCGGTCCCGCAGCTCGCGGAAGTTGAAGTAGTTGAGCTGGGTGAGCGTCGGGGTGCCGGAGTTCTTGACGTAGTTGGCGTTCCGGCTGTCGGGCTCGTCGCGGTTGGCCCAGGCGAGGGTGCCCTTCCAGTCCAGCCGCGAGCCGAACAGGAAGCCCAGGACATGCTCGCCGGAGAGCTGGGACTGCACCAGCTCCCGCTCCACGTACTGGACCCCGTAGTTGTCGAAGATGGTGTTGTTCTCGGTGCTGTACCCGGAGCCGCGAATGAGCACTTCCTCGGCGCTCCGGGTGTACAGGTTCTTGAGCCCGATCTTGCTCCCGCCGCCCACCCGGAGCGACAGGTTGGCGATGCCGCCCCATTCCACCTCGGCCGTGCTCTCGTCCACCACCCGGCCGTTGCCGCCGCTGCCGTCGGTGTTGGGGACGTAGGCCAGCAGCTTGTCCGGGGTGTAGCCGCGCTTGCTGGAGTAGGTGAGGGCGAAGACGAAGCCGAGCGGCACCGACTCCCCGACCTGGCCGCCGAGGTTCAGGTTGAGCCCGACGTTGGGCAGCGCCTCCGCCGGACGGCCGGTCCACACCTGACGGAACGATTCCTGGGCTCGCTCGCTGAGGGCGCCGCTCCGGTTCACCAGCCCGCTGGGCGCCCGCCGGTCCACCCCGAAGCCGAGCAGGTCGGTGCCCTGGCGGGAGATCTGCGGGATGGTCTTGAACGTGGTCTGGCTGTTGAACCCCTGCGAGACCCCGATCTGGAACACCCGGTTCTCCGGGAATTCCTTGGTGCGGATCTCCACCGACCCGCCGGCAAAGTCGCCTGGCTTGTCCGGCGTGGCGGTCTTGGTCGTGATGATGGATTCCAGCAGGCTGGCGGGGAAGATGTCCAGCGGCGCCACCTTCTTGAGGGGCTCGGGGCTCGGGAGGTCGGCGCCGTTGAGGGTCGTGTTGCTGTACCGCTCGTTGAGCCCCCGCACCACCACGAACTTCCGGTCGAAGGTGGTGACCCCCGTCATCCGGCGGATCACGTCGCCGCCATCCGAGTCGGGACTCCGGCTGATGGCCTCGGCGCTGATGCCGTCGCTCACCCCGGGCGCCGCCTGCTGCGCCGCGAGCAGGCCGGCATCGGTCCTGGGCGCGGCCGGGATCACCGCCTCCACCGCCAGCTCCTCCAGCTCCACCGCCTTGACGGTCATCACGAAGTCCACCGTCACCGCCTGCCCCGCCACCACCCGGACGCTGTCCCGGCGCGACGGGGTGTAGCCGATGTAGGCGGCCTGGACCGCCTGGATCCCCGCCGCCACCGGCGGCGTGCGGTACCGGCCGTCGAGGTCCGTCTCCACCACCCCCGGGATTCCGATCAACTGCACCCGCGCCCCCTGCAGCGGGCGGCCGGTATCCTTGTCCACCACCCGTCCCGTGATCCGCCCGGTGCCCGCCGCCGGGGCGGGCGCAGGGGGTGCCGGCTGCTGGGCGGCAAGCGGTGCAGCCGCCAGCAGCACTGCCAGGGGAAGGGTCAGGCGCACATCGAA
>JAEUJI010000123.1 GCA_016794805.1 Gemmatimonadota bacterium
ACCCACATGTACCGGGACCCCGGCACCGTCGTCGTGGACGTGCGGCCGGCGGACCAGTACGCGGGGGCGGCCGGGGCGCAGCTCCGCCGGGGTCACATTCCGGGCGCGGTGCATCATTTCTGGCGCGATGATCTCACCGCCTCCGCCACGCCCACCTGGAAGCCGGTGACCGAGCTCCGGGCGGCGTACGAGGCGCAGGGCATCACCCCGGACAAGACGGTGATCGTCTACTGCAACACCGGCACCGAGGCCAGCCACGCCTGGTTCGCCCTCAAGGGGCTGCTCGGCTACCCCAGCGTGCAGGTGTACGTCCCCTCCTGGACCGGCTGGTCGGAGCAGGAGGACTTGCCGGTGGAGACGGCGGCGGGGGCGAGCCGGTAAAGACGGGGAAACGGGAAGCGGAGAAACCGGGAAGCGGACAAATCCCCGGACTACTGGCGCAGGTACGCGCCTACCGGGAACAGGGAAACGGGGACGCTCGGGAGTGTCTGTTTCTTTGTGTATGAGCCTGGTTCACTGCCATGCCGGGACCCGCTCCCCGAAGAGGAGGCGGATGTGCCGCATCGCCTCCACCCAGTGCTGCGGGGTGCCCAGCTTGGCCTGCGCGTTCCGCAGCGCCAGGTAGAGCAGTTTGCTCGCCGCCTCCGCGGAGGGGAAGTGCCCCCGCACCTTGAGGCTCTTCCGCAGCGTCCGGTGCAGGCTCTCGATTGCGTTGGTCGAGTAGAGGAGCCGCCGCACCGGGACCGGATACGCCAGCGCGGGCGCCAGCCGCTCCCAGTGCCGCTGCCACAGCGCCGTGATCTCGGGATGCGCCTGGCCGAGCGGACTGGCCGCCCACTCGGTGAGCGCCTGCTGCGCGGCCGCCTCGCCGGACGCCTGGTAGATCCCCCGCAGGGCGCTCGCCACCGCCTTCCGCTCCCGCCAGTTCACCTGCGCCAGGCTCTGCCGCACCAGGTGCACCACGCACTGATGCACCACCGCCTGGGGAAACACCGCGTGGATGGCCTCGGGAAAGCCGGGGAGCCCGTCGATCAGCGCGATCAGGATGTCCTGCACCCCCCGCCCCTGCAGATCGCTCAGCACCCGCTGCCAGAAGGCTGCCCCCTCGGCGGCCGCGAGCCAGAAGCCGAGCACCTCCTTCTCGCCGCTCGGCCGCAGGCCCAGCGCCAGGTAGATCACCTGCTGCTGCACCAGCCCCTCGGTCCGGATCTTCACCCGCAGGCCATCCAGCACCACCGCGATGTACACCGGCTCCAGCGGCCGCTGCTGCCACGCCGCCGCCTCGGCCAGCACCGCGTCCGTCACCGCCGTGATCACCGCCGGCGAGACCTCGACCTGGTAGCACTCCTCCAGGTGCGCCTGCAGCTCCCGCACCGTCAGGCCCCGGGCGTAGAGCGACAGCACCTTCTGGTCGAAGCCCGGCAGCCGGCGTACCCCCTTGGGCACCAGGGCCGGCGTGAAGCTCCCTTCCCGGTCCCGCGGGATCGCCAGCGGCAGTGCCCCCTCGTCCGTCAGCACGGTCTTCGCCGAGGTCCCGTTGCGAGCATTGCCATCGGCGGCGCGCCCGGCCCCCGGGGCGTAGCCCAGGTGCGCGGTCAGCTCCGCCTCGAGCACCCGCTCCACCATCCGCTGCTTCAGCCGCCGGAACACCGCGTCGAGCTGCTCCGGGGTCTGCACCTGGGCCAGCAGGGTCTCCAGGGCCGCCGCCTCCTGCGGATCCTGGGCCGGTCGCTTCTTCCGTGCCATATCCCCTCCTCCATCCCTAGGATGTGGCTCATACACAAACTTTCAAACACTCCCCCGCCCAGGGCCCGATCCGGTGTGCGGCTCAGGCGGCGACCTCGACGAAGGTGGCGTACGAGTGGGGGACGGGCACGGCCTGGCCTTCGGCCCGCAGTCCCTCCAGGTGGAACTCGATGGCTTCACGCATGGTGCCTTCGACCTCCTCCCGGGAGGCTCCGGTGGCGACGCAGCCGTCAATGTCCGGGGAGTAGGCCGAGTAACCGGTGGGGGTCTGCTCGACGATGATCAGGACTTTCATCACTTGAGACCTGCCTGGATCGCGGTGGACGACGGGACGACGGGGCGACGGGACGACGGGACGACGGGACGACGGGACGACGGGACGACGGGACGACGGGACGACCGAAGATAGCGTTGTCATCCCGAGGGAGCGCAGCGACCGAGGGATCCCTTGCGGTCCGCGCTGGTGCGTCCCCGCTCGCCCGCGAGCTCCCTCCGGGCGCCGGAAGCCGCGGGGGTTCGGCGCTGCCGCGTGCTCGCGTCGGAGGGTGGCCGCACAGGATTGGTGAGCCCGCTGAGCGGCACACCCTCCGCCGCTGCACCGCGGCATCGCCTCCATGCGCGGCCATTACCGCCGAATCGTCGAACCGTCGAACCGCCCTACCGCCTACCGCCCTACCGCCCTACCGCCCCTCCCCGGCGTCCGCGCGTCGCGCCCCCACTCTTACTCCGACCCCCAGAGTTGATCCCGCAGCGCCTCCTGCCACAGGGTGAGTGGGGCCAGGCGGAGGGCCTGGTCAATGCCGACGTTCTCGAGCAGGAGCCCCAGAAGCAGCAGGCGCTCGCGGTGGGAGAAGAACAGCCGGCCCTCGATCA
>JAEUJI010000133.1 GCA_016794805.1 Gemmatimonadota bacterium
GCCATTCGTCCCCGGTCAGATTCACCCGGGCGCCGATCGCCGGACGCCCCGCCAGGTACTTCTGCACGAAGGCCTGGTTGACGACGACCACCGGCAGGTTCCCGGCCACGTCGGCGTCACTGATGTCGCGCCCCTCCAGCACGGCAATGCCGGTGGCCTCGAAATAGCCGCCCGTCACGACGTTGTGGCCGATGTGCATGTTCTCGTTCGGCTCCGGCGCATAGCCTTCGATCTGCGTCCGCGAGGTGGCGACCGCTCCGGGACCGAGGACGACGGCCCGGGCCACGGCCGCCGCCTCGACGCCGGGCAGCGCCCGCACCCCCTCCAGCAGCCGCCGCACCAGGCTCACCTGCAGGCTGTCGTTGGCGATGCCGGTGAGCCGCATGTCGGTGCCGACCAGGAGGACGCGGTCGGTGCCATGCATCCCGGTGTCGAGGGAGCGGTACTGCTCCAGGCTGCGCACGAAGAGCCCGGCCGCGACGAGCGTGACCAGCGACAACGCGACCTGCGCCACGACCAGGGCGGACTGCAGCCGCCCCCGCCGCCCGGTGCCATCGCCGATCTCGTCCTTGATGGCCGACGCGAGATTGGGTCGAGTGGCCTGCAGCGCCGGCACCAGCCCGAAGACGACGGCCGCGGCCGCGGTGATGGCCGTCGCGAACAGCAGCACTCTGCCGTCCAGCCGGAACTCGAGACCCACCGGATACGGCACCGCCGGCAGCAGCGCCAGCATGGCGTCGCGCCCCCAGAGGCTCAGCATCACGCCGACCACCCCCGCCAGGACGGCCAGGCCGAGGCTCTCGGTCAGGAGCTGCCGCACCAGCCGTGCGCGCGAGGCGCCCATCGCCAGGCGCACCGCCACCTCGCGCCGCCGCGCCATCGCCCGGGCCAGCAGCAGGCTGGCCACGTTGGCGCAGGCGATCAGCAGCACCAGGCCGGCCAGCGCGAGCATGGCGAGGAGCACCGGCTTCATGGTGCCGGGCGCGTCAACATCACCATGGCGCCGCACCAGGGCGCCGAGGGGCTGGGCCAGGCCGCCCGCCGCGCCGGCACGCCGCGCCAGGGGGTCGAGTTCGGCGGTGACCTGCGCCGCCGTGGCCCCGGGCGTGAGCCGGCCGACCACGGCGAGCGACCGCTGCTGCCGGTTCTGCAGCTGCTCCTCGCCGTCTCCCCGGAGGAGCGGCATGGTGGTGATCGGGAGGTAGAGGTTGAGGTTGAGGCCGATATACGTGCCGCCGAAGCGCGGCGCCGCGACGCCCACGATGGTGAAGGCGGCCCCGTTGAGGGTGATGGTCCGCCCGACCACGCTGGGATCGCTCGCGAAGCGGCGCTGCCAGTAGCCGTGGCCCAGGACGACCACCGGCGCCCGGTTGCGCTCGTCGTCCATGCTGAGCACCCGTCCCAGCGACGCCCCGACCAGGAGATCCTCGAAGTAGTTGCCCGAGACCAGCATCCCCCAGGCGCGCTCGGTGGAGCCGGTGCCCTCGCGGAGCCCGAGCTGGGTCATCTCCCACGCCGCCAGGCTTGCGGTGCGGGTGCCGGCGCGCCAGTCCTGGAAGTCGGGCCAGGAGACCGTCCAGGTGTCCTTGTCAGGCGACAGGGTATGGGCGACGACCAGGCGGTCCGCATTGGGAATCGCCGGCAGCGGATCGAACACGAAGCCCTGCAGCCAGGTGAACACCGTGGCGGTGGCGCCGATGCCCAGGCCGAGCGACAACACGGCGATCAGGGTGAGGGCGGGCTGCCGCGCAGAGGAGCGGAAGGCGAAGCGGGTGTCCTGCCAGAGGGAGCCCATGGGTGCGTCGTCCGGGTCGGCGGGGAGACGGGAGACGGGGAAACGGGGAAACGGGGAAACGGAGAAACGGAGAAACGGGAACAGGTTGGGCAAGGTGTGCGCCGTGTCGGGGCAGAGCGACATCGTGTTATTCGATGCAGGGTTACGTGACCGGCCGAGAGCGGCTGTGGAGGGGCGGTGCGCCGGATGTGGGA
>JAEUJI010000087.1 GCA_016794805.1 Gemmatimonadota bacterium
CCCCCAATCCCCCAATCCCCCAATCGCCTAATCGCCTAATCGCCCAATCGCCTAATCGCCCAACCGCCTGCCCCCCTCACCCGTCCGCCGGTACGCCGCCAGGAACAACCCCGCCAGCACCAGGTCCACCACCCCCGCCGCCAGCACCGACGTCGCCAGCCTGTGGGCCAGGAAGAGCGCCAGCGCCGCGCCGCCAAACGCCAGCTTCTCGAGGATCGCCGCCAGCATGACCGGCCGGTAGCGCACCGGATCCTTCGCAATGATCAGGAACACCACCTGCCACGCCAGCGCGACGCCGACGAAACCGTAGAAGTGCTCCGGGTGGGTGATGGCCGGGGGAAAGTCACGCCCGATCCGCTCCTCCATGAAGTACTGCGGCAGGAGCACCAGGATGCCGTAGATGGCGGCGATGCGGAACACCCGTTCGGCGAAACGGGTGCTGGCAGGCGTGGTTGGAGTGGGAGACATCGGCCGGGGTCCGTTGAGGGTGCAGGGCGCGTCGTGATTCACCACGGAAACACGGAACGCACGGAATTGCACGGAATGCACCGGAGCGATTCCGTGTCCTACCGTGCATTCCGTGCTTCCGTGGTGGGCTGTTGGCGCGGGTGGCATCCCGCCGCGGCGTCCAACTTACCGCGTCCTGGCGCCGCCCGCGACCGCGGGGCGACCCCAGGCATCCTCCCCTGCGCCGCCCGCGGACGCGCGAGCGCGCACCGTCCCCCCATCCAGGAGCCCCATCCCCATGCACCGTGCGATCGTCCTTGCCCTGACCCTCTGCGGTTCCGCCCTGGCCGCCCAGCAGCACCCCCTCGTCGGCGCCTGGCAGCTCACCTACCCGGCCGGGGTGCAGATCGAGAACGGAGTCCGCAACGTGATCATGGGTGATGCCGAGCTCACGATCGCGGCCCAGGGAGACTCCCTGATCGCCACCCTCGTCTACCAGGGTCGGCCGGATCTCCCGGCGCGCCCCCCCTCGCGCATGGCCGCAGTCGCCGGCGCCGGCCCGATCGTGTTCGTCCAGCGCTCCATGGCCACCCTCAACACCGACGGCAATGAGCGGGAGGCGGTGGCGCTGAGCACCTGGACCCTCAGCGCGAACGGTGACGCGATCGAGGGAACAGTCGCCCACCGGATCGAAGGGTTCCCGGAGGGAGACCAGTCCCCCGAGCCGGTGAAGGGCACCCGCCGGAAGGGGTGAGCGGCCGGCGAAACCGCTGCCCCCGGGCAGCCGTACCACCCTGAACCCCCTTGTATATCCCTGGCTCCCCGTCACCGGGTCCCCCGATGCGATTCCGCTACGCGCTCCTTGCCGCCGGACTGTCCCTGCTGTCGCTCCCCCATCGCGCCGCCGCCCAGACCCAGGCCGATCACGACGCGGTGCGTCAGGCGGTGCTGGACTATGTGGAGGGGTTCTACGAGGGGGATACCACCCGGTTCATCCGGAGCGTGCGCCCCGAGGTGGACAAGTTCGGCTTCTGGCGCAACCAGCAGGGTGCCTGGCAGGGGGGACCGTTCCTCTGGGAGCGGTTCTTCAGCTTTGCGCGCGATGTGCGGGAAGGGCGGCACAAGACGCCACCCAACGCCCCCAAGGAAGTGACCATCTACGAGGTGCTGGACCAGACCGCGGTGGCCAAGGTCCGTGCCTACTGGGGGTCGGACTACTTCCTGCTGGCGCGGTACGACGGCCGCTGGATGATCCGCCACATCATGTGGCAGGTACCGCCGGCGTAGACAGGTCGCGGCCGTCATTCACCACGGAACCACGGAAGACACGGAATCCACCAGAGCACTTCGGGGTGATTCCGTGTTTCCGTGCTTCCGTGTCGTGCAGTTCCTCCTGGCGCGGCAGCCGCCACCCGGATTGACTGCGCCCATGACGCGCCCATCCCTAGGCGCCCTTCACCCAGGCAAGCCCCCGATCCGCCGTCCGCCTGAGCCGCTCGGCCAGTTGCCCGGTATGGTGCTCGACGTGCCTCAGGTTGACCAGCTGATGCTCCAGCTTGGGCATCTGATACCAGGAATAACCGCTCTCCGGTGAACTCAGATCCAGCCGGTCCACCGCAACGTCGACTATGCCAATGCAGTATCGGCAGTACCCCCGGAGCTCCTCGACCGAGTAGGGGGTCACCGGGTTCGAGGGATCGGGTGGCGCCCCCAGGCGATTGGCCCCCGGACGGTGGTGCTCCCAGGGCACGAACTCCGTCTCCGACTGCATCAGGTAGAGGTGCGCGTAGTACAGCGTATGGTACGCGACGCGCCAGTAGGGATTGCGGTGCGCGGCATCGGCCCAGAGCTCCGGCGGACAGCCGTCAATCACCTCGTACAGCATGGTGAGGGAGGCGCGATATTGGTTCTTGAGGGCGGATTTGATCGGCATGGACTCGCAACGGGCCTAGGTAGTGGCAGTCGGCTCAACCCGAAAATACGGCGCCGCGGAGCGCCGAAACATCAGGTACACCAGCGGCGCGAAAATCACCGCATGCAGCAGCACCTCGGTGAGCGAATGCATCACGCTGATGCCCATGTGAAACGCCATCCAGGCCACCAGCAGCCACCGGGCCCAGTTGCGGTGGTGGAGCAGCCCCACGCCGCCCACGACGCCGAGCAGCCGGGTGGTCCAGGCCGGGCCAAGATCCGCCAGTCCGTCGGCCTTGAGCCTGGCCAGGTGCTCGGCCGCGCGCGCAGTCAGCAGCGGCCACAGATCGTTGAGGATCCCTGCGGCGCCCACCACGATGAAGAGCCAGGCGACAAGCGTGATCGAGCGGGGTCGGCGCATGAGGCAGCCTCAACGCGTGGTGGCCCGGGCAGGTGGCCGGGGCGGGTCGGACGCGGGCGTCAGGAGGTCCACGATCAGCGGCATGTGATCGCTCCACCCGGCCCATTCCGCGTGGGCGCCCAGGGTGACGGCCGCAATCCGTCCCGTCCATGCGCGGGGAAGGAAGCAGTAGTCAATATGATAGGGGCGATGCGCGTGCCGGTACTCATAGAAGGTCGGCCGGGTCTCGCCACCGTGCGGCTCGCGGTAGTGCGCGTGGTAGGAGCTGGTGAGGCCGTGTCCCGCGAGCTTCGCCACCAGCGCCGAGTGGGAGCGATCGGCGGGGTGCTCCCGGTCCCAGACCGTATTGGAGTTGAAGTCTCCCAGCATCACCGTCGGGCCGCCCTCGAACAGCCGTTTGCAGGCATCCACCGCCCGGTGCACGCCCCGGACGTAGCGGTCCCCGCCGTGGTTGCAGGCCCAGACCGCCCACAGGATGAACGATTCAGGGCCGGTCACCCGCAGCGGGTGCACAAAGCGGGGCAGGTTTCGGCGCCTGGTGGCCGGGCTGATCCGCCACGGGGGCCGGGCCACGACGCCGAGTCCCTTGTGGGGGTTGGTACCGAGCCAGAAGGTGGCGCCGCGGGAAGCCGGCAGCCGGGGACACTCGGGGATCACCGCGATGTCGGCGTCGAGTTCCTCCAGCGCCGCCAGCTTCCGCGCCAGCGGGCCCATGCAGCAGTTCCAGGTAACCAGGCGCACGGGCGACTCCAGGGCGGGCTAACGCAGCGGATAAGCTGCTGCCCCGCTCCCGCCGGGGCAAGCAGACAGCTGGTCCCGGTTACGGCTGCAGGCCGCCTGGTACCGCAATCCCCAGGCGCCGATACTCCGCGAGTGCCGCAGGACTGAAACAGGCGAAGATCACCTGCACCAGGCTCCCCGGCTCCTGAAGCTCCTGTCGTACGGCGCTGACCGCCGTGCCGGCCGCGAGCTCCAGCGGGTAGCCGTAGATCCCCGTGCTGATGGCCGGAAAAGCGATGCTTGCCAGGTGGCGGGCCTTCGCGAGTGCGAGTGCGGAACGATATGCGGATGCGAGCTGCTGCCCCTCTCCCTTGGAGCCGCCATACCAGATCGGGCCGACGGCGTGAATGACGAAGCGGGCCGGGAGCCGAAACCCGGGCGTGATCCTCGCCTCACCCGTCGGGCAGGGGCCGGCGGCTCGGCACGCCACCGCGAGATCGCGTCCGGCCGCATCGTGGATCGCACCACAGACTCCGCCCCCCGGGGCGAGGTCTGAGTTGGCCGCGTTGACGATGGCATCCACCGCCAGGGTGGTGATGTCAACCAGCCGGGCTTCGAGAAGCGGGGGCATGACCGTATGGGGTCGTCGGCGGCTACAGCGAAGGCCGCACCGTGAACACCAAGTCGAGCGCGATGGGAAAGGTGACCGGGCTCGCCGGGAGGGTGCCGGTGAGGGTCGTCCCGTCGTAGCTGGCCGGGACCGGGACCGCACCGGTCACCTCAAGGGTGATGGACGACCCGGAGCGACGGTAGGTCCCGTCCACCGTGAGGGCGGGATGGGTCACCCCGCCCCCGGCCGCGGTGCAGTCGAGCGTGGTCCAGGCGGAGATGTAAAAGCTCTCGTCAAGCGAGAGGAGGAGATCCGCCCCATCGAGGTACTGGTCGCAGTTGAGGGTGCTTCCGGCCAGGGCGGGGGGCGCGGCGCCATTGACCGAGGTGAGGTAGAAGGCGGCGGCGAGGGGGCGCGGCCCGTTGCCGTCGCCGCAACCCACGGCGGTGGCAAGGAGCAGGGTGGCGGCTATCAGGCAGGTCCTGGATTGCATGGTGTCCTCCGAGGCTCTGGAAACTAACAGCCTGCCCGGCCGTCCAGTCGCCCCATCGGCCATTCCGCCGCATACTTAGGTCGAGCCCCGGTCCCCATTGCCCCCTCGGGAGGCCCCCGCTGAACCGTTCCGCCCCCCTCCACGCGACCCCCGACCTCGCGGTCAGTCGCTTCGACCACCCGCCCCACGAGGCGCACCACGACCCCGAGCGGGAGGTCGCGGACGGCTGGGGCATCGCCTTTGTACGCGCGGGGGGCTTCGACGTCGTGGTGGAGGGCACCCGCCACCGGCTGACCACCGGCAGCGTCTTCCTCACCCACCCGGGCCTCGCCTTCCGCTGCCGGCATGACAAGCGCTGCCCCGACGACGTCTGCCTGACGGTCGCCTTCGAGCCGGATGCCGTGGCGGGGGCCGAGGCGGCCTGGGCGGGGGCGGGCTGGGCGGCGCGCCGGGTGCCGACGCCGCGGCTGGCGTATGTCGGGGGGCGGCTGGCGGGGGCGGCCGGTGCGGGCGATGGGTTCGAACTCGAACGCTGGGCCCTGGCGGGGCTCACCGCACTTGCCGCCGATGGCCGGGGTGCCGGGGGGCGCGGCCACTACGCCCCCCGCCCTGCGGATCTCGACGCCGTCACCACCACCTGTCGCGCCATTGAAGCCGACCCGGCGGCCCGCCGGAGCATCGCCGCCCGGGCCCGCGACGTCGGCCTCACCAGCACTCGGCTCACCCACGGCTTCCGGCGGTATGTGGGCCTCTCGCCCCACCAGTACGTCGTGCGCTGGCGGCTGGCCGCCGCAGCGGAGCTGCTCGACCAGGGGCGGAGCGTGAGCGACAGCTGCTGGCGCTCCGGCTTCGAGAACCTGAGCCACTTCTGCCGCGGCTTCCGTCGCGCCTTTGGCCTCCGGGCCTCGGAATGGCGCCGGCTCCCCCTCCCCGAAAGGCGACGGAAAGTGCAAGCCTTCCTGCGGGGCCCTGCCTAGCTTCTCCGCTCCACCTCTGGAGGCAGCCATGAAGGTTCCGGGATTCCTGCTCGCGCTCGTCACCGCCGCCGCGCCGCTGGCCGCCCAGTCGGCGCCGCGGGTCGCCACCACCCTCCCCCCCGCCGAACTCGCCGCGCTCGAAACGATCCGGAAAGACGTCTGGGTTCACTGGTTCGCCGGTGACACCGCCGCGCTCCGCCGCGTGCTCGGCCCCGAACTCATCGCCATCAGCCCCGATTCCCCCACCTTCCAGTCGCTCGAGAAGACCCTCAGCGGCTCGGCTGACTTCAAGGCGGGCGGGGGGCGGCTCATCTCGGTGGCGTTCGACTCCACCACCATCCATCGGTTCGACCATGTGGTGGTGATGTTCTCCCACTACGCGGTGGAGATGGAGAGCGGGGGGAAACCCTTCACCCAGAAGGGGCGGGCCACCGAGGTCTTCGTGCGCCACCAGGGGCGGTGGGTGCACACCTCCTGGCACCTGGATGTGGTGGGGTAGCGCGCCGACACCGGCACCGCACATTCACCACGGAAGCACGAAATACAGGGAATGAAACGGAAACAACCTGAGTGGTTTTCCGTGCCCCTTCCGTGATTCCGTGCTTCCGTGTCGTGCAGTTCACGACGGTGGCGTGTTGAACAGGCAGCCACAGCGGACCGGGCTAACACCTCGGTGGCAGCATCGGGGTGATCGCGTCCAGCTCACAGCTGCGCCCGGCGTTCTTCCTGTAGCGGAGCGCCTGCTGAACCAGCACGCGAACGCGCTCACCGCGAGCGGTGGCCGGGCGATAATAGCTGACCATCAGCGTCAGTCGGGCCGCCGGGACAAAGGAAGAGTCGGTGGTGGACACCAGGCGGATGGTGGCGGGTTCGATACGGCCGGAGGTGTCAACGATCGCCTGGAAGACCACCCGGGCGGACCGATCCAGCTTCCCCTTCGGGAAGTACCAGGTCTGGACCGAGTCCAGCACCGGTGGTGCGTCGACCTCTAGCGAAGTGAAGACCGGTGGCTCGGGGGCGGCGACCGTCGGCGCCCGGGGAGCGGGCACGACCGGGAGGGTCACCGGCACCGAGACCGGCCCCGGCGCGGTGGGCGCCATGGGTGCCGGGGGCACCGGGGGCACCGAATCCTGGCCTCGGAGCGGCTGGGCGGTCAGGAGGACGGCGAGCAGGGCAGTCAGGCGGTGTGGCATGGCGTCTGTGATTGCTCCCGGATCGAGGCCCCGGTCCGAATAGTAGTCATCCGGCATCCCCTCGTGGTCGGCTACGGTGCGCGCTGCGGATTCCAGGTATGGGTCTCGGACTTGGCGTCCCGGGCCCAGGCGTAGAGAGCGTCGTAGATGACGAAGCCGTGGCGCAGCTGCTCGTGATCGTCGGCGAAGAGGCGGGACAGGCCGAGCGAAATGGCGAGGAGACCGGCGGCCTGGGGGGCGAGCTCGAGGCGGGCGGTATCGGCGCCGCGGACGATCACCGCCAGCTCGTGGAGCACCGGGTCGGTCAGGTTGTACTTGCGGAGGAGGGCGTCGAAGGAGCAGAGCGGCCCGTCGTGGGAGAGCTCAACCCCCTCGACGTCGAACGGCGTGGCGTGGAGCTCCTCGGCCAGGCGGCGCACGTCGCCCGGCGCGGCGAAGTGGAACTCCGCCGCGGGATCAATGAACCGCGCAATCAGCCAGGGGCAGGCGACGCGGTCAATCTTGGGACGTTCGCGGGTGATCCAGCGCACGGGGAGCCTCCGGGAGGGGGCTGTCAGCAATCAACTGCCAAGCTGGGGCACGGGGCGCTCGCGCACAAGTTGCCATCGAGCAACAGACCCAGCACGGGAACACGGGAACAGGGAAGACTTGGAATCACACGGAATGTACCCAATGGTATTCCGTGCCCTGCTCCGTGTTTCCGGCTTTCCGTGTTGAGCAGTTGGCGATAGGGAGTTGGCGAGCAGTCTCGGCTGGGTCGCAACGTCCCGCAGCAGCATGTTGGCACCTGGGGGGGGCGCCTACCCGCGACGCTTCCGCCACACGAAGATGCCTGCGACGACGACGAGCAGCACTGCCCACCAATATGCGGTGATGAATTGCATGCCGGGCTCCTTTCCCTGTGATCAACTGGTGCGGCCGCATGTCCTGCACGGAATGGTACGAATCACAATTGATGTTGCCGTGCCCCTTCCGTGCTTCCGTATCGTGCAGTTGACCACCGCTGGGTGGTGAGCAGGTAGTCCTGGTGGTGTGGTGCGCCATTCACACCGGTCTCCCGCCTAGTCCACCAGCGTGATCGGATCCCCCTGCCGCACCACCCCCTCGACCAGCACCGCCGCGTAGACCCCCGCGCAGGCATCGTGCTGCTGGGCCACGTGCCGGAAGATGGCCGGGTCGTGCGCCCCGGTGTCCGGATCGAGCGAGATCATCTTGCAGCGCGGATCCCGCTCCAGCACGAAGAACGTCACCTGCTCCCCCAGCCGGATCCGCCGCCCCACGCACTCCTCCTCGGGCTCCGCGGCGCTCCACTCGGCGTAGACGTTCATCCGGAACCGGCGCCGGTCCAGCGACCGCCCCAGGCCGGCCTCGAGCGTGGCAATCGTCGTCGAACCGATGAGCGACGCCGGCCGGCAGTCGGTCAGCGCCCGGTCCGAATGCACCGGACGGAGCTGGTGCTTCGAGTCGAGCGCCGCCGCGAGATGCTGGAGGAAGCGGGGGTCCTCCAGCGCGAACCGCTCCCCGGTCGGGGCCGTGACATCCACCGCGAGCTCCTCGGCGGAAGCATTGGCCGGCGTCAGCCCCGGCGCCACGCTCGCCGCCTCCGCCAGGTTCGGTGGCAGGACGGCCCGTTCGGGAAAGCGGAAGCTCGGCTGGTAGCAGAGCAGCCTCTCGAACGCGGTGGCGGTCAGGTAGGGCATGCCACGGCGGGCGGCGGCATCGTGCAGCGCCCAGCATCGATCCCCGAAGGCGCCGGCGAACCCGAAGTACAACTCCCGGCACTCCTGCCCGGCCATGCTCTTGACCGGATAGCGCCAGAGACTCGAGACGTGGCCGAGCAGGGTCATGGCGGCAGGCAGGCGACGAGGCGGTGGCCCACGATCACGGCTTGACCGCCGCCGCGCCGGCCTTGGCGACCACGGCATCTTCCGCGGAGGTCCCGCCGCTCACCCCGATGCCGCCGACCACCACCCCGTCCACCACGATCGGCACGCCCCCTTCGAGCGGCGTCATGTTCTCGAAGTTGAGCAACCCCGCGCGCCCACTCGCGATCAGGGAATCGTAGGCCTGGGTGGCCCGGCGGAACCGGGCGGCGGTCCGGGCCTTGCCCAGGGCGTTCTGGATGCTGGCGGGGGAGGCGCCGTCCAACCGGTGAAAAGCCAGCAGGTCACCGGCGGGATCCACGATGGCGATGGACATGGTCCAGGATCGCTTGCCGGCCTCTGCCCGCGCGGCAGCGAGCGCCGCATCGGCCCCAAGGGCGGACACCGAGCGGATGGCGCGGGTCTGGGCGGACAGCGCCGGGGTGATGGCAAGGCAGAGGGTCAGGACGAGGGAGAGGTCGCGCACGGATCGCTCGAGGGTGGTGGGGGATGATTGAGCGGAAGGTGCGGACCGTGAGGCGATAGGGCAAGCGCGGCGGCGAGGGGGGCGACGGCGCGGAGGCGCGCCGGATCAGTGCACCGTGACCCCGGCCTGCGCCCGCCGTACGATCCCCGCCGTGAGGTCGGTCTCCGGTGTGCCCGGGGGAAGGACCTCGCCGTAGAGGATCATGAGCTCCCGGCGCCTCGTGGAATCCGGCAGGTGGAAGAGCCGCAACGTGACGAAGGTCCCGTCGAGGATGAGGCCATGCCCGCGCAGGAACGTCTCCGCGGCCTTCGAGTCGGAGCCGGGGCGGTCATCCATGGTGAAATAGTTGGGGGAGGTGCGGACATCCCCCATGAAGGGGAGCGGCCCGAGCGGTACTGGCTGCTGCCGCATCTCCGAGAAGTCGTAGGTGTAGCTGTTGGTGGGGTAGTACTGCTCGAACTGGAACCAGTAGAACCGGCGGATCGAGCGATCCGGCGCCGCCTGAATAAAGAAGTACTGCTCCGCGCCGGCGACCTTCACGACGTCGATCGCCTGCGCGCCGACGAAGCGGAATGCGGAATCAACCACGAACGTCGCGGCAGGATGGGCCGGTGAGGTGAGCGTCCTGCCGCTGACGGTCCGGGTGAGCGGGGCCTGGCCCGACAGGCGGAGCGGCACCAGCAGGATCAGCGAGACCAGCAGGGACTGGCGCATGACGTCTCAACCGGCAGGAGGTGCGCGGCTGTACGGCGGCAGCGGTAGCGGGGTTTCGGGGAGGCCCTGCTCCGCCGGCCGCGCCGCCTCGACGCGGGACAACGTGGAGACCACGGAGGGGACATCGCGGCCAGCGCCATGCCCCTTCCGTGCTTCCGTGTCGCGCAGTTCACCCCGGCGTCGCAGCGCCGAGGAGGGCAGAGTAGAGCGCCGGGTCCGCTCGCAGCCGAGCATCATCGAGCCTGGAGCGGTCTACCCGGGCCCCGGCCGCCACCAGCGCGTGGAGGATCCGGGTGTAGGCCGCCGCGTCCGGGCGGTTCTCGGCCAGCCAGGCGTGCAGTGCCCACACGAGGGGCGGCGTGCCATAGCTGGCGTCGGTGACCTCCACCGGCGCGCCGTGGCGCAGCAGCAGCTCGACCAGCGCCGCGTCGCCCTGGTAGGACGCCACGTGAAGCGCCGTCTGGCCGTCGTGCGCCCGGGTGGCGCCTGGCTTCACCCCCAGCTCGAGCAGCAGGGCCACCACCTCCCGCTGGCCCGACCACGCCGCCATCACCATCGCCGCCCCCTGCTCCGTCGCCGACACGGCACTCGGCCCCTCGAACGCCCGCCGGATCAGGTCCAGGCGCCCGATCCCGGCGGCATCCACGAAGTCCACCGGTGCGCCCAGCGCCGCCATGTGTGCGGCGGCCTCCGGACAGCCGTTCATCAGGCAGGAGTGCACCACGCCCGGGTCCAGCCGCGCGCCACGCGCGAGCAGCAGGTCGGCGAGGGCGTTCTGCACCCCGGCCAGCCGCGGGTGCGCACTGGTCACCGTCAGCCCCAGGGTCGTGGCGCCGCCGCCATAGACATCGGCCTCGGCATCCACCACGGCCCCGGCATCGAGCAGGTACCGGGTGATGGCCTCGATGTTGGCGGGGGTGCGCTGGCGGTAGTTCTCCACGCCATTGGCCGAGATGTAGTGCAGCAGTGTGGCCCGGTGTTCGCGGCTGGATCGGGCGCGGACCAGCCCCGGATCGGCGCGGACCAGCCTCTGGAGGGTGGGGAGATCGCCGGTGACGATGGCGTCGGCGGCGCGTTCAAAGGTGGAGATCTCCGAGTCGGGCCGGGCCAGCCCCTCGACATGTTGCACCAGCCTGGGCCAGCTCTCGAAGCCGTGGGCCCGGGCGAGCACGAACTGTGCCTGGGTGAGGCTGTAGTTGGCCCGGCGCAGCCGTTCGCCGGCGAACT
>JAEUJI010000156.1 GCA_016794805.1 Gemmatimonadota bacterium
CGCGATGCTCTTGCCGCCCGGCTGAATGCGCTCCTCAACGCGCCGCCCGACGGGCTCGTTGGCCCGGCCCAGCCGCCCATGTTCCCCACCGCGCTCCCCGCGCTCGACTCCCTGATCGGGCTGGCCCTTGCGCACCGCCCAATGCTGGAAGCCGGCCGGAAGGACGTCCGTGCCGCGGACGCGGCGCATGCGCTGGCCCGGCGAGAGATCTGGCCGGACCTGCAACTGGGGGTGATCTACGGGCAGCGGCCCATGCCGGATGGCAGCACCGACCGGATGGCGAGCTTCATGCTCGGCTTCAATGTCCCGGTGTTCGCGGGGAAGCGGCAACTCACGATGCGACGGGAGACCCAGGCGATGCGCGACATGGCCGCGGCCGACCTTGCCGCGATGGAGGCGGATACCCGCGGCCGGGTGAGTGTGGCCCTGGCCGATCTCCGCCAGGCGAGACAGCTGTACCGCCTGTATCAGGCGACGCTGGTGCCGCAGGCGCGCGCCACTGTCACGTCCTCCCTGGCCGCCTATCAGGTGGGTGATATCAACCTCATGACCCTGCTCGACGCGCAGATGACGGTGAACCAGTATCAGCAAGCCTTGTACCGCCTGGATGCCGTCGAAGGCCAGAGCTGGGCGGAGCTGGAAATGCTCACCGGCACCACGCTGCTCGACCCGAACCAGACCCGCGCCACGGAGCCCCGATGACCGCGAGCAACTCTCCACGAGACGATGGTGCGGAGAACCCTTTCGGGCCGCGGGCGGCGGGCCGCCCCCGGCTGCTCCTGGTTCTCGGCGCGGTCGGTGGACTGGCCGCCATCGCGGCACTGACCTATTTCCTCAGTGGCGGCGGCGGGGACCCAGCCGCGAAGGAGGGGCACAGCCATGGCGCCGCCCTCGTGGCGGACTCGGCCATGCCGGTCTCGCTCTCGGACGACGACCGGCGGCGCATCGGGGTGACTTTCACCCGAGTGGAGCGCTCGCCGCTCAGTCGCCAGGTGCGGACGGTCGCCCAGGTGACGTATGACGAGACCCGGGTCAAGCAGGTGGTCCCGCGGATCGACGGATACGTCGAGTCGCTGTATGTCAACGCCACCGGGCAGCCGGTCACCCCGGGCCAACCACTCTTCGCGCTGTATTCTCCGATGCTGGTGACGACCCAGCAGGAGTTGCTCCTGGCGCAGCGCCTGACCGGGCAGGTTGCCGCTGGCACGCCCGACGCGATCCAGGGGGCGGCCTCGCTGCTGGAGTCCGCCCGGACCCGGTTGCTGTACTGGGAGGTGCCGCCGGATGTGATCGAGCGGGTGCTCCGGACCGGGGTGATCGAGCGGACCGTCACCCTCCGGTCCCCGGTCTCCGGCGTCGTGGTCGAGAAATCGGTACTGGGTGGGCAACGACTCATGGCCGGTGAGGTGGCCTACAAGATTGTGGACTTGAGCCGGGTGTGGATCGAAGGAGAAGTCTTCGAGCCGGATCTGCCGTCGGTGTACGTCGGGCAGCGGGTAACGGCCGAGTTCCCGGCGTTGCCCGGGGAAGAGCGGGCGGGCCGCATCGCCTACGTCTATCCCACCCTCAACCCCGAGACCCGGACCGCGCGGGTCCGGGTGGAAATGGGGAATCCGGATCTCCGGCTCAAGCCGGGGATGTACGCCACCTTCCACTTCACCGCGCCGACCGAGAAAGTGGTCAATGTCCCGCGCTCCGCGCTGCTGGTGACCGGGAAGCGTACCCTGGTCTTCGTGAGGGATTCGCTGGGCACGCTGATCCCCCGCGAGATCGTCACTGGTCGAACCACGGATGACCGGATCGAGATCATGAGCGGGCTCAGCGAGGGGGAAACGATAGTGGCCTCGGCCACGTTCCTGGTGGACGCGGAATCCAATCTGGGTTCGGCGTTGGGTGGCATGGCCAATATGCCCGGGATGGAGGTGACGACGCCCCCGCAGCGGAACGGCCCCGACCGGCCCCGGGTTTCCCCTGTCCCGGCGACCCCCGCCGAGACCGCCCGCAGCATGCCCGACATGCCCGGCATGAACCATGGCGGCGACACCGCCAGACCGGAATAGGGCGCCATGCTGCGGAAACTCATCGAGTGGTCGGTTGCCAACCGTCTGATCGTCCTCCTCGGCGCCGTGGCCGCGATCTTCGCGGGCATCACCGCGCTCCAACGGACGCCCCTTGAGGCGCTGCCGGACCTGAGCGATGTGCAGGTCATCGTGTCGGCCGAGTTCAACGAGCAGGCTCCGCGGATCGTGGAAGACCAGGTCACCTATCCGATCGCGGCGGAGATGCTCAAGGTCCCCGGTTCCCGGACCGTGCGCGGCTACTCCTTCTTCGGGGTGTCGTTCGTCTACGTCATCTTCGAGGACGGGACCGACTTGTACTGGGCCCGCTCGCGGGTGCTGGAGTACCTGAACGGGATCAAGGGGAAGCTGCCCGCCAGCGTCAGTCCGACCCTGGGGCCGGACGCGACCGGGCTGGGGTGGGTCTTCCAGTATGCCCTGGAGGACACCACCGGCCGCCTGACGCTGGCCGAATTGCGCTCCATTCAAGACTGGAACCTCCGCTACGCCCTGACGGCCGTCCCGGGCGTGTCCGAGGTGGCCACGGTCGGCGGATTCGAAAAGCAGTACCAGATCGACCTGGATCCGGCCAAGCTCCTGGCCTACAACATCCCGATCACCCGCGTCATGTCGGCGATCCAGAACGCCAACGCGGACGTCGGCGCCATGGTGATGGAGCTGTCCGAGCGCGAGTACATGGTCCGGGGACTCGGGTACCTCAAGTCCATCGGCGACATCGAGAACGTCGTGGTAGGAGCGACGTCGAGCGCCACTCCGATCCGGGTTTCCGAACTGGGAAGGGTCGCGATCGGGCCGGCGGTGCGGCGGGGCATCGCCGAACTGGATGGGCGGGGCGACGCGGTGGGCGGAATCGTCGTCATGCGGTTCGGGGAGAATGCCCTCGCGACCATCGCCAAGGTCAAGGCGAAACTGGTCGAGATCCAGAGTTCCCTTCCGCCCGGCGTCGTGGTCACCCCGGTGTACGACCGGAGCGACCTGATCGAGCGGGCCATCGAGAACCTCCGGTTCAAGCTGATTGAGGAGAGTATCATCGTCGCCCTGGTCTGCATCGTCTTCCTGCTGCATGCCCGTTCCGCGCTGGTCGCCATCCTGACCCTGCCCATCGGGATCCTGATGGCGCTCATCGCGATGCGGGGAGTGGGAGTGGGCGCGGACATCATGTCGCTCGGTGGGATCGCGATCGCCATCGGCGCCATGATCGACGCGGCGATTGTGATGATCGAGAACATGCACAAGCACATGGAGCGGGCCGTCGATGCCCGTTCTGCAGGGGCGGGCAGGGCGCTCGCCGGCGCCCGGCTCGATACATCGGTATTGAGTGCCTCCGAACGCTGGCGGGTAGTGGTGGAGTCCGCCAAGGAGGTGGGACCGGCCCTCTTCGTCTCCCTGCTGATCATCACGGTTTCGTTCCTGCCGGTGTTCACCCTGGAGGGCCAGGAGGGCCGGCTCTTCAAGCCGCTGGCCTTCACCAAGACCTTTGCCATGGCGGCCGCCAGCCTGCTGTCGGTGACCCTCGTGCCGGTCACGATGGGGCTCTTCATCCGCGGAACGCTGTATCGCGAGCGGGCCAACCCGGTCAACCGGGCGCTGATCTGGCTGTACCGACCGGTGATCCGGTTCGTGCTGGGCCACCGGTGGCCGGTCATCTGGACGGCACTGGTCGTTCTGATCCTCACCTGGCTTCCCTGGAAGCGGCTCGGCAGTGAGTTCTACCCGCCGCTCGGTGAGGGCACGATCCTCTACATGCCGACGACCCTGCCCGGGGTCAGCGTGGCGCGCGCCCGGGAGATTCTCCGGATCCAGGACGGGATTCTCAAGGGGTTCCCGGAAGTGGACCACGTCTGGGGTAAGGCGGGGCGCGCCGGGACGGCGACGGACCCCGCAGGCCTCGACATGATCGAGACCACCATCAGCCTCAAGCCGGAAAGCGAGTGGCGTCCCGGCATGACCTACGACCGGCTGGTCGCCGAGATGGATTCGGCGGTCCGCCTGCCTGGCATCACCAACGCCTGGACCATGCCGATCAAGGGCCGGATTGACATGCTCGCCACCGGCATCCGGACCCCGGTCGGCGTCAAGATCTTCGGGCCGGACCTGTCGGAACTTGAGCGGCTGGGTAAGGCCGTAGAGCAGGCGGTTCAGACGGTGCCTGGCACCCGCAGCGCCTTCGCGGAGCGCGCGGTATCGGGCTACTACCTCGATATCGACATCGACCGCGCTGCCGCCGCCCGCCACGGGCTCAATGTGGGTGATGTTCAGACGGTGATCGCCACGGCGGTGGGGGGAATGACCGTCACCCAGACTGTGGAAGGTCGGGAGCGATACGGGGTGCGGATCCGGTATCCCCAGGAGCTGCGGG
>JAEUJI010000203.1 GCA_016794805.1 Gemmatimonadota bacterium
GCCGCCTGGGCGCTGTTCACCATCGCCGACCCCGCGGGCACCGACGCGATCGACACGGCCTATCGCAAGGAAGCCGACTCCGAGGTGCGCACAGCCCTCCTGCGCGCCCTGGGCGCGATGGGCGATCGCTCGGTCCCGGCCCTCGAACGGCTGGTGACCTCTCCCGATTCCTCGGTGCGCACCATCGCGATCATGGCGCTCGCCGGCGGAAACGCCACCGGACCCTGGCCCTGGCCCCGGCCCCGGCCGCGGCCCTTCCCCGGATGTAGCGCGCGGCCAACCCGGGCGCCCGGCGACGGCGGTCCGTCCCTGGGCGCCCCCCTTTGTGAACCTGAGTGCTGAAAAATCAGCAACAACGCCGTCCACCGGGACGGAGGAGAGTCTGATGCCGAGCCTGACAGTGACGCATGCCGCCGCGTGGGTGGTGCTGGGAGTGGTGACGCCGCCCATGCTGGCGCTCGGGGCGCCGGGGGACGTGGCGGACCTCCTCGCCGCCGCGCGCGGCGCGCCGCCTGCCCTCTGCGCCATGGCGGCACGATCGGTGGGGAATGGCTGGGGCGGGGGGTACGATGCCCCCGCGCCGCCGCTGCCGCAGGCGCGGGAGCGCCGCTGGCGCGATCCGCTGTCGGCTGACGAGCAGCGCCTCCTGCTCAGCAACCTGGCGACCGAGGACCCCTGCGTACAGGAGGTCGCCATCCGGTTGCTCGGCACCCAGCGGGGAGACCTGGTCGTGAGCGGCCTGCGGGAGCGGCTGGCCGCGCCCGACTCCGCGCTCCGCGCCGTCGCCGCCCTCGGCCTCGGGCTGGTGGATGCCGAGTCGGCGGTGGAGGCGCTGCTCCGGGCGGCGCGGGACCGGGTGGCGCGCGTCCGCGCCAACGCCATCTGGGCGCTGGGCCGGAGCAATGATGGCCGCGCGCTCCGTCCCGCGGTCTCGGCGCTCGGGGATGATGCCGCGATGGTGCGGGAGACGGCAGCCGGCGCCATCGGCCGCCTGGATTCCGCCAGCGCGGTGCCGGCGCTGCTCCGGGTGCTGCGGGAGGATGAGGTGCCGAACGTCCGGCGCACCGCCGCCTGGGCGCTGGGCACCCTCGGCGAGCGATCCGCCGCGGAGGGCCTCGCGGCCGCGCTCCGGGGCGACAAGGACGCCACCGTGCGGGAGATGAGTGCCTGGGCGCTCGGCAACATCGAGGCGCCGGGATCGGTCCCCACCCTGGCCGCCGCCGCGCGGGGCGACGCGGATGATGCCGTCCGCGAAAGCGCGGCGTGGGCCCTCGGGAACCTGGGGGACGAATCCGCGGCCGTGGCGCTGGGGCAGGTCGTCGGTGGCGACCGGAGCGCGAAGGTGCGCGGAACCGCCGCCTGGGCGCTCGGCCAGCTCGACCTGCGGACCGCGCCGAAGGGGCTGATGGATGCGCTGGCCGATTCCAGCACCCGGCTCCGGACCAGGGCGGCCTGGGCGCTGGCGGAGATCGGCGACAGCTCCGCCGCACCCGCGCTGTGGACGGCGCTCGGCAAGGAGCGGGACGCGACCGCGATGAAGGCGATGGTGCGGGCGCTCATCCATTCGGGGGAGCGGACCGAGCGGCTCACCCGGCTGCTGGAATCGAAGAACCCCGAGGTGCGCGAGATGGCGATCCGCGGGCTGGCGGGCCGGAACGGCATGGGCCCGTGGCCCTGGCCGGAACCCCGGCCCCGGCCGTTTCCGTAGGCGCTGGCAACCCTTTGGGCCGCCGGGATGTCAAAGGCAGTCATCCACTCACGCAGGCAGGGGCGCCGTGTCCGGATTCCTTGGCGTATTGCTGCTGGTGCAGGTGCAGGCCATCGCTCCGGTTGCGCCACCCGCGGTGGCGCCCACCACGGTGCGCGCCGCCCGGGTGAGCGAGCCGCCGGTCATTGACGGCCGGGGCGACGACGCGGTCTGGCGTGACGCGATCGCGATCACCCAGTTCCTGCAGGCGCGGCCGACGGAGGGGGCGGAGGCGCGATTCCGGACCGAGGCCCGCGTCGCCTACGATCCGGACCACCTGTACGTCCTGGTCCGGGCCTTCGATCCGCATCCCGACAGCATCGTGGGCCTCCTCTCGCGCCGGGACGACCAGACCTCGTCCGACCAGGTCATCCTGATGCTCGACTCCTGGCACGATCGGCGGTCGGGGTTCGAGTTCGCGGTGAATCCCGCCGGGGTGAAGGCGGACTACGCCATCTACAACGACGGCAACGAGGATGTGGCGTGGGATGCGGTGTGGGACGCGGAAGCGCGGGTGGACTCGCTGGGCTGGACGGTGGAGTATCGCATCCCGCTGTCGCAGCTCCACTACGCCAACCGGGACGAGGGTACGTTCGGGCTGCTGGTCTGGCGGGTGATCCAGCGCCACGGCGAGACCGTCACCTGGCCGCTGTACCGGGGCTCGCAGCCGGGATTCGTGTCCCAGTTCGGTGAGCTGCATGGGTTGCGGGGGCTGGCGAGCCCGGGCCATATCGAGCTGGCG
>JAEUJI010000208.1 GCA_016794805.1 Gemmatimonadota bacterium
CCAGGGAAGTGTCCCCGCCCGCAGCTCCCGCTCCACCCGTGCCCGCACCCGCAGGTAGGCGTTGCCACCTTGCTCCCGCACCCCGGCGGCCGACAGGTAGACGAACCGCGGACGCGCTCCACAGAGCGACGCGGCGTGGTACAGCAGCATGGTGAGACCGTAATCCACCGCCTCATAGCCTTCGTCCCGCCCCTGGCCGGCCGCCCGCGTGGCCCGCGCCCGCGTCGTGCCGAGCAGCGCGAAGACCGCATCGGGCCGGAGGAGCGTCAGCGCCTGGGTCAGGGCCTCGCCATCCCAAGGGGTGGTATCCACCCGGGCGCCAAGCGCCTCGAACCGCTGGCGCCAGGCGGGAAGGCGCGAAGAGTCGGGCCGGACATGTGCCACGGTGACGACCCCGCGGCCCCGCAGCGCCCGTACCACCTCCCGCCCGGTGTACCCGGTGGCGCCGGCCACGAAGGCGACGCTCATGCCGGCGGCCGTCGCGGCACCGAGAGCGACTTCCAGGCAGGGCCGGCCAGGTGGCGCGCCAGCTGGACGATCTGCCCCACGTGATAGGCATAGTGCGCCAGCTGGATGTTGATGGCCGCCAGGACGGAGTGGGGCTGGCCCTTGATGATGACGGTGCGTGTCAGGTCGGTTGGAGTGAGGCTCGTCAGGGTCTCGAACAGGCGGGCCCAGCCATCCGCCCACCACTCGAGCACCTGCTCCCGCGAGACGTCCGGCTCCACCACAAACTCCGCATCCCGGTCGCGGTCCGGCTTCTCGCCGTCGGTGGTCAGGAAGCTGGTCCACCGCGAGCGCATGTTGCCGGCCATGTGCTTGACCAGCACCGCGATGCTGTTGGACTCGGGGCCTGGTGTCCAGGCCAGGCCGCCGTCGTAGACCTGGGATATGGCGCGGTCGCCCAGCTTCTTGTGGGCCCGGAACCGCTCCAGGGCGTCCCGCAGGTACAGCGCACCGAGTTCGTCAGACATCGCCCGCTCCGTGGAGTAGTGCTTCAAAGTAGCGTCACCGGGTCCCGGTCGAGGGTGACCCGGGTGCCCGCCGTGACGGGGAGGCGCCCGGCGGAGTAGCGCACGATCCGGCCGAGGGCGTCGCCCTCACCCCGGAGGACGACGTGCCAGCGCCAACGGGACTGGATCCGGCCCAGGGCACACGGCGCCGGGCCCAGCACGCTCACCGGGAGTTGCTGCGCCGCGACAAGGTCGCGGCACCACCCCGCCACGCGGGCGGCGCCGTCCGCCACGGCGGTCTCGGTCTCGCCGGACACCAGCAGGTTGACCAGCGACGCCAGGGGCGGGTACGGCGGCTCCCGGCGCTCCGAGAGCAGCCCCGCCAGGAAGCCCTCCGCGTCGTGCCGCGCGGCGAAGGTGAGCGCATCGTGGCCGGGGCACCGCGTCTGCACCAGCACCCGTCCGCCACGCGGCCCCCGCCCCGCCCGCCCGGCCACCTGCGCCAGCAGCTGGAAGGTGCGCTCGGAGGCCCGGAAATCCGGCAGGTGGATGCCGGTGTCGGCGTCCACCACCCCGACCAGCGTCACGTTCGGGAAGTCGAGCCCCTTGGCGATCATCTGGGTGCCGAGCAGGATGTCCACCTCGCCCCGCCCGACCCGGTCCAGGATCGCCTGGTGCGACCAGCGGGCGCTGGTGGTATCGAGATCCATGCGCGCCAGCCGCGCCTCGGGGAAGCGGCCAGCGAGGAACCGTTCGAGCTGCTGGGTCCCGACCCCGCGCATCCGCTGCACGGCGCCGCCGCATTCGGGGCAGGCGGCCGGAATCGGCTCGTCGTGCCCGCAGTAGTGACAGCGCAGGCCGGCCGGGGCCTGGTGCACCGTAAGCGCGATGCTGCACTGACCACACTGTCGCGCCGCGCCGCAGGCGGCGCATTGCAGCACCGCGGCGAAGCCCCGCCGGTTGAGCAGCAGCAGCACCTGTTCCTCACGGGCCAGGGCCGCCTGCACCTCCCGGTCCAGCGGCTCGGACCAGGGGAGCGCCCCCGCTTCCCGGATCCGCGGGGCATGCCGCAGGTCCACCAGCTCCACCGGCGGCAGGGGCTGCGCCCCGGCGCGGTCCGGAAGGCGCAGCAGCTGGAGCCGCGGGCCCACGCGGTACATGCTCTCCGGCGACGGCGTGGCGCTGCCGAGGACCAGGCGCGCTCCCTCCAGCCGGCTCCGTACCAGGGCCACGTCCCGTGCGTGGTAGCGGGGCGCCTCCCCGTTCTTGTAGGACGCCTCGTGCTCCTCGTCCAGGACGATCACCCCCAGGTCGCGGACCGGCGCGAAGATCGCCGACCGCGCGCCCACCGCCACCCGCCGCTCCCCACGCCGCAGCGACCGCCAGGCGTCCGCCCGCTCGCCATCGGACAGGCCGCTGTGCAGCACCGCCACCTGGTCGCCAAAGGCGCCGCGGACCCGGGCCACCGTCTGCGGGGTGAGCGCGATCTCCGGCACCAGCAGCAGCGCGCCGCGATCCTCCGCCAGGGCGCGCCGGATCGCCTCGAGATACACCAGCGTCTTCCCGCTCCCGGTCACCCCGAAGAGCAGGGCGCCGGCCCCCGGGGGCAGCGCCGCGATGGCGGCCACGGCGGCGCTCTGTGCCGCGGTCGGGGTCGGCGGGGGCGGGGTGCCCGGGATGTCGCGGAAGGGATCGCGGGCGGCGGGCACCTCCTCAACCCGAAGCAGCCCCCGCTCCGCCAGGCCCTCCAGCCCCGCGCGGGACAGCCCCAGCTGGTCCAGGAGATGCCGGACCGGCGCCCGGCCACCGAGCTCCTCGAGCGCCTCAAGGAGGGTGCGCTGCGCCGGGCGCCGGCGGAACAGGGTCTCCCGTTCCGCCAGCGTCGGCAGCGCCTCGGCCAGCACCGCGACCCGCTCGGTGCGGACCGCCGCGTCGGTGTCGGGGGCCTCCACCCGCAGGGTGACGGCTCCCACCCGGACCAGCCGGTTGATGGCCTCCCACACCGGGCGCTTGAGTCCGCGGGCGATCGCGGCCACCGCGGCCTCACCGCCCTTGCGGTCCAGCCAGGCGGAGACCTCGCCGGCCACGCCGCCGGGGACGCGCCGGCCGGCCAGCGTGGCGATGACCTTCGACTCCCCCCAGAGCGCGCCCGGCAGCATGGCCCGGAGCGTGAGGCCGACGGGCGCGCCATAGTAGCCGGCGATCCAGCGCGCCGTCTCCAGCAGGGCCGGGGTGAGGGCGGGCTCCGGATCCGGCGCGGCGAGGATGTCCCGCGCCCGCTGGGTGGGAGGGGTGTCGGTGAGCGCGGTGACGATCCCGATGAGTTCCCGCTGGCGGACGGGAACCACCACGCGGGCGCCGGGAACCACCCGGTCGGCGAGGGACTCGGGAACCTGGTAGGTGTAGGGCTGGGCCAGTGGCAGGGGCAGCGCCACCAGCCCATACGCCGGGGTCATCGCCGGGAAAGGCCCAGCCCGGGTCCGGTGGGCAGGCGGACCTGGCCGCCCGCGATGGTGGCGCCGGTGAAGGGATCATTCGCGAGCAGGGCGGCGCCGTCGAGGTCGACGATATCCACCAGCGGGGTGAAGTGCGCCGCGGCGGTGATCGCGATCGAGCTCTCGATCATGCAGCCCACCATCACCATCAGGTGGTGCGCCCGCGCCACCGCGATCATCCGGATCGCCTCGCGCAGGCTGCCGCACTTCGCCAGCTTGATGTTGATGCCGTCCACCTTGCCCACCAGGCGGGGAATGTCGGCGGCAACCAGGCAGCTCTCGTCCGCGATCACCGGGATCCGGGACGCCCGGGTGACCTGCGCCAGGCCGTCCAGGTCGTCGGCCGGGAGCGGCTGCTCCAGCACCGTCACCCCGAACTCCTCGAGCACCGGCAGCATCCGGATGGCCTGCCGGGTGTTCCACCCGGTGTTCGCGTCCACCCGGAGCTCCTTGTCGGTGAGCTCGCGAATGGTCCTCAGGATCTCGACGTCCCGGTCCGTGCCGAGCTTGATCTTCAGGATCGGGTACTCCGACGCCTCTCCCACTTTTTGCCGCAGCTTCTCCACCGTGTCGATGCCGATGGTGAAGGTCGAACGCGGCGCGCGGGCCGGATCGAGGCCCCAGAGCCGGTGCACCGGGATGCCCAGGCGCTTGCCGGCCAGGTCGTGCAGCGCGGCGGACAGGGCGCAGCGCGCCGCCGGGTTGAGCCGCAGGAGCTTCTCCCACTGCCGCTCGGTGTCCTCGATATGCAGGGGGTCCGCCGGCAGGTGCTCCGCATAGTTCGTGAGCGCCGCGAGCACCGTCTCGGTGGACTCGCCGTAGATCCGGGCCGGCGCCGCCTCACCCCAGCCCTCCAGCCCGTCCCCATCGACCAGCCGCACCATCACCGTGCGGTAGTCGCTCTGGCCGCCGCGGGCGATGATGAACGGATGCCGGGTCCGGAGCTGGAGGATCTCGGTTTCCATGCGGACGGGGGACGCCATCGGTGCGGCTCCGGGGTGGGAGAATGGGCTGGGAATCTACGCGGCTCGACGGCCGCGGTGTAGCCGCGGAGGAGGGCTGCCTAGAGCAGGGCGCCGATCGTGGCCGCCACCCCTTCCGCGGTGCGCTCGGGGAGATACCCCCCCTCGAGGAGCCCCACGATCGGCGTCCGGGGCAGCCGCTCCCGCACGCGGTAGGTGATGGCGGCGAAGTCCCCGGCCTCGAGGGTGAAGCCGCCCAGCGGGTCGCCGGCCATGGCGTCGTAGCCGGCGGAAAGCAGCACCAGGTCCGGGGTCCACCCTTCGGTGGCGGCCACGATCGCCGCCCAGAGATCCCCGACATAGCGCTCGGCGGGGGCCCCCGGACCGCGCGGGACGTTGAAGACGTTCCCCACCCCGCGCTCCTCCGCCATGCCGGTGCCTGGGTACCAGGGGTGCTGATGCAGCGACACGTAGCGCACCGTGGGATCCGCCTCCACCAGCCCCTGGGTGCCGTTGCCGTGGTGCACATCCCAGTCCACGATCAGGACCTGCTCCCGCCCGAAGCGCTGCGCCCGACGGGCGGCAACCATCACGTTGTTCACCAGGCAGAACCCCATCGCCCGCTGCGCCAGGGCGTGGTGCCCCGGTGGCCGCACCGCCGCGAAGGCGTGCCCGCGTCCCGCGTGCGCATGATCCACCGCGGCCATGACCGCGCCCACGGCGCCCAGGACCGCCGGCCAGCTCGCCCCGTTCGTGATGGTGTCCACCGAGACCACGCCGCCGCCCCGGGCACTCCACTCCTCGAGGTGACGCAGGTGGGTCTCGGGATGCACCGCGAGGAGGTCGAAGCGTCCGCCGGCCCGCACCGCCTCCAGCCGCGCCCGGGGATCCTCGGCCAGCCGATCGAGCACGGCCTGCAGCCGCGCCGGAGTCTCCGGATGGCCGGGACCGGGATCGTGCCGGAGGCAATCCGGGTGGGTGAACACCGCGACCGGATTCATCCCGGCGGCCCGCCCCGCACCAGCTCCCGCAGCGCCTCGACTTCCGCCCGGACCGCCCGCCGCGCGGCCGTCAGCTCCGCCACCTGCCGCTGGTGGTGCCGCCAGAAGAGCCACACCCCCGCAGCGGCCGCCAGGCAGAGCAGCCCCCCCGCCGCCGGCACGAGGGCCCTGCCCCACAGCCCGGCAAGCAGCAGCAGAACGCCGTCGAGCAGGAAGAACCCGACGGCGATGATGGTCATGGCCCGCCCGCGCGCGGGTGGGGGAGTGGGCACGGGCGCTACCGCACCGGCCGCCGGCGCCGGGGAAGGACGATCAGCGCCGCGTTCGGCACCACCCCGTGGTCCGCAAGGCTCCGGGTCTCATCAAACAGCTCGGCGCCACGGAACTTGACCAGGAAATCATCCGCCGCGCCGGCGGTGTGGGTGAGTGCCAGTGCCTGCCGCTTGGCGTCCTGTACCGTCGCGGCCGGCGGGAGGGCGAGGGTCACCTGGTCCCAGGCATCCTGCACCATGATCCGGACCGGCATGCCGCTCATGCGACCTCCCGGGCCGCCGGCAGGGTGGAAAGGAACCGCCCCACCAACTGGTCGAACAGCAGGGTCGAGGCCCGCACCCTGGTGCCCCCCGCCGCCGAGGCCACGCCGATTGCGATCTCCTCGCCCCCCTGGCCGCGCAGGGTCAGCCAGGTCGGGCCTTCCTTCTCGGGAAAGGCCGCCTGACTGGGTACCCGCTCCTGGAAGAAGCGCTTGGCGCGGGCCAGCACGTCGGGGCCGCTCAGGGCCGTCACCGTCTCGTGGGTCATGGGTCGGGTCGGGGTCAGGGGATCCGCAGGATGGCGATGCCCGTCGGTTGCGCGGGCACGGGCACGGACGCGACGGTCTTCCGCGTGGTGAGGTCGAACATGTCCACGGCCCCGGGATCGGCACCGATGGACTCCTGACTGATGAAGGCGTAGCGGCCGTCGGGGGACCAGGCCACGCCATGCACGATCTTCTTGGTGGTCGGCACCCGGACCACCTCGGCCAGGCTCCGGGCGTCGAGCAGGCTGAAGCTCTGGGCCTTCTTGTTGGTCACAACCAGCCACAGCCCGTCCGGCGAGGGCTCGATATTGTAGGCCCCGGTTCCCACTGGGATCTCTTTCACCTTCGTGAAGCTGGCCGCGTCCCAGACCTGCACCGAGTTGCCGTGGTTGCACGCGGCATAGAGGGTCCGGTCATCAGGGGAGACCGTCACGAAGGTCGGCGCGCAGCTGTCGTCGGCCTTGGCCGGCGCCGGGGCGGACGCCGGCGGGGGAGCATGGCTGGCGGCGCCGTGATCCATGGTGGACATGGCGTTCATGTCATGCCCGGCGCCGGTGGAACCCCGCCGGGTGATCCGGAGCGTCGCCACTTCGATCTCCAGCAGTTCATCGCTGTTCATGCAGGAGATGTAGACCCGGGTCCCCGCATGGTTCGACTTGACCCCGTGCGGCATGTCGCACGCCGGCAGGTGGGTGATGGTGCTCATCGTGGGAGTGTGCACCACCGAGACCACGTTCACCCGCGGATGGTCCCCGTGAAAGTCGGAGTTGGCCACGAACGCCAGCTCCCCATCCGGCGTCAGGCCGATCGTGGTGGGGAACATCTCCAGCGGCGCCCGGCCCGCGAGCGTGTCGTTGCCGGCGTCCATCTTCCACAGGGTGCCGTAGGGCGTCCCGTGCGCGATGGACATGTAGTAGTACCGGTTGTCCGGCGAGACGGCGAGGTTGTGCGGGCCGTCGATGTCCGCCGGCATGATGCCGACCGGCACCACCCGTTCCTGCGTCAGGGTGCCAGCGCCCGGCTTGAGCCAGGTGACGATGTCCCCCGACTCGCTGACCACGCCAACCCGGTAGTCCTGCCCCGCCAGCGCCACGGGCGCCGTGAGCCCTGCAAGCACGATTGTCCACTGCCACGACCGCATGAGACTCCTCCGCTAAGCCTGGGATCCGCCGGGGGAAGATAGCCGCCCCGGCCCCACCGCGGCACGGGCCATGACCGCGCCCTGAAAGGGGGGCCCGCGACGGCGGAACAGGTCGAATACCCCCGGGGACTGCCGCAGCAGGAGGACCAGGTCCCCCGGGGGCGGCTCGGTCACTCCCTCGACCACGAGGAGCGCCGGCAGGTGCAATCCGGCAGGCAGGTCGGCGGCATAGGCCACGCCATGCCACTCGAATCCGATCCGCTCCGGAATGCCGCGAACCGGACTATCGAGGAAATAGTCGTCGTCCAGCCGGTACACTCCCGGCGCGACACGCTCCGCCGAGAGCGGAAAGTCGGGGTCGAATGGCTCCCCTTCACCACGGGCGAAGTTCTGTTCCGCGGCCCAGTCGAAGGCCTCGAGGTCCGGCACCCGGGCCCGCCACTCGAGGTGATGCCGCAGCTCGTGGGCGAGGGTCTCCCAGGTCTCCTCCCGCCAGTCGAAATCCTCCTGCAGGGCGGCCAGCGCCTTGAAGGAGCCGTGGTAGAGCACCACGCGGCTCCGGATCTGGCCGTCCGACTCCCCCTCCGCCGGCAGGGGGATGCACTCCCCGAGGGTGTAGATCTCCGCCCGTACCGGGTGCGGCAGCACCTTGGGCGAGACCTCGACCCCGGCCACGCCTTCGAGGAATTCGGCCGGCACCTCCAGCGCCAGCCGCCGGACCAGCGCCTCGAAGTCGGCGTAGCGCATCCCGGCTCAGACCGCGGCGAGCGCCTGCGCGACGTCGCCCACGATGTCCTCGTAGTGTTCCACGCCCACCGAGAGCCGGACGAGGCCGGCGGTGATCCCGAACCGCTCCTTCTCTTCCGCCGGGACGTCGGCGTGCGTCATGCTGCAGGGGTGCTCCGCCAGCGACTCGGTGCCGCCGAGACTGACCGCCAGCTTCACCAGCCGGAGGCGGTTGAGGAACCGGAAGGCGCCCGCCTCGCCCCCCTCCACCTCGAAGGCGATCAGCGACCCCGGCGCCGTGCATTGCCGCCGGTAGACCTCATACAGGGGGTGATCCGGCTCCAGGTGCCCGAGGTAGTGGACCTTCCGGACCCGCGGGTGGTCGCGCAGGAAGTCGGCGACGTAGCGCGCGTTCTTCATGGACGCGGTCATGCGCATCTTGAGCGTCTCGAGGCTCCGGAGCAGCAGCCACCCGGTCCAGGGGCTCGCCATGGTGCCCAGGAAGGTGCGGAGCGCGCGGACCGGGGCCAGCGCCTCACGCGAGCCGAGGACGGCCCCCGCAATCAGGTCGCTGTGCCCGCCGAGGAACTTGGTGGCCGAGTAGACCACGAGGTCAGCCCCGTGCTTGAGCGGCTGCTGCCAGAGCGGGCCAAGGAAGGTGTTGTCCACCACGACCATGGGGCGGCGCCCGTGACGCGCCAGGCGCTGCGCCAGCTCCGCGACACCGCGGATGTCCACCAGGGCGTTCGTCGGGTTGGCCGGCGTCTCGATGAGGATGGCCGCCACCGGACGC
>JAEUJI010000255.1 GCA_016794805.1 Gemmatimonadota bacterium
CAATCCCAGGTTCCGCGACAACCTCATCCTCTCCGGTGGCGATTCCATCATCATCCCCGAGTACATCCCGGTGGTGTACGTGCGCGGCGCGGTGAATGCCCCGATGTCCGTCACATTTGTCGAGGGGAAGAGCATGGAGTACTACGTGGCGGCGGCGGGGGGGTATGCGCGGGAGGCGGACAAGAATCGCAGCTACGTCACCCAGCCCAACGGCAAGGTGGAGAGCGTCAACAAGCGGTGGTCGTTCTTTCCCGACAGCAAGCCGGCCCCGCTCGCGGGGGGCACGGTCTTCGTGCCGGAGCGGGATCCGGCCGACAAGAAGGACTGGGTGGGATTGGCCGGCTCGATCGCGCAGATCCTGGCCAGCCTGACCGCCATCGTGGTGGTGGTGATCCGCCGTTGACCGGGGCGGCTACTCCTCGACCCGGGGGCGGCCCCCACTGTCGCGGCTCCGGGAGGGGTGGCGCACCGGGATCCCCGCCAGCGACGGTTCGTAGTCGGGCACCAGCCGCTTGAGCAGCTTCCGGAGCTCCGCCTCCGGCCACCCCTCCTGCGCCGCCTGCATCAGGTCGGTCACCACGCTGGAGACGCCCACCGGCAGCGCCGCGTTACGCGCCTTGAGCACCTTGGGATGCTCCGTGGGCGTGGCATGCTCGGCGTCAAAGAAGAGTTCCTCGTAGAGCTTTTCGCCGGGGCGGGTGCCGCTGAACCGGATCTCCACGTCCCGGCCCACTTCCTTCCCGGAGAGGCGGATCAGGTCGGCGGCCAGGTCCGCGATCTTGACCGGCTCTCCCATGTCCAGCACGAACACCTCGCCGCCCCGGCCCAGCCCGCCGGCCTGCAGCACCAGCTGCACCGCCTCGGGGATGGTCATGAAGTAGCGCCGCATCTCGGGGTGGGTCACCGTGACCGGCCCGCCGGCGGCGATCTGCTTGATGAAGGTCGGGAGCACGCTGCCCCGGCTCCCCAGCACGTTGCCGAAGCGCACCGCCACGAAGTTCCGGCCGGTCTCCTCCGCCACCGCCTGCACCAGCTGCTCCGCCACCCGCTTGGTGGCGCCCATGACGCTGGTGGGGCGCACCGCCTTGTCGGTGGAGATGAGCACCAAATGGGCGCAGCCATTCTCCGCCGCGGCCGCCACGATGTTCCGGGTGCCGAGCACGTTGTTGAGCACCGCCTCGGAGACGTTTTCCTCCATGAGCGGGACATGCTTGTGGGCCGCCGCGTGAAAGACGCTGTACGGCTCGCACCGCTCGAACAGCCGCTGCATCTGGGCGGCGTCCTTCACGTCGGCGATCACCGGCTCCAGCGGGATGTGGGGGAAGCGTTCCAGCAACTCCTGGTGGATCGAGAAGATCGAGTTCTCGCCGTGGCCCAGCAGCACCAGCCGGGTCGGCTCCAGGGCGCAGACCTGGCGGCACAGCTCGGCGCCGATCGACCCGCCCGCGCCGGTGATCAGCACCGTCCGCTCGGTGATCAGCCCCTGCACCAGCTTGAGGTCGGTCCGGATCGGCTCCCGGCGCAGCAGGTCGTGGATCTCCACCTTCCGCAGCGCAAAGGGATCGAACCGGCCCGAGAGGATGTCCGTGATGCCCGGCAGGGTGCGGGTCGCCACCCCAGCGTCGGCGGCGGCGCGGACCAGCTCCCGGACCACGCTGCCGGGCGCCGTCGGCATCGCGATCAGCACCTCATCCACCGCCTCCTGGCGGCAGACCCGGGCGGTGTCCGCCAACCGACCGAACACCGGCAGCCCGTGCAGGGTGTGCTGCTGCTTGCTCGGGTCGTCATCCACGAACCCGATCGGGATCAGGGTCACCTCGGGATGGCTCTTGATCTGCTTCACCAGGTAACCGCCCGCCTGCCCCGCGCCGGCGATCAGGACCCGCTTGGAGCTGGAGTCCGGCCGCCCCGAGAGGTGCCAGCTCACCGAGCGCAGCACGAAGCGCGGCAGCGACACCGCGCCCGCCGTCATCAGGGCATCCACCACCAGCACGCCCAAGGGGACCCGGACGGGGATCAGCCCGAGCAGCGGCAGGCCCCAGAGGCCCAGCACCGCGCAGGCCAGGCCGGACACCCCGGTGGCGAGGAGAATGCCCTCGAGTTCGGACACGCTGGCGAAGCGCCACAGCCGGCGGTACATGCCGAACCAGATCAGCAGGGCGATCTTGAGCGGGAGAGTGGCGGCGAGGTAGACCGGGGCCACGGCGCGGTAGGGCTCGCGCCAGTCGAACAGCCCCTCGAACCGGACCACGAACGCGAGGTAGGTGGCCAGCGGCAGGAGAAGCAGGTCGAGCGCGAGGAGATAGCGGTTACGGAAACCGGTGCGAAGGGTATCTCGCATGTCACTCCCAATGTAGCCGCCCCACCGTGCTCGTCAACCGGAAGTCAATCCACGACTTAGCAGGTCCCCGAAGGCCCGGCCGGGGCCTCCGGGAAGGCTTGGGCGGGAACGCGCGGTTCGACTGGTTGTTCCGCTTGCTCGGTCGTTCGCGCCCCGGTATCCTCCCCCCTCCCCGGCCATGGATCCCATGCCTGTTCCGCACGGCGGTGTCGTCCTCAATCCCCGCACCGCCCTGCTGGACCGGGACGGGACCATCCTCGAGGACCGCCACTATCTCGCTGACCCGGACGGAGTTGCACTGCTTCCCGGCGCCGCGTCCGGCCTGCGGCGGCTGCAGGCGGCGGGCGTCACGCTGGTCGTGATCTCGAACCAGAGCGGGGTGGCACGCGGGCTGATTTCCCCTGCGGAGCTGGCCGCGGTCGAGGAGCGGTTTCGGTCCCTGCTGGCCACGGAGGGTGTCACCCTGGCGGGGAGTTACTCCTGCCCGCACCGTGCCGAGGATGGCTGCGACTGCCGGAAGCCGCGCGCCGGCCTGGCGCAGCGCGCCGCTGCGGAGTTGGGGCTCGACCTCCGCAGCTGCATGGTGGTGGGAGACCAGCCGGCGGATATCGGACTCGCCCGCCACCTCGGAGCGACCGCCGTGCTGGTGCGGACCGGGCACGGTGTCGCCACGCTGGCCTCCGGCGCCTCCCCTGACGTAGTGGTCAATGGCCTCAATGATCTGGCCGACCTCTGCTTGCTTCCGGCCGACCCGCTGCGGCCATCTCCAGCCTGAAGGAGCCCGACGTGCCCCCAGCCGCCGACTCTACCGAACGCATCCGCGCCTATCTGGCCCGGAGCGCGGAGGTCAAGCGCCTGACCGCGACCAGCTGCGCCGAGTCCATCGCGCGGGGGGCGGAGCTGCTGGTCCGGTGCTATCGCGAGGGGGGGAAGGTGCTCTTCTGCGGCAATGGCGGGAGCGCGGCGGACAGTCAGCACCTGGCGGCGGAGCTGGTGAACGGCTGGACCCGCGACCGGCCCCGGCCGGCGCTGGCGGCGGTGGCGCTGACGACCGACACCTCATTCCTCACGGCGAACGCGAACGATGTCGGGTTCGAGCATGTCTTCGAGCGGCAGGTCGAGGCGCTGGGCCGGCCCGGCGACGTGCTGGTGGCCATCAGCACCAGCGGCGACTCGGCCAACGTGCTCCGGGCCCTGACCCGAGCCCGCCAGCTCGGGCTTGGGACGCTGCTGCTCAGCGGGGCCGGCGGGGGTACGGCGGCGTCACTGGCGGATGTGGCGGTGCTGGTTCCGAGCACCGAGACCCAGCACATCCAGGAGGCGCACATCGCGGTAGGGCATCTGCTGTGTATGGAGGTGGAGCGGGCCCTGTTCCCGGGACCCAGATAGTCACCCTCAGGCGGGGCGCATCGGGGCCCGGGTCTCGACCAGCAGGTACACGCCGAGGAGAAGGGCGCCTTCGGTGGCCACGGCCCACCACTGCCAGGCCGGGTACCGCAGGGCCACCCACCCGAGTCCGGCGCCGACCAGGCAGAGGAACAGCGCAGCGGCCGATACCCGCTGATGGCTCCAACCGGACTGAACCGCCCGCTGGTAGGCATGGCTCTTGTGGGCGGCGTACCACCGTTCACCCCGCAGCATGCGCCGCACCAGGGTCAGGGTGGCATCCCCAAGGAACACCCCCCCCGTCATCAGCCAGATCAGCAGCCCGGGACCGCCCGTCCGGTCGGCAAGCAATGCGATGGCCGCGAACAGG
>JAEUJI010000277.1 GCA_016794805.1 Gemmatimonadota bacterium
GTACCGGCTCCAGGAACGGGCGGCGAGCGTGGGGTTCGACTGGCCGGACACGACGGGGCCGGCGGCCAAGGTGCGGGAGGAACTCGATGAGGTGGAGCACGCCCTTGCCGCCGAGCCGCCGAGCCGCCGGGCCGCCGAGCCGCCGAGTGGCGAACCGGTCCACCCGCCGGCCCCCGACGCCGTCACCGAGGAGATCGGCGACCTGCTGTTCGCGGTGGTGAACCTGGCCCGGAAGGCGCGGGTGCAGCCGGCGACCGCGCTGGACCGGGCCAACCGGAAGTTCCGGGAGCGGTTCGCGGGGGTGGAGCGGCTGGCCGCGGCCCGCGGGATTGCTGTGGGGACCGCGGGGCTGGAGGTGCTGGATGGGTTGTGGGGGGAGGTGAAGCGGGACGGCGCGGCGGCACGGCGGCTAGACGGCTAGACGGCGCTGCAGCTGGGTCCACCCGCCGAGTCGCCGAGTCGCCGAGCCGCCGAGTCGCCGAGCCGCCGAGTCGCCGAGCCGCCGAGCCGCCGAGCCGCCGAGCCGTCTACGGATACAGCCGGTGTATCTGCCGCGGGAAGGCAATCGTCTCCCTGATGTGCGGCAGCCCGCAGATCCAGGCCACGGTACGTTCCACGCCGAGACCGAAGCCGGAGTGCACGAAGGTGCCGTACTTCCGGAGATCGAGGTACCAGCGGTAGGCCTCGGGATCGAGGCCCTGTTCGAGGATCCGGGCCAGGAGCCGGTCGTAGTCGTCCTCGCGCTGGGAGCCGCCGATGATCTCGCCGTATCCCTCGGGGGCCAGGCAGTCGTTGTTGAGCACGGTGCGGGGGTCGTCGGGGTTCTCCTTCATGTAGAACGCCTTGACGCCCTTCGGATAGTTGAACACGAAGACCGGCCGGTCGTACTGCTGGGCCAGGAGGGTCTCGTCGTCGCCGCCGAGGTCGCGGCCCCACGCCATGTCGGAGCCGAGGGCGTTGAGCTTCTGCACGGCGTCGGTGTAGGAGATGCGCGCGAACGGCGCCTGCACCCGCTCCAGCGGGCCGGTGTCCCGCTCCAGCTCCTTGAGCTCCTCGCGCCGGGCCTCGAGGGCGCGGCCCACGATGTAGCTGACGAACTCCTCCTGCAGCCGCATGTTATCGTTGGAGTCGTGGAAGGCCACCTCGGGCTCGACCATCCAGAATTCGGTGAGGTGGCGCCGGGTCTTGGACTTCTCGGCCCGGAAGGTGGGCCCGAAGCAGTACACCTTGCCGAGGGCGGCGGCGGCGGCCTCCACGTAGAGCTGGCCGGTCTGGGCCAGGTAGGCCTTGCCGAGATCGAAGTAGTCGGTGCTGAAGAGTTCCCCCGCCTGCTCCCCGATGGAGCCGGTCAGGATGGGGGTGTCCACCAGCGTGAAGTCACGCGCAAAGAAGAAATCGCGGATCGCCTGCACCACTTCATGCCGCACCTTCGCGATCGCCACCTGCCGCCGGCTGCGGAGCCAGAGATGCCGGTGCTCGAACAGGAACTGGGTACTGTGCTCCTTCGGCTGGATGGGAAAGTCCACGCTGGCCCCGAGCAGGGTGAGCTCGGTGGCGTGCATCTCGTAGCCCCCGGGGGCCCGCGGCTCCGCCCGGACGGTGCCGGTGACGGCCACCGAGGCCTCCTGGCTGAGGCCGCCGAAGCGGGCCCAGGTCTCCTCGGAGACCTCCTTCTTCGAGAGCACCGCCTGCAGGTAGCCGGTGCCGTCCCGCAGCACCAGGAACGCGATCTTGCCGCTGGTGCGGAGGGTCAGCACCCAGCCCTGGACGGTGACGGAGGCGCCTTCGTGGCGCGCGAGTTCGGCGATGCGGACGGTGGTCATGATCAGCGGGGACGGGGGGCCTGGCGCCGGGGGCGCGGGGCGTGGAGTCTAGCCGCCGCCCTCCTCACCGTCAACGCGGGGTGCAGCGGCTACCGCCCGGTTCCGCAGTTCGATCCCGGGGAGCAGCAGACCGCGGTGGCCGTGGAGGGCACCCCCCTCACCCGGCTCTGGCGGGTGCGCCCCCTCCGCGGGCCCACCGCCCCC
>JAEUJI010000299.1 GCA_016794805.1 Gemmatimonadota bacterium
CTGTCGAGGGCGCGGCGCACCGGCACCGCGTAGGCGAGCAGTTCGCCCTCATTCCGCAGCAGCCCGCTCGTCAGCCGCACCGAGTTGGGGACCAGGCTCACCAGCGGCCGGGCCAGCGCCTTGCCCCCGTCGCTGTTCCGGAGGAAGGCAGGCAGGCGCCCCACCAGCCCCGTCAGGTTCAGGGCCGGGCCGCGGCGCCCGGACTGGAGCAGGTAGGTGGCCTGGAAGGTCCGGGAGCTGCTGCTGGCCTGGGACAGCTCGCTGGTGGCGCGGGCGTCGGCGAAGGTGGCGGAGACGCTCAGCGGATCCACCAGGCCTCGCACCAGCCAGGACCGGCCCCGCTGGCTGCGGCGGATGCTCACGCTGTAGTTCAGCGACCAGCTCTCGGGGGTGCGGAGCCGGGCCAGGTCCCGCCCTTCGATGTCGCTGCCGGTCAGCAGCTCGGGTGTGACGCTGGCGCGGGCGTAGCTCACCTGCATCGGGACGACCACCCCCAGGCTGACGGGCAGGAAGCGATCCACCCGGACGCTGGTCGCCAACTGCATGGTGCCGGTGGTGCGGTACGACGGATCCTGCCCGATCTGCTGGAAGTGGCCATCCTGCCGGACGTAGCTGGCGCTGAGCTCCGCCACGTCTGACGCGACCAGCCGCCCCTCCAGCGCCATCGCCGAGCCGACCCGGGCGATCGGTTCGGCCAGCCGGATGTCATCCACCCAGACCTCGGCGCTGTCGCTGGGATCGCCGGCGGTCCGGCGGAAGATGCCGGCCGCGACCTCCTGCACCTGCGCCAGGTTGGGGGGATTCACCGCGGGGTCTTCCACGTGGGCCAGGTACGGCCCATCGCAGAGGACGTAGGCCACCGAGACGGTGTCGCCGCCGCAGGCGACCCGGGCGGCGCTGTCGGCGGGGAGCCCCTGCAGCCGCCGGGACTCGATCTGGGCCCGGAGCGATCGCCACTTGTCGAGACTGACGCGGAGCTCCGGTTCCCAGGAGACCGTGGTGGCGTTGGCCAGGTACTGGTAGAAGTTCCGGCTGTCGCTCCCCACCCGGACGTAGACCTCGAAATCCCGGTTGTCCCACCCCGGTCCGCGGCCCCGGGCCCAGGCGCGGAGCTCTCGGTAGCGCAGCAGGTTCTGCGGTCCGCTGGGGAACCGGAAGTAGGCTTCGGCACGCTGGCCCGGCTGGATCTCGCGCGCGATGATCCGCAGCGAGCGCTCATTGACCTGGCTGCCGAATTCCCCCTGGCTCCCGCCCTTCTTGTCGAGGCCGCCCCGCACGCCGGGCGGCGAGGTGTAGCCGAGCTCGATGTTCTCGGTGGAGACGGTGGAGGAGACCACCTCGCCGGTCGGGGCGCTGGTGGAGCCGGAGAGGCTCGCCACCGGGCGCTCGGAGCGCCGCACCCAGGGGGACCCGAGGAACCGCATCCGGGCCAGGGCCCAGAAGGCCCGCACGTCGGGACCGCCCTGGTCCGGCTCCGCCACCGCGGTCAGGCGGAGGTGCTTCACCAGCCGGATATTGGGACTCCCCACCTCATGCTCGGGGCTTCGGAGCGGCAGGCGGTAGAGGCGCCACTCCCCCGAGTCGGCGGAGACGCTGCCCACCCGCACGAAGTAGGGGCTCGACTCGAGGTCCACCACCCAGCGGAGCACGTTCTCGTTGCTGCCGTCGGCGTCCAGCTGGTTGTCGTTGTCGAGGTCCTCCGCGTCCAGCACGCCGTTGCCGTTGCTGCAGCGGGCGCTCAGGTCCCCCCACGGGTAGACCGGCACCGTGCCGGA
>JAEUJI010000311.1 GCA_016794805.1 Gemmatimonadota bacterium
CGCCACGTCCCCCATGACCAGCGCCACATGCTGCGCCCGGTCCACGTCGTTGGTGTACGCCATGATCCGGAACTCGCCGAACTCGGTGGGGAGCCGCGCCTCGGCGGCGCGATGCACCAGCTGCTCGGTGCGCAGCCGGTAGGCCACCAGCTCCGCGATGGTCACGAAGGTGAGCCCGTGTTGCGCGGCGAACTGTTCCAGCGCCGGCCGGCGGGCGGCGGAGCCATCGGCCTGCAGGATCTCGCAGATGACGCCGGCGGGGTAGAGCCCCGCGAGGCGGGCCAGGTCCACCGCGGCCTCGGGGTGCCCCACCCGCTGCAGCACCCCGCCCGGCCGGGACCGCACCGGCTGGATGTGGCCCGGCCGCCGCAGGTCGGTCTCCACGGTCTTGGGGTTGATGGCGACGTGAATGGTCTTGGCGCGGTCGGAGGCGGAGATGCCGGTGGTGACCCCGAAGCGGCTGTCGGCGTCAATCGTGACCGTGAAGGCGGTCCGCTGCGATTCGGTGTTCTGGGCCTGCATCTGGGGCAGGCCCAGCTCCTCGCAGCGCTCGGGGGTGAGCGCCAGGCACACCCAGCCGCGGGCGTGGGTGATCATGAAGTTCACGACTTCCGGCGTGACCAGTTCGGCGGCGCAGATGAGGTCGCCCTCGTTCTCCCGATCCTCGTCGTCCGCTACGATGATCGGTTTGCCGCTCCGCAGGTCCTCGATCGCCTGTTCGATAGTCCCGAAGGTCATGCGCGCCCATTCTGCAACAGGGAGGCCACGTACTTGCCGATCGTGTCCCCCTCGAGGTGAACCCCATCGCCGGGCTGCCGGCTCCCCAGCGTCGTATGCTCAAAGGTAAACGGAATGAGGGAGAGCTGGATGATTCCCGGTCCCGGTACCGCGTTGACCGTCAGGCTCACCCCGTCCACCGTGATCGAGCCCAGCGGGATCGAGACCCGGGCCACCTCCGGCGGTACCCGGATGTCCATGAGCCAGGCATCTCCCGCCTGCCAGACCCGCTCCACCCGCCCCACCCCGTCCACGTGGCCCTGCACCAGGTGGCCGCCGAGCCGGTCCCCTACCCTGAGGGCGCGCTCCAGGTTGACCTTCCGGCCCCGCTGGTACTGTCCAAGGTTGGTGCGCTCCAGCGAGGTGGAGACCACGTGCACGGCGAACCACCCCTTGCCCGTGCGCTCCACCGTGAGGCAGGCGACATCCACCGCGATGCTCTCCCCCCGCCGCACGCCGCGGTACGAGGCGCCGATCTTGAGGGTGAGCCCATCCGCGCCGTGCTTCGCCTCCCGCACGGTGCCGGTGGCGGTGACTATGCCGGTGAACATGGCTCCCGATCCACGACCAGCAGGGTGTCCTGCCCCAGCGGCCGGCGCTCCACTACCGACCACCGCTCCGCCTCCACCAGCGAGGTGCCCGCAAAGCCGCTGATCGCCGGGATCCCCTTGTCCCCCAGCCAGACCGGTGACTGGATCCAGTAGTACCGGTCCACCAGCCCCGCCTCGAGCAGGGCCCCCGCCAGCCGCCCGCCCCCCTCGACAAGCAGGGAATCCACCCCTTCCATGCTGAGCGCGGCGAGGCCGTCGGCGAGACTGGCCACCCGATGCACCCGGACGCCGGCGTCCTCGAGATCCGCGAGGTGGGCCGAGGGCCCCGTGACCTCGGTGAGCAGCACGGTGGGGATCTCCCTCGCGGTGCGGACCAGGTCGAGGCCGGGAGTGAGCTCCACGTGGCGGCTGAAGACCACCCGCGTCGGCACGCGACGGGGCGTCACCGATCCTCGCACCGTCAGGCTGGCATTGTCCACCCGGGCCGTGTGCCCGCCCACCGCGATCCCGGCGAAGCCGGCCCGGAGCCAGTGGACGTAATCGCGGGCTTCCTCCCCTGAGATCCAGCGACTGTGCCCGGAGTGATCGGCGATCCGTGCGTCGAGAGAAGTGGCCAGCTTGAGCGCGACGAAGGGCCGCGGCTTGCCGCTCCAGCGATGCCAGAAGCTGGCGTTCTGCGCCTCCGCTTCCGCCCGGCGCAGCCCCACTTCGACCGGGATCCCGGCGGACTCAAGCCGTGCGGCCCCGCCGCTGGCGACCGGGTTCGGATCCGGGGCGGCGGCGATCACCCGGCCGACGCCGGCCGCGATCAGCGCCTCGGTGCACGGCGGCTGCTGGCCCTGATGGTTGCACGGCTCCAGGGTCACCACGACCGTCGCGCCGCGGGCGGCGGGGCCGGCACTCACCAGCGCCGCCGCCTCGGCGTGCGGGCCGCCGAACTCCGCATGCCACCCCTCCGCCACCACCGAGTTCCCCTGCAGGACCACGGCCCCGACCAGCGGGTTGGGCGCGACCCTCCCCCAGCCCTTCCAGGCCAGTTCCAGGGCCCTGCCCATGGCGTCGAAGTGATTCACGGGTGGGAATTTACGCCGGGAGGCGGGGGGGGCGGTAGGAGACCGCCCCGAATGCAGCGCGGCCCCCCGAGTCCGGGGGGCCGCACTTGGGTCCGGGCCCTGACGGGCAACCGCCTGCTAGAACGAGAACCGGAGGCCCGCGCCCGCAAACAGCCGGCTGTCCGCCGGGTCGTTGTTCTGGAAGGTGGTGCGGAGGTTCTGGTCCTTGCCGCTCTGGTAGCCGATTTCGGCGCCGATCTTGAACACCGGAAGGTCGAGCGCGCCGGTGAGGAAGACCATGGTGCGGCTGTTGTCGAGTTCGAGCGAGACCGGGACGACGGTGCCGGGCACCGCCTGGCTCTCGAAGGAGATGTCCACGTCGCCGGTGTACTTGTCGTAGCCGAGGCCCGCGCCGAAGGTGAAGAGCGCCACCTTGTAGCCCGCGATGGCGCGGAGGTTCGTGGCGGTCAGGTCGAGGCCAAACTCGTAGGTGTCGCCCCCGTTCTGGTCGCCGTAGGTGATCTTGGGGATGCTGCGCCGCATGGCGGAGACGGTGACGGTCGGGACGAACCCGCCGCCGCGGAGCACGCCCACCCGGGCGCCATAGCCGAGGCCGAGGGCGACGTCGCCGATCTTCCGGGCGTCCTTGTCCACACTGAGGTTGTCAATCTGCGTGGTCGGCAGCAGCTGCGCCGAACCGAGCAGGTCCACCGAGAGGATGCCGGTGGGGCCGAAGCCCTTGAGGACGCCGACGGCGGCTTCCACCAGGGGGGCGGGGGCGAAGATCTCGTCGCCCTCGGTCACGGTGGTGCCGTTGCCGTCGTAGGCCAGATCAGGAACCGAGAGCTTGGTGGCGTTGACCCGCGCGGTGAGCGAGAAATGGGGGAACCCGCCGAGGGTCTGGGTGCTGCCGAGGACGGGGTTGCCGCCGCTCACCAGCAGGCCGAGGACGGGGTGGAACACCTGGGCGCCATCCACGGCGGCGTTGCAGATATTGATGTTCTGCTGGGAGATGGTCACCAGCGGCTGGTTGCACTCGGAATAGGGCTGCTGTGCCGAAAGCAGGGCCGGCACGGCCAGCGCGGCGAGAGACAGCAGAACGGTGGAGCGACGCATCTCCGACTCCGGATTGGGGTGACTAGCTCGTGAACCGTACCCCCGTCGCGCCGCGGCGGATCTCGCCCAGCACCCACGTGGGGACTCCTGCGGCCCGGGCGCTGGCCTGGGCGTCGGGCACCTGGTCCCCGGGGAGCACGGCGATCAGCCCCACCCCGAGGTTGAAGACGTCCCGCATCTCCTCGGTGCTGACCCGCCCCGCTTCCTGCAGGAACCTGAAGAGCGGAGGCCACTTCCAGCTGCCCGCCTCCACCACTGCCTCACATCCAGTCGGCAAGACACGGACCAGATTCCCGGGAATGCCGCCACCGGTGATATGTGCGATCCCATGCAGCCGGGAAATGACCGGCATCACCGCCGCCACGTAGCTCTGGTGCACGGCCAGCAGGGCATCGGCCACGGTCTGCCCCGTATCTCCAAGCTGGTCGCCAAGTTGGAGCTTCATGACGTCGAACACCACGCGCCGCGCCAGGGTGTAGCCGTTGGTGTGGAGCCCGGTGGACTGATAGGCAAGAAGCACATCGCCGGGCTGGATCCGATCCCCGTGCAGCGCCTCATCTTCCTCCACTACCCCGATGATCGTGCCGGCCAGGTCGAAGTGGCCCGTCTGGTAAAGTCCCGGCATCTGGGCAGTTTCCCCGCCGGCCAGCGCCATCTGGTGCCGCCGGCAGCCCCGGGCCACCCCCTCCACGATCGCGGCAATCTGCTGCACCGTGAGCGCCGCCCCGGCCACGTAATCCATGAAGGCGATGGGCCGGGCGCCGTGGACCAGGATGTCGTTCACCGAGTGGTTGACCAGGTCCTCGCCGACTGTATCGAAACGCGATGCCTGCAGCGCCACGAGGACCTTGGTCCCCACGCCGTCGGTGCTCATCACCAGCACCGGCTTCCGCATCCCGGCGGGCACCCGCACCATCCCGCCGAAGGCCCCGACGTGGCCCACCGAGAGAGGCGTGCGGGTGCCGGCCACCAGCTCGCCGATCCGCTCCTTGGCGGCGTCGGCGCTCATGAGGTCCACCCCCGCCTGCGCGTACTGGCGCTCGGTCATGCCACCGCCTCCGCGATCTCGAAGTGGGTCAGGTCCTTGAAGCTGGTGACCCGCTGCTGCAGCTGCGCCGGCGTCACCCCATCGAAGCCGCCGACGCCGAAGCTCGAGACCGCGAACGAGCCCATCGCCGAGCCGAAGACCATGGCTCGGCGCAGCCCTTCACTGGAGGTATCCCCGGTGCGCGCGATGTAGCCGAGGAACCCGCCCGCGAAGCAGTCGCCGGCGCCGGTGGGATCGAACACCTCCTCCAGCGGATAGGCCGGGCAGTAGAAGCTGCGGCCGGTCTCGACCAGCAGCGCGCCGTGCTCGCCCCGCTTCACGATCACCCGGCGCGGCCCCTGTTCCAGCACCCAGCGCGCCGCGCGGTGCACGTTCCAGTCGCCGGAGAGCTGGCGGATCTCCTCGTCGTTGACAATCAGGAGGTCCACCCGCTTGAGCACCTCGAGCAGCCGGTCGCGGGCGCTGTCGATCCAGAAGTTCATGGTGTCACAGGCCACGAGGCGCGGCGCGGCCATCTGTTCCAGCACCGAGAGCTGCAGGTCGGGATGGATGTTCCCCAGGAAGACGTAGGGCGTCTCGCGGAAGGAGGCGGGGATCTTGGGGTTGAAGTCGGCGAAGACGCCGAGCCGGGTCTCCAGCGTCTCCCGGCTGGCCAGGTCAAAGGAATACTTCCCCTTCCAGCGGAAGCTCTCTCCCTGAGCGTGCTCCACCCCGGCCAGGTCCACCCCGCGGGCCGCGAGCCGCTTGAGGTCCGCCATCGGGTAGTCGCTGCCGACCACGCCGACCATGCGGACGCCCGTCAGCACCGAGGCGGCGACGCTGAAATAGACGGCGCTCCCGCCCAGCGCGTCGTTCACCTCGCCGAACGGGGTGATGATGGAGTCGAGGGCGACGCTGCCCACCACGAGGAGTCTCATCGGATCACATCCGGTCAGGGGCAGTGAGGCCAAGCAGGCGGAGCCCATTGGCGAGCACGGTACGGGCGGCACGGGCCAGCGCCAGGCGGGCGGCTTCGGTCGCGGGCGGCTCCCCCAGCACGCGGCACTTGTGGTACCAGCCGTGGGAGATGCGGGCGAGGTCCTCGAGGTAGTCGGTCACCTTGTGCGGCTCCCGGCTCCGGGCCGCCCGGGCCACCACCTCGGGGAAGACCGCCAGCTTCTTGAGCAGCTCCATGTCCTCCGGGGCGGGGAGCGCCTCCAGGGAGACCTCGCCGCCGGCGGACTCGGGGGTGCGCTCCGCCACCCGGAAGATCCCGCTCATCCGCGCGTGCGCCATCTGCACGTAGAAGATCGGGTTCTCATCGGTCTGGCGCCGGGCCAGGTCCACGTCGAAGGTGAAGGGCGACTGCCCGGGGCGCATCAGGAAGAAGTAGCGGGTGGCGTCCACCCCGACCCAGTCCACCAGGTCCCGCAGGGTGACGAACTCGCCGGAGCGCTTGGACATGCGCACCTCTTCCCCGCCCTTCATCACCTTCACCAGCTGGACCAGCGCCACCTCGAAGTAGTCCTCGCCGTAGCCCAGCGCCCGCAGCACCCCGCGCATCCGCGGGATGTAGCCGTGATGATCGGCGCCCCAGACGTCAATGACCCGCTCGAAGCCGCGATCGTGCTTGTCAATATGGTAGGCGATGTCGGGGACGAAATAGGTCAGGCTGCCGTCGCTTTTCCGGAGCACCCGGTCCTTGTCGTCGCCGAAATCGGTGGTCCGCAAGAACAGGGCGCCGTCTTGCTCGTAGGTCAGTCCCCGGCTGGCGAGGAGCGTCAGCGTCCGCTCAATCGCGCCGCTCTCTCGTATCTTCGACTCGGATGTCCAGACATCAAACCGCACCCCGAGGAACAGCAGGAGCTGCTCCTGCTCTGCAAGCAGGATCTTGTCCGCCGCGGAGGCGAACTGGTACAGGTCCAGTTTACCCGCTGCGTTATCGGCAACGGCCCGCTCCGCCAGCTCAACCAGGTACTGCCCGTGGTACCCGCCCTCCGGAATCTCGGCCTCTGGCCCGGTGACGCCACGCATCTGCGCAATCCGGGCGCGCAGGCTCTGGCGTACCTTCTCAATCTGTGTCCCCGCGTCGTTCACGTAGAACTCGCGGGTGACGGCGTGGCCGGTCCACTCCAGCAGCGCCGCGATGCCGTCGCCGGTGGCGGCGCCCCGGCCGTGGCCCACATGCAGCGGGCCGGTGGGGTTGGCGGAGACGAACTCGACGTTCACCCGCTGCCCGGCGCCGAAGTCCTGGCGGCCGTAGGCGGGACCGGACGCAATGATGGTCTGGAGCAGCGTGGCGAGGGCGTCCTGCGCCAGCCAGAAGTTGATGAAGCCGGGGCCGGCGATCTCGGTCTTCGAGACCACCGAGGCCGGGATCTGGAGCATCCCGATCACCCGCTCCGCCAGCGCCCGGGGATTGGTCTTGAGCGCCTTGGCCACGACCATGGCCAGGTTGGTGGAGAGATCGCC
>JAEUJI010000315.1 GCA_016794805.1 Gemmatimonadota bacterium
GACGCGCAGGAGTCGAAGAAGCTCAACCACCTCACCGGCCCCGCGGTGATCATCGCCGCCAGCGGCATGGCGGAGTCGGGGCGCATCCTGCACCACCTCCGCAACCGGATCGGCGATCACCGCACCCTCGTCCTCTTCGTCGGCTACCAGGGGGAGTACACCCTCGGCCGCCGGATCCAGGAGGGCGCCAAGGTGGTCAAGATCTTCGGCGAGGAGCTGCCGGTCCGGGCCGAGGTGGAGACCATCAGCGGCTACTCCGCCCACGCCGATCGCAACGAGCTCCGGGCCTGGATCCGCCGGCTGGGCGGCCCCATCCGCCGCGCCTTCGTGGTCCACGGGGAGAACGACGCCGCGACCGCGATGGTCCAGATCCTCAAGGAGGAAGGGGTGCGGCAGGTGGACAAGCCGCGGCAGGGGGAGAGCTTTGAGCTGTCGTAGGGCACGACGCATCGGCATCGCGGCCGCGCTCACGCCGACGCTGCTCTACCTGGCGACCATCCTCACCGTGTTCGCGGTGAGCCGGCAGGACCAGCGCCGGCCGGTGGACGCCATCGTGGTGCTGGGAGCGGCGCAGTACAACGGCAAGCCGTCGCCGGTGCTGCGCGCCCGGCTGGACCATGCGTTCACGCTCTACCAGGAGGGACTCGCGGCCACGGTGGTGGTGACCGGCGGCATCGGCGCGGGCGACCGGGTGAGCGAGGCCACGGTGGGGCGGCAGTACCTGGTGGGCCGCGGGGTGCCGGAGGCGGCGGTGGTGGTGCGGCCGGAGGGGCGCTCCACCCAGGCCTCGGTGCGTTCGGTGGCGGACTGGGCCGCGGATCGCGGGGTGAAGCGGGTCCTGCTGGTCAGCGATCCCTTCCACATGCTCCGGCTCCGGCTCGAGACCGCCCGCACCGGCCTCGAAGCCTTCACCTCCCCCACTCGCACCAGCCCCATCTCCGGGCGCTGGCGCTCCGAGCTGTTCTTCTTCTTCCAGGAGGGGTGGAAGGTGCCGCTGGTGATCGCGGGGGTCTCGAAATAGGGGCGGGGCTTAGGGGCGGGGCTAAGCCCCGCCCCTCCACGCCCAATCGCCCAATCGCCCAACCGCCCATCCGCCCATCCGCCCAATCACCCCACCGGCAGGTAGATCCCGATCCTGATCCCGCCCTCGAACCGGTTCCCCACCGTGAGCCCGCCGCGGTGCGCGGCCACCACCCCGTACACCCCCGCCAGCCCGATCATCGGGACGCCGGCGTTCCCCTCGGAGGGGAAGAACGGCTCGAAGATGTGCGCCAGGTCGGCCTCGGGGAGCCGCTGCCCGCCGTCGCTCGCGAAGAGCGCGATGTAGCGCCCCGCCGGCGCCGCCAGCGCCGGGGCCACGAGCGGGGTCTCGAGCACCACCCGACGGACCGCCAGCTCCAGCGTTCCCCCCTCCGGCATCCGGCGACCGGCGTAGCGCGCCAGCATCACCAGCAGCTCCCGCAGCTGGGCCCCATCGCCGCGGACCACCGCCGGGCCGGCGGGGACCGCTGAGACCACCGTCACCCTGGCCCCGGCCGCCTCCCGGACGTCCGCGTCCAGCGCCCGCACCAGTTCCCCCAGGTCCACCGGCCGGTCTCCCCGGGGCTGGCCGCCACTGAAGGCGAGCAGCTCCTGGGTGAGCTCCGCCCCCCGGCTCGCGGCGACGCGGATCCCCTCCAGGTCGCCGCTCACTCGCGACGACGGACCCACTTCCGACAACCCCAGCTCCGCGTGCCCGATCACCGCGGTGAGCATGTTGTTGAACTCGTGCGAGATCCCCCCCGCGATCCGGCGCAGCGCTTCGAGCTTC
>JAEUJI010000339.1 GCA_016794805.1 Gemmatimonadota bacterium
ACAGGCGGCTGGCCCGTCTGGTACCGGATGACGGCCGGGTGATGGCGCTCGGGGCCGTCGAGTGCTCGGCGCAGGAGGCTCCGAGGCTAGCGGTCGACCATCCGCTGGGAACTCTCGGAATACCGCTCCCCATGCACCGTGATGCCGGCGGCGGCGCGCTCGATGCCCTCCAGATCCTCGGTCGAGAGCTCGAGGGCGGCCGCGCCGAGATTCTCCTCGAGCCGCGTCAGCCTGGTGGTCCCCGGGATCGGGACGATCCAGGGCTTCCGCGCGAGCAGCCAGGCCAGCGCGATCTGCGCCGCGGTCGCCCGCTTGCGTTCGGCGATCGCGGCCAGGAGGTCGACGAGGGGCTGGTTCGCCTTCCGGTTCTCCGACGAGAAGCGCGGGACGGTATTCCGGAAATCGCCGCTCTCGAAGGTCGTTCGCTCGTCGACCTGGCCGGTCAGGAATCCCCTCCCCAGCGGGCTGAAGGGTACGAAGCCGATCCCGAGCTCCTCGAGGGTCGGCAGCAGCACCGCCTCCGGCTCCCGCCACCAGAGAGAGTACTCGCTCTGGAGCGCGGTGACGGGCTGCACCGCATGGGCCCGGCGGATCGTCTGCGCGCCGGCTTCGGACAGCCCGAAGTGCCTGACCTTCCCTTCCCGGATCAGTTCCTTCACCGTGCCCGCCACCTCCTCGATCGGCACCGCCGGGTCCACCCGGTGCTGATAGTAGAGGTCGATCGCCTCGACCTGCAGCCGCTGGAGCGAACCCTCGGTCATCTTCCGGATGTACGCCGGGCGGCTGTTGAGGCCTTCGCGCTGCCTGCCGGCGTCATCGAAGTCGAACCCGAACTTCGTGGCGATCACCACCTGCCCACGGAACGGGGCGAGGGCTTCACCTACCAGTTCCTCGTTGGTGAATGGACCATAGACCTGGGCGGTATCGAAGAAGGTGACGCCCCGCTCGACGGCCGCGCGGATGAGCGCGATCATCTCCTGCCTGTCCTTGGCGGGGCCGTATCCGAAGCTCATCCCCATGCACCCGAGCCCGATGGCGGACACCTCGAGATGGCTCCGGCCGAGTCTGCGCTTCTGCATGGTGCCTCCAGGCGCGTGGTGAGCACAATGTCGCTGCCCGGCGGCATTGCATCAACCGGCGCGAGTTGATCCGGGCGGGCCAGGACCGTGGGCTTCGCCGGTGGCCCAGCCGGGACACCTGACATGACAAAGGCCACCTCATCGGTGGCCTGAGTCCAAGTGCGCCGCGTAGGAATCGAACCTACAACCTAGTGATTAAGAGTCACTTGCTCTGCCAATTGAGCTAGCGGCGCAAAAGGGGCAGGCGCGGAGGCCTGCCCCCACTGGTGCTCGAGTCTGCCCTGCCTGCTGCGAGTAGCCCCAACGGGAGTCGAACCCGTCTCTCGACCTTGAAAGGGTCGCGTCCTAACCGATAGACGATGGGGCCGTTGGGGGCCCACCCCAGTACCGCTAACGGGATTCGAACCCGTGTTCCAGCCTTGAGAGGGCTGTGTCCTAGGCCTCTAGACGATAGCGGCGTTGCACTCCCCGGGGTCCGGCACGGCGGCCGGACCGCACAGGCCCGGAGGGAATCGAACCCCCAACCCCCGGTTTTGGAGACCGGTGCTCTACCAATTGAGCTACGGACCTACACTCCTTGATACAGGGTGGCTGACGGGGATCGAACCCGCAACCTCCGGAGCCACAGTCCGGCGCTCTAACCGATTGAGCTACAACCACCACGGGCTCTTTTGGCCAGCACCGCGAGCCGGGAGAAGCTAAGGACCGCCCCGGGGTGGGTCAAGGCCAGAACCCCTCCCGGAGAGGGGCGGTACCCGGGTGGAAAGGGACCGGGCCGCCATCGAATGTGGCCACCTCAACAATGCCACGAACCGCGTTGCTGAGGAAGAGCGGGCAGCCGGCGAGGGCCGCCAGCGGCACCCGCCGGGCGGCCACCGGCCCGTGCAGCTCCTCGATCCGCATGCGGGAGACCCCCGACAGGATCCCGAGGTCCAGCGCCGGAGCCGCCAGCCGGTCGCCCTCCCACCAGAACAGGCACCAGATCGTGGCTTCGGCCACCTCGCCACGGCGGGTAAGGAGGAGGGCGTCGTCCCCCCCGGCCGCCCGGGCCTCTTCCAGGGCGCGGGCGAAGGCCGCACGTTCGGTGGTCTTGTGGGGGTAACCGGGATGGGGAACCGAACTGGTTCGGAGATGTACCGGGCGCGCGCTCCCCGCCTCCCGTTCACTCACGGTCATCCCCCGGGGACCGACCTCGAGCCGATGCACCCGGTCGGGTCCGCCCCCCGGCACGGAGAAGCTGGTGGGAAAGGGAATGCCCAGGGTCCGGCAGCTCGCCACCAGGCGCCGGAGGTGCAGCCCCCAGAGTGGGGCCTCGCCGTTCCGGACCCGGACGGTCTCAATCAGCGTCGGCGGCAATTTCACGACTCGGCGGCTCGGCGGCCCGGCCTCTCGGCCGGCGTCCCAGCGTCCCGGCGGGCATCGGCCCAGGACTTCACCCCGGTCGCCGCCATGATCAGCATCCCGCCGAGGAGCGCCCACGGGCCCGGATACTCGCCGTGCACCGCCCAGGCCAGGAGCGGGTTAAGCGCCGGCTCGATGAAGAGGAGCAGGGACGTCTCCAACGCGGGCACGTGGGGGATGGCCCGGGTGAGCACGGCGTACGCCAGCCCGATCTGGAACACGCCCAGATACACCACGATGATCCAGTCCACCGGACCCTGCTGGCCGATCGGGAGGGCCAGCGGCAGCGCCACAAGAAAGGCGAACAGGTTGCCCAGCGCCACGGCGGAGGCGGGGGATCCGCCGGTGGTGCCCATCCAGCGGAGCCCGAGGAGCAGCGCGGCGTAGGTGACGCCGGAGCAGGCCGCGAGGATGTTGCCGCCGACCGGGTCGGGCGCGGTGGCGAAGGTGGTCTGGCGCCCGAAGAAGAAGAACGCCATGCCGAGCCCGACCGCGGCCATGAACGCGAGGTCACGCCGGGCGATCGGTTCCTTGAGGAGCCACGGGCCCAGCAGCAGGATGTAGAGCGGCGCGGTGGACTGGAGAAAGATCGTGTTGGCCGCGGTGGTGAGCCGGTTGGCGAGGACGAACAGCACCAGGGTGGCGGCATACGCCCCCGCCACCAGCAAGGTCATCCCGAGCCGGTCCCGCCGGAGCTGACGCGCGGCGGGCAGGAAGAGCCAGACCGCCACGGCGGCAACGCCGGAACGGAGCGATGCCACCTGCCAGCTGGTGAAATCGACCGCCTTGATGGCGGCCCCACCGGTGGAAAAGAGGAACGCGACCCCGAGTATCTCGAGCCGCGCCCGGGCCCGCGAGATCACCGGCAGCCTTCGGCCACCACCCGGCCCTCGATCACGACGCCGCACACATGGCTGGTGTACTCGAAGGGATCGCGGTCGAAGAGCACCAGATCCCCGTCCTTGCCCGGCTCCAGGGAGCCGACGCGCCGTTCCTGCCCGAGGATGCGCGCCGCCTCGATGGTGATGGTCGCGAGGGCCTGCTCCCGGGTGAGCCCGTTGGCCGCGGCGACGGCCGCCTCGAACAGCACCACCCGGGCCTTGGGCACATACCCCTCGAACCCGCTCTGGAGCGCGACCGGGATCCCGGCGGCAAGCAGCTTCCCGGCGGTCTCCAGGCTGGCGCTGCTGGCGTCCCGGTGATCCCCCATCCGTCGATGATCCGGAACTCCGGCACCGCCAGCGCGAGGGGCAGGAGCAGGGACCCGAGCAGGGGTCTCAGGGGGAGCGGCATGCCGAGTCTCCGCGGGAACGATGGACCGACGGGACGACGGGACGACGGGACGACGGGACGACGGGACGACGGGACGACGGCGAGAAGATATCGGCTCAGTCACTTCCCGTCGAGTTGCTCCAGCGCATGCGCGGCAGCTTCCCAGTCGGCGTAGGCGTGCACCAGGTCGGCGCGCACGGTATCCAGCTCGCGGGCCAGCGCCTGCGCCCGCTCGGTGCCCTCGGGGGTGGCGTAGAGCGACGCATCGGCCAGCAGGCCGTTGAGTTCCACCTGCCGCTTCTCCAGCCGGTGCACCAGGGCCTCGGCCTGTTCCACCGCGCGGGTGGCGTTCCGCTGGGCGGATTGCCTCGCCTTGCGGTCGCCGTCCGGCTTCGCCGGCGCGGCCTTCTTCTCCCGCGCCTTGCGTTCCGCCTCCCGGCTCCGCGCCTCCGCCTCGGCGACGCGGCGGCGCTCGGCCCGGGCCGCCTCCCACTCCTCGAAGCTGCCGTCGAAGTCGGTGATGTGGCCGTGCTCAAGGCCCCAGACCCGGGTGCAGAGCCCGCGCAGCAGCGCGCGGTCGTGGCTGACCAGCAGGACGCTGCCCTCATAGCCCTCGATGGCGTCCTCGAGGGTCTCGATGGACTCGACATCGAGGTGGTTGGTCGGCTCGTCGAAGACGAGCAGGTTGGCGCTGGCCAGGGTCATCATGGCCAGGGCCACGCGGGCGAGCTCGCCGCCGGAGAGGGAGCCGGCACGGCGCTTGGTGGCATCCCCCGAGAAGTCGAAGCGGCCGAGGTGGTCCATGACCTGGCCACGGGTCCAGGAGGGGCGCAGGTCGTGGATGATGTCGAAGAGCGACTTCTCCCGCGGCACCTGGGCCAGGTCCTGACGGTACACCTCGACTTCCGTGGCATCGCCCAGCCGGACGGTGCCACCGTCCGCGGGGCGGCTTCCCATCAGGGTGGCGAGGAGGGTGGTCTTGCCGGCGCCGTTGGGGCCCACCAGGCCGACCACGTCCCCCCGGCGCAGCACCGCACTGAAGCGCTCCAGCAGCACCCGGTCCCCGACCTGCACCTTCACCTTGTCGGCGATGAGCACCTGGTCCCCGCCCCGGCCGGAGGTGCGGAAGCGGACCGCCATCGTGTTGAGGTCATCCGGCGGCGGGGAGAGCCGGGCCACGCGGGCCAGCTTCCGGCGCCGGCCCTTGGCCTGGTTGGTCTTCTGCCCGGCGATGTTGCGCCGGATGAAGTCCTCCTCCTTGGCGATCACCTTCGACTGCTTCTGGAAGGCGCGGTCCTGCGCCATGCGGCGCTCGGCGCGGAGTGCCACGAAGGTCGAGTAGTTGCCGCGGTAGGCGAACGCCCCGTGGTCCTCCAGGTGGAGGATGTGGTCCGCCACCTGGTCCAGGAAGGCGCGGTCGTGGCTGATGATCAGCGCGGCCGCGTCGAGCCCGCGCAGGTGGTCCACCAGCCATTCGGTGGTCTCGAGGTCCAGGTGGTTGGTGGGCTCGTCGAGCAGGAGCACGTCGGCGGGACGGACCAGCTGGCTGGCGAGCCCCAGCCGGCCCCGCTCGCCCCCGCTCAGCGTGGAGAGCGGCTGGGTGTGCGCCGCCTCGGGATCAAACCCCAGGCCATGCAGCACGGCGGAGACCCGGGCCTGCACCTCGTAGCCCCCCTCGCGCTGGAAACGCTCGAGGTCCCGGTCGTAGCGGGCCAGGTGCTCGGGGGAGGCGCCGCCGCGCTCGCTCATGGCGTGCCCCTGCTCCTGCAGCGAGTGCTCCAGGGCGAGCAGCGGCCGGAAGGCGGCGCAGGCGGCCTCCCACACCGTCCCGGCGCCGTCGAAGTCGCGGTGCTGGTCCAGCAGCGCGATCCTGAGCCCCTGGGCCCGGGCCACGTTGCCCTTCGACGGGGCGAGGTCCCCGGTGATGGCGCGGAAGAGCGAGGTCTTGCCGCTCCCGTTCCGGCCGATGATGCCCCAGCGCTCCCCCCGCGCGATCGTC
>JAEUJI010000014.1 GCA_016794805.1 Gemmatimonadota bacterium
CGCCACCGCCCCACGGGAGCCGACGCCGTGCCGCGCTTCGTCCACCATCCGGTACGCCTCGGGGGTGCTGACCCCCACCGGGGGAATGAGCAGCAGGACCGGGGCGGCGGGGAGCGTCGGGAGCTGCAGCAGCCGCTCCCCATGACCCCACCCGAGCGCCAGCCCCCCGCCCGACGCGAAGAACGGCACGTCGCTGCCGAGCCGGCCGGCGAACTGCAGCAGCTCGTGGCGGGGGACCGCGTTGGCGGCGAGGGCGTTGACCGCCGTGAGCGCGGCGGCGGCATCGCTGGAACCGCCGCCCAGCCCTCCCCGGACGGGGATGCGCTTGTCGAGCGTGAGATGGACGCCGAACCTCCGGCCGGTGGCCTGCAGGACCAGCTCCGCCGCCCGGACGGCGAGGTTCTCCGCCGGCGGGCCACAATCCGCGCCGCTCACCGCAAGGGAGACACCGGGGGCCTCCCGTCGCTCCGCGGTGACCTGGTCCGCCAGGGCGATGCGGCAGAAGAGGGTCTCGATGCCGTGATAGCCGCTGGCCTCGCGGGCGAGGACGCGCAGCAGGAGGTTGACCTTCGCGTGGGCCGCGACCGCCACCACGCCGGTCATGGCTGGGACCGGCGGAAGGCGGTGAGCCCCAGGTTGGTGCGGGCCACCGACCAGGCGCCCAGGAGGGTGATGGGCAGGAAGGTGGTGACGTGGTAGCTGAGGGCGTAGGCCGCAGCCAGGCTCTTGTCCACCCCATAGAGCGTGAGCACCGCGATGATCGGCAGCTCGAAGGCGCCGACGTAGCCCGGCGTCGAGGGCAGGGCGATGCCGAACATGATGAGCCCCTGCATGAGCAGGGCGCCGGAGAGGTCCACTTCGATCCCGAAGGCGGCGAACATCACGTAGAAGGACAGCGCCGAGAGCCCCCAGACTCCTGCCGACCAGAGCACCGTTCCGGCGATGCGCCCGGGGGAGCGCAGCACCGAGAGCCCGTGCCGGATCCCTTCGATGAGTGCCACGAGCTTGCCCGCCAGCTTCTCCGACGGGATGATGGCCCGGACGACGCGCTCCGCCACGAGCGGGAAGGCCACGACCAGCGCACCCGCCACCAGTCCCCCGACCGCGGCGATCCCCGCCACCGTGACGATCCGCTCGACATGGAAGCCCGCCATGGCGCCAGCCGGCAGGGTCACCGTCAGGAGTCCCAGCGCGAGCAGCGCCACCACCGTCAGGGCGTCGAACAGCCGCTCCACCGCGATGGATGCCAGCACCGAGCTGAAGCGGGTCTGGGTGAGCTGGCTGGCGGCGAAGGTCCGCACCACTTCTCCCATCCGGAGCGGCAGGACGTTGTTCGCCATGAAGCCCATGGCGATGGCGTGCCAGAGCGGGCCGGCGGGAAGCGTTCGACCATCATCGCCATGCAGCAGGAGCTGCCAGCGGAAGATGCGCACCACGAAGGTGAGCGTGGCCAGGGTCACGCAGAGCAGGACGGGGGCGAGGCGCGCGGTCCGGACGTGCGCCAGGACTTCGGCGAAGTGGATGCCGCGGAGCGAGACGTACAGCAGGACCGCGGAGATGGCCACCCCGACCAGGATCTGCCAGACCGGGGCGCGCCGCGGGGGAGCGGGGGTGGTCAAGTCTGCGTCAATCGGCGATGGCGAGCTCGACCAGGTCGAGCAACTCATCCACCAGCGGCTGGATGGTGCTGAGCGGCTCCGCGCTGGCGGAGAGCGACCGAAGCTGGCGGCGGACCTGATCCGCGCGCTGCAGGGCGGCCCGCCCGGAGTAGAGCAGCTCCTCGATGGCGACGAGCGGCGGCTCGGGCGCGACCTCAACCAAATTCGCTACCGTCGCTACCGTCGGTACCGTCGCTACCGCCTCAACCCCGGCCACCAGTTCCTCGAACCGGAGATAGCTCGCCGCGAGGTCCCAGTCGTCCCCGACGTCCGGGGGTGTGGACACGGCGCCCGCGACGACGGCCGGCGCCACGGCCGCGGGGACGACGGCCTCCTCGTCGTACAGCAGCGCTTCGATCGGCACGATGGGACGGTGGTCC
>JAEUJI010000018.1 GCA_016794805.1 Gemmatimonadota bacterium
GCCCAACCGTCTTACCGGGCGCCGAGCGGCACTCCCACGCTGAAGACCAGGTCCGACTGCATCTTGCCGGGGTAGAAGCCGAGGCTGGCGTTGTCGCCCTTGTCGGGATCGAAGCTGTAGAAGTTGCCTTCCGCCCGGATGTCGATCGGGAAGCGGGGGGTGACGTTGGCCCGGAACCCGATCCCCGCCACGGCGCCGAAATTGGTCAGCTTGCCGTCGAGCGCCGGATCATCCCAGAAGTCCCCGCCGTGGTGCACCACGATGCCGCCCAGCACCAGGCTCAGGTTGCTCCGCCGGGGCCGGATCACCGCGCGCAGGCTCCCGATCATGACGCTCCCCTTGTCGGTCGTGGCGGCGTCGAACGGCGCGAAGGCATCCTCGATCACGAACCGGACGTTGCTCTGCGCATAGCCGAACGACCCTTCCGCGGCGATGGTCGCGCTCACCGGCAGCGAGACCCGGAGGCCGAACATCGCCGTGTTCTCCTGCGAGACCGTGATGGTGGTGGTTCCCGTCCCGCCGATCACCGTCAGGTCGAATTCATCATTATAGAAGTCGGCGATCGAGAAGAAGCTGCCGACCCAGGGCGTCACCGAGAACTTGTTCTGGGCGGAGAGGACGGAAGGCACGGTCGCGGCCACAAGCAGAGCCGCCGCGGCCAGGCGTTGGCGCACGGACGTCGAGCGAAACACGGAACCCCCTTGGCGTGGGACTGTCTCGGGGACGGCAGGCGTCCCGGGAACCGCAGGTAGGATGCGCTCCCATCAGGGGGCTGTCAACTTGGCGACGGCTGCCCGGTTACCTTGGGTGCCGAGAGGCCGAGCCGACACCCATGCACCTCTATATCCACGTCCCCTTCTGCGCCCGCCGCTGCAGCTACTGCGACTTCGCCATCGCGGTGCGGCGGGAGGTCCCTTCCGACGCCTTCGCGGCGCAGCTCCTCGGTGAATGGGAGGAGTGGCGCCGCTCCGACCGGTTCGACCCGGTCACACTGCTTGCCACCATCTACTTCGGGGGCGGCACCCCCTCGCGGCTGAGTGCCGACGCCATTGCCCGCATCATCGCGCAGGTCGCCACCGACCGGCCGCTCATCCCCGGGGCGGAGGTGACCCTGGAGGCGAACCCGGAGGATGTCACGCCGGTGGCGGCGCGCGCCTGGGCCGCGTCGGGCGTGAACCGGGTCTCCCTCGGGGTGCAGTCCTTCGACCCCGCCGTGCTTGGCTGGATGCACCGCACCCACACCGAGGCGGACGTTCCCCGCGCCGTTGCCGCGCTCCGCGACGCGGGCATCGCGAATCTCTCCCTGGACCTGATCTACGCCCTCCCGGAAGCGCTGCACCGGGATTGGGGCCGTGACCTGGACCAGGCGCTGGCCCTCGGCCCCGACCATCTGTCGTTGTATGGGCTCACGGTGGAGCCGCGGACTCCCCTGGGACACTGGGTGGAGCGTGGGTCCGCCGTGCCATCGCCCGATGAGCGGTACGCCCACGAATTCCTGCTGGCGGATGAACGGCTCGGCGCCGCCGGGTTCGAGCACTATGAGGTCTCCAATTACGCCCGGCCGGGGCGGCGCGCGGTGCACAACAGCGCCTACTGGCGCCGGGCGCCATACCTCGGCCTGGGTCCGTCGGCCCACAGTGCGAGCGGAGCCCTCCGCTGGTGGAATCGGCGCGAGTGGACCGACTGGAGTCGCGCCCTCGAAGCCGGGCAGGGCGCGGTGGCAGGGGAGGAGCGGCTGGAGCCGTCCGCGGTGGCGCTGGAGGACCTCTACCTCGGGCTCCGAACCACGGAGGGCCTGGCGGCGGAGCGGCTTCAGGGCGAGCGGGCGCAGCAGTGGGCCGCTGCAGGCTGGGCCACGATCCGCGGCGGGCGGGTGCTGCTCACGGCGGAGGGGTGGCTTCGGCTGGACGCGCTGGTGGCGCAGGCGGCGGGGGACTCTCATCACGGTGTCATCGATTCGTCATGAGGAGCCGGGGCGCGGCGTAATTGGCCGGCCCGATCGTGGGGGTACCCCCCACCTCGGAGCGGTCTCATGTTCACCGAACTGGTCGAGTCCCGCCGGCGCCGTACCCCACTTGCCGGACAGTCGCTGCTCTCCTTCATGCTGCACCTGGGCCTCGGCATCGGAGCCATTGGCGTCACGCGCGGTAGCGGACCGCCCGCCACCCCGCCGCTCCCGCCGCGCGAGATCACGTTCGAGCTACCGGCCCCCACCCAATCCGCCACCACGGCGACAGCCACCCCTTCCGCACCGGTCCTGGAGCCCGCACCGAACCCGGGTCTCCCCCCCATTGAGGTCCCGGTGGTCGTACCCACTGAAATTCCCCCGCAGATGCCGGGAGCGCCGGCTGATCCGAAATCCTTTTTCCAGTCGCGGGCGGCATTACCTGGGGATTCGGCGAGTGCGCCCGGCATCGGCAGCGCCGTGCTGCTGGCGGCGGAGGCCGACGAGGTTCCTCGACTCGCGCGGGGCGCGCGCTGCAGTGGCGACTATCCTGGGCGGTTGCGGGCGCTTGGGCTCGCGGGGTCGGCGGAGTTGCAGTTCGTCATCGGTCGAGACGGGCGGGTCGATACCACGTCGGTGCGGTTGACGCAGGCGACCCATCCAGCCTTCGGGGAGGCTGCCCGCATCGGGCTGGCCAGTCCCGAGTGCCGCTACACCCCCGGGATCTACCGTGGAGAGCCGGTCAGGGTGCTGGTGCGGCAGCGCGCGACATTTCGGCTCGACGCCCCCTAAGTCCCAGCCATTTCGCGACTTCCCCGGGGCCTGCTAGATTACCTCCCCATGTCATTCGACGCCCTGAGCGACCGGGAGATCCGCGTGCTGGAAGCGGTGATCCAGGTCTACATCGAGACGGCGGAGCCGGCGGGCAGCCAGACCATCGCCCAGCGGTTCCCGCTCGGCGTGTCCTCGGCGACCATCCGCAACACCATGGGCGAGCTCGAGGAGAAGGGTTTCCTCTACCACCCGCACACCTCCGCCGGCCGGATTCCCACCGACCGGGCCTACCGCTGGTACGTGAACAGCCTGAGCCGGCTGGCGCCGCCCAGCAGCGAAGACCAGCGGATGCTGAGCGCGGAGCTGGCCCCGTCACGCAGCGCGCTGGAGGAGATCCTGCGCCGCGCCGCCCAGGTCCTCGGCGTGCTGACGAAGGAACTGGGCGTGGCCGTCGCGCCGGCCTTCGACCGGGTCGTGCTCGAGAAGCTGGACCTGGTGCAGGTCTCCACCGAACGGTTGCTGCTGGTCTTTCACCTCAAGAGCGGGGCCGTCCGCACCATCTTCGTCCAGGTCTCCGGCACCCTGCCGGCCGAGTCGGTCAGCCGAGTGGCCCAGCTGCTCAACGAGCGGCTGGCGGGGCTCACGCTGCTCGAGATCCGGAACACCCTGCCGGAGCGGCTCCGCGATGCGGAGCGCGCCGCGGATGACCGCGAGCTCCTCAACATCTTCATCGAGGAGGGGGAGGAGATCTTCGGCCTCCCCGCCGGCCCGGAGACGGTGGTACTGGGGAGCGCCCAGATGCTGGCCGGCCAGCCGGAGTTCGCCAGCAGCGGCGCCATCCGCGACCTGCTGGACCTGACCGAGCGCCGGGACCTGCTGCAGCAGGCGCTGGCGGCGCGGCGGCGCTCCGGCCTGACCATCACGATCGGCGGGGAAAACGCCGATACCCGGCTGGCCGGCTTCACCCTGGTGACCAGCTCCTACCGCTCCGGCGAACTCACGGGCGTCATCGGCGTCATCGGGCCGACCCGCATGCCCTACGACAAGATCATCGGCCTCGTGGACCACACGAGCCGGCTGGTGGAAGGATTGATGGAGTGAGCGAATACTACGACCTGCTGGGGCTCGAGCGGGGCGCGACCGAGGCCGACATCAAGAAGGCCTACCGGAAGCGCGCCATGGAGCTCCACCCCGACCGCAATCCCTCGCCGGACGCGGAGGCGCAGTTCAAGGAGATCACCGAGGCGTACGAGGTGCTCAAGGACCCCGACAAGCGCGCCCGCTACGACCGCTACGGCAAGGCGGGGCTGGGCGGGAGCGGCGGCGCCGCCGGGTACGGGGGCTTCCACCACGTGGACCTGAGCGAGGCCCTCAACATCTTCATGCGCGACTTCGGCGGCTTCGAGGGGCTCTTCGGGCAGGGGCAGCGGGGCGAGCAGCGCCGCGGACAGGACATCCGGGTGAACGTCAAGATCACGCTGAACGAGGTGGCCACCGGCGCGAAGCGCACCATCAAGCTCAAGACCCTCGACCGTTGCGCCGCCTGCGAGGGGAGCGGCGCGCGGAAGGGCACCCGTCCCGCCACCTGCAACACCTGCAACGGCACCGGCGAGGTCCGCCGCGCGGCGCGCAGCATGTTCGGCCAGTTCGTGTCGGTCAGTCCCTGTCCCACCTGCGCCGGCGAAGGCGTGGTGATCAGCGCCCCCTGCGAGGAATGTCGTGGCGAGGGACGGGTCCGGGCCGACAAGACCGTGCCGGTCGAGATCCCGGCGGGGGTCTCCGAGAACAACTACCTCACCCTCCGGAACCAGGGCGCGGTCGGCGCGCGCAATGCGCCCCCCGGCGATCTCCTGGTCATGATCGAGATCCAGGACGACGAGCGCTTCGAGCGCGACGGCGACAACCTGGTGATGGACCTGCCGCTCAGCTTCTCCCAGGCCGCGCTCGGCATGAGCGTGGTGGTCTCCACCCCCTACGGCGACGAGAAAGTGGCGATTCCCGCCGGCACCCAGGGCGGCACCATCCTCAAGCTGCGCGGCAAGGGGCTGCCCCGGCTGGGGCAGGCCGGCAAGGGCGACCTGCTGATCCGGGCCCACGTCTGGACCCCCGAGTCGGTCTCGCCGGAGCAGGAACGGCTGCTGCGCGAGCTGGCCAAGCTCGAGGGCGAGCCGCCCAAGCGGGCCGCCGGGTTCTGGTCCAAGCTGAAGGAGGCGCTGCGCGCATGACCTGGTTCGCCATCGAGGTACAGGCGCCGGCCGGCCAGCGCGAAGCGGTCGCGACCTGGCTGGTGGAGCGGACCGGGCAGGCGGTGGAAGAGCGATCGGACGGGACCCTGGTCTCCTTCGCCAGTGACTTGCCGGGGGCCGTGGCGCTCGAGCGCGACCTGGCCCGCGCCCACGGAGGCGACGTCGCCTGCTCCCGCCTGGAACTGCCGGAGGTGGACTGGACGACGGCGTGGCGGAAGGGGCTCGGCGTCCGGCGGGTGGGCCGCTTCACCATCGTGCCCACCTGGATCGAGCACCAGGCAGCCCCGGGGGATCTCATCATCCGGGTGGACCCCGAGATGGCCTTCGGCAGCGGTGAGCATGGATCCACCCGCGTCGCGATGCTGCTGCTGGAGCGGGTGGTTCGCCCGGGGGATTTCGTGCTGGACCTCGGCGCCGGCAGCGGCATCCTCTCCATTGCCGCGGTGAAGCTCGGGGCGGTCCGGGCCGTCGGCATCGAGGTGGACGGCGAGACCATCCCCGTCGCGCAGCAAAACCTGGTGCGCAACGGCGTGGCCGACCGGGTGGACCTCCTCGAGGGAGAGGCGGGGCAGCTGGCGCCGCTCCTTCCCCGGGCCCAGGTCGTGGTGTCCAACATCCTGCGCCTCGTCAACGTGGCCCTGCTCCCCGAGATCCGCGACGCCCTCGCCCCCGGCGGCTCGGCCATCTTCTCCGGCATGGAAGACAAGGAAGCCGACCAGTTCCGCGTGCCCCTGGTGGCCGGCGGGTTCGACGTGGCAGATGAAGTCGTGGACGACGGCTGGTGGGCGGTGCGGGCCATCCGGCGATGATCACGGTCGTGGTCGCGCCGGGCCACCTCGCGGCCGGGGTGGCGGTGCCCGTGCCCGAGGAGGAGGTGCACCACCTGCGGGTCCGGCGCGGCGCGGCCACCGATCCGGTCCGGGTGGTGGACGGCTGCGGCACCGTGGCCACCGGGGCGCTGGAGTGGCAGGGCAAGGACGCCGCGGTCCGGGTGGAACACACCGAGCGGGTGCCGGCCCCGGTGCCGCTGGTCGTGGCCGCCGGCGCCGGGGATCGGGAGCGGTTTCTCGCCCTGATCGAGAAGGCGACCGAGCTGGGCGCCACGCTCGTCGTGCCCCTGGCCACGGAGCGGGCGGCCAGCGTGGCCACCGGCGTCCGGGCCAGCCACCGCCCCCGTCTCAGCCGGCGGGCGCTCGAGGCGCTCAAGCAGTGCGGCGGGGCCTGGGCGCCGGAAGTGGCGCCGCCGGAGGATCTGACGCACTTTCTCGCCCGGTCCCTGCCGGCGGCCCGCTGGCTCGCCGACCAGGGTGGCAGCGACGAGCCCGCCGGTGGCGCCGGCCCGCTGGCGCTCGCGGTCGGTCCGGAGGGCGGCTTCACGGAGGAGGAGCGGGACCGGCTGCTGGGCGCCGGCTTTGCTCCCGTACGCTTCGGTCCCAACACCCTGCGATTCGACACCGCCGTCACCGCGGCCCTCACCGCGGCCTGGCTGGCCAGACAGCGAGAGACCCATGGCCGTTGACTGCATCTTCTGCAAGGTCGTCGCGGGCGAGATCCCCGCGAAGATCGTCCGGCGCAGCGCCGACGCGGTGGCGTTCCACGATCTCACCCCCCAGGCCCCGACCCACGTCCTCGTCATCCCGACCCGCCATCTTTCCGCGGCCCGCGACGCCAAGGGCCCCGAGGGCGAGGCGGTGCTGGGCAAGCTGCTGGCCTTCGCGGCCCAGGTCGCGACCGACCTCGGCCTCGACCAGGGCGGCTACCGGCTGGTGACCAACACCGGTCCCGACGGGGGGCAGTCGGTCTTCCACCTGCACTTCCATCTCCTGGGCGGGCGGCGTTTCAGCTGGCCGCCGGGCTGACATGGCCAAGCGCTCCTTCTGGTCCTACCTCAAGGCCGCCTTCAACGCCCGGCCGTTCGGGATGTTCATCGCCCCGAACTGGATCGGGCTGGCCGGGTTCGGCCTGCTCGGCCTGACCAATCCCGGATTCTGGCTGCTCGGGGCCGGGGCGGAGCTGGCCTACCTCCTTGCCCTGGTGACCAACGGCCGGTTCCAGCGGGTCGTGGACCGCCGCTCCACCGCGGGAGAAGAGGACGAATGGAAGGGCCGGATGGAGGCGATGGTCCGCCGCCTCTCCGACACCGACCAGGCCCGCTACGTCGCCTTTGTCTCCCGCTGCCGCACCATCCTCGACCAGCTCACGCAGCAGGACCCGAGCGGAAGCGCCGCCAAGGTCCACGGGGAGAACCTCAGCAAGCTGATCTGGGTCTACATCCGGCTGCTGGTGGCCCGGCGGGCGATGAGCCGGGTGCTCAAGGAGCCCACCCTGGGGGAGACCCAGGAGATCGAGCACCGGCTGGCGGAGGTGCGCGCCCGCCTCGCCGACGAGAGCCTGGGTCCGGATCTGCGGCGGAGTCTCACCAGCCAGGCGGAGATCCTGGAGCAGCGGGTCAACCAGCGGCGGGAAGGGCGGGAGAAGCTGGACTTCCTCGAGGCGGAGATCCTGCGCATCCAGGAACAGGTGGAGCTGCTGCGGGAACAGTCCGCGCTCTCGACCGATGCCGAGGGCATCTCCGCCCGGCTGGATGAGATCACGGGCAGCCTTGGCGGGGCGTCCCAGTGGATCAACGACCAGCAGAAGCTGTACGGCTCCATGGATGACCTGCTCGACGAACCGCCGCCGGTCGCGGCCCGCATCGCCCTGAAGGAGGGCCGGTGAGCTCCACCCTGCCGCCATGGGCCCGCGAGATGCGGGACCTCTTCCGCTCCGGCTCCTGCGCCCAGTTCCTGCTGCACGGCAACATCTTCGACGCCTTGCCCCAGGCGGGCCGCATGCTGTCCATCACCACGTTCCTCGACGAGGTGATGTTCGCCGGGTACGACGTGGTGCTGCGGTATGACCGGAGCCGCGGCATCCGCGCCGTGCGCGGCGGCGAGGACTGGGGGGAGTGGGTCCGGAATGCGCTGGGGGACAACGCCCAGGCCCAGAGCTACCTGCGCGAGCCCGGTGCGGCGCTGGAGCTGCTGGACCGCTATCTCCTCCGCACCCTCAACCTGCAGGCCATCCAGGACAAGGGCGCGCAGGCGCGGAAGATCGCCGTCGTGATCGACTTCGCCGAATTCGTGGTCCCGCGGGGCGACCCCGCCACGCTCAGTGGCGCCTTCAGCGCGAACGTGGTGAAGGTCCTCGGCTGGGCCAACGACCCGGCCATCCTGCACGCCAACATCGTCACCGTGCTCCTGGCCGAGCAGCTCCACGACCTGAACGAACTGGTGGCGGAGAACCCGCACGCGGTGGCGCTGCGGGTGCCGCTGCCGGGTGAGCCGGAGATGGTGGAGTACCTGCAGGCGCTGGTCGCGACCCAGATGCCGGAGCTGCCGGCCAATTCCGACGTGCCGATGGACCAGCTCGCCCGCCGGCTCACGGGGCTGTCCCGGGTGGGGGCGCGACGGGTCCTCAGCCTGGCCATCCGCAACGGCGAGCGGATCACGGGCAAGTGGCTCACCCGGATGAAGAAGGACGCGATTGAACGGGAGTGCGCCGGCCTGCTCGAGTTCATCGAGTCGGGGTTCACCCTCGATCATGTGGCGGGGCTGGACGCGGTGCGGACCTGGCTTCGGGAGGACGCCGAGCTGCTCCGGCGCGGCGCGCTGCACGCGCTCCCCATGGGCTACCTGATCGCGGGCCGGATCGGCACCGGCAAGACGTTCATCGTCACCTGCTGGGCCGGGGAGCTGGGCATCCCGTGCGTCGTGTTCAAGAACTTCCGCGACCGCTGGGTCGGGGCCACCGAGTCCAACCTCGAGAAGATCTTCGCCGTGCTCCGGGCCCTGGGGCAGGTGGTGGTCTTCGTGGACGAGGCCGACCAGGCCGCCGGCAAGCGCGAGGGGGGCGACGGGGATAGCGGCCTCTCCGGCCGGGTCTACGGGATGCTGGCCAAGGAGATGTCCGACACCCGCAACCGGGGCCGGATCATCTGGGTCTTCGCCACCAGCCGGCCCGACCTGCTCGAGGTGGACCTCAAGCGGCAGGGCCGGCTCGATGTCCACATCCCGCTCTTCCCGCCCGAGACCGAGGCGGAGCGGCGGGCGCTGCTGCTGGCGGTGGCGCGGAAGATCAAGGTTCCGCTCAAGGAGGAGGAGCTCCCCGACCTCCCGGACGACCTCACCCTGGGCGGCAACGAGATCGAAGGGGTGTTCGTCCGTGGGCTCCGGACCTTCGAGCTCCAGCCCGAGCCGCGCCGCCCGCTGAAGGACATCCTGCTCGACGTGTTCCGCGAGGTGCGCCCCAGCGCCCATACCCGGAAACTCGAGTACATGGACCTGGTGGCGGTGAAGGAGTGCACCGACGCGCGGTTCCTGCCCGCCCGGTACCGGGACCTGGGTCCGGAAGCGCTGGAACAGCGGATCGAGGAACTCCGGCGGTTCATGTAGGCGGCTCGGCGACTCGGCGGCTCGACGAGTAGTAGGTTTGGATTGTCCTGCCGTCCTGCCGTCCTGCCGTCCTGCCGTCGTGCCGCCCTTTGACAGCGTCGGGCCGGGCCCCGATCTTAGTGCCGCAGTGAAAGTTGGGACCTCACCTCCTGGAGGACGCATGGCGCTGTTCGCCCGCATCGGTCGGCTGTTCAAGGGGTTCATCGGGCTGTTCATCAGCGGGCTCGAGGAGTCGAACCCCGAGGCGCTCATGGACGCCGCCCGGCAGGAGTTCCGCGACAAGATGGCCCAGTACAACATGGCCCTGGCCCGGATGGCCGGCATCGCGGAGCGGCTCAAGGGGCAGGTCAAGTCCAAGACCCTGAAGGCGCAGGAACTGGAGCGCCGGGTCCTGGCCAACCACCAGGCGGGCAACATGGAGCTGGCGGGGACCCTCGCCCGCGAGCTGCAGGAGCTCAAGGCGGACCTCGCGATCGACACCGCCGAGCTGGCCGAGACCGAGGAGGCGTACACCGCCAACCTGCGCCAGGCCAAGGTGGTGCAGAAGGAATTCGAGGACAAGGTCAAGCGCCTCGAGAAGCAGCTCAGCCAGGTCAAGATCAAGGAGGCCCAGGCGGAGGCCGCCGGCGCCCTCAGCAACGCCACCTTCAAGGTCGGGGACCTCGGCGACACCATGAAGACGGTGGACGAGGTGCTGCAGAAGCGCTACGAGCAGGCCGCCGGCAAGGCCCGGGTCGCGAAGGACCTGGTGGACATGGACAAGGTCCGGGAGAAGGAAACCGAGAGCAAGGCGCTGGAGCAGGCGGCGCTCGCGGAGTTCCTGGCGAGCCAGGGCATCCAGGCCGGCGCGACGCCGCAGGGCCCCGCCGCCCAGAAGGAGATCGGACCGTCCCATGGCTGAGGAAAAGCCGAAGGTCACCTGTCTGGGCAAGCTGCTCTCGTTTGCCCTGATCGCCGGGTTCCTCTTCTTCGGGGCCCAGCTGGTGCTGGGCAAGAAGATGAAGCTGCCCTCGGTGGCCACCGATACCCCCGGCGAGGCGGCCGAGGTGAGCGAGGCGCAGACCGCCGTGCCGACGCTGGCCGCGCCCGCCACCTACCAGCTTCCCGCCGACAGCACGGTCGTGATCGAGATCAGCGAGTACGCCGGGTACGCCGGGCTCATCGCCGCCAACGGCGGCCTGGCGCCCAACCCTGCGTCCCTGTTCACCAGGTACTGCGGCTGCAGGGTGAAGCTGGTGATCAGCGAGGAGGAGAGCTGGTCGGCGCTGAACAGCGGCCGGCTCGCGGCCTCGGTGACCACCACCGACGTGCTGGCGGTCTATGGCCGGCAGTTCCGGGTGAAGGTGCCGGTGCAGCTGGCCTTCTCCCGCGGCGCCGACGGCATCGTGGTGCGCAATGACATCCGGCGCATCAACGCGCTCAAGGGAAAGGTGGTCGTCGCGGCGCAGTTCACCGAGACCGACTTCTTCATCCGCTACCTGGCCCAGGAAGCCGGCCTCGGCATCAACATGCTCGGCAGCCTCGAGTCGCCGCCCAGCCCCGATCAGGTGAACCTGGTCTATACCGACGACGGGTTCGCCGCCGGCGACCTCTTCCTGACCGACCTCAAGGGCGGGGACAACCGCCTCTCCGGCGCCGTCACCTGGGAGCCCAAGACCTCCGAGGTGCTGGCCCAGAGCGGCGGGCAGGCCCGGCTGCTCACCAGCAACAAGAACCTGCTGATCATCGCGGACGTGCTGGTGGTGAACGAGGGATTCGCGCTGGCCCACCCGAAGATGGTCGAGGCGCTGGTGCGGGGGGCGCTGGAGGGGAACCGGCTGGTGCGGGAGAGCACCGAAGCCCAGCTGCCCGTCATCGCCCAGGCGTTCAAGTGGTCCGCGGACCAGGCCCGGGCCGAACTGCAGAAGGTGCACCTCTCGAACCTGCCGGAGAACCTCGCGTTCTTCTCCGGTGCGATCGGCGCCGCGGGGAGCTTCGGCGGGATCTACCAGTCTGCCGTCTATGCCTATGGCAGCGCCCTGATCAAGGACCCCGCGGATGCGTCCCGCTTCACCGACGTATCGGCGCTGC
>JAEUJI010000054.1 GCA_016794805.1 Gemmatimonadota bacterium
AGACCACATACGGCACCATCGCCGTGAGCAGCATCCGGATCAGGCGGCCGGCGGGGAGGTCGCCGCGCAGGATCGCGTCGCCGTGGTTGATCGTGATCAGGATGGCCCCGACGATCACGGCGTAGCGCAGTGCGCGCCGGACCACGCGGGGTTCGGTGGCCAGGGCAATCCAGGTCGGCATGAGGGGGTGCTCCGGGTGGAAGCCTTGGGCGGGTACCGTGTCAGCGCCCTTCTACTTCGCTAGCCAATCCGCTGCAGCACACCCCGAATCGTGCGCGCGGCCTCATCTGCAAGGTCGAGCGCGGCCACGGCGAGCTGTCGCAGTGCCAGGAAGCGATTGCGGCCGCTGGCCCTGGTGGAGGTCGGCTGGCGCTCTGGTTCAGGAACTGCGGTGGCCAGTGCGGTCGGCGGGTTGCGACGTGGGGGATCCAGCGACCCGCCCGGATCCGGGACTGGAACGAAACGAGCCATCTTCTACCTGCCACTCAAAGGGACAACCCCAAGATACGCAGGACTGCGGCGGCGCGAGGAGTGCACCCCACCCCGTTCTCCCCTTCCCCGTTTCCCACTTCCCCGTTTCCCGGGCGGGGCGCAGCCCCGCCCCCCCTCACCGCCGCAGCTTCTCGCGCAATTCGCTGAACCAGTTCTCCGCCACGACGATCATCGAGCCCTGCTCCGGCTCCGGGACCCGTCGGGAGAAGAGGAACCGCCCGTCGGCCGCCACGTCGTAGAGGGCGTAGTTCTCGTCGGCCGGCAGCAGCAGCTCCGGATCCAGGCGGAAGAGCGGCCGCTGGCCGCTCGCGGCGAAGGGCGGCGCGGCCGGCACCGGCACCGCCATCAGCTCCCGCGCCAGGTTCACGTAGAACAGCTCCCGGCCGTTCCGCGCCCAGCGCGGCGCATGCCCGCCGGCGGTGGACACCTGCCACTTCCCGCCGTCGGTGCCGGGGAACGGCCGCACGTACACCTCCTTGCGGCCGGTCTCGTTTGATTCGTACGCCAGCCAGCGCCCGTCGGGCGAGACCGCCGGCGCCGCCTCATCCCACTGGGCGTCCGCGACCAGCGGGCGCGGAGCAGAGTCCACGCCGGGACGGAACAGGAAGAGACTCCGCTCGACGCCGGTTTGCCCGCCGATGCGAACCACCAGCGCCTTGCCATCGGGCGTCCACGCGGCGTCGAGGAGGCCCGGGATCCCGCGGATCAGCGGCTGCTCGCTGCCGGTGCCATCGGCGGGGCGCTGGTACAGGTCGTACGCGTTCCCGTAGCGGGCCGTGAGGTACAGCACCGAGCGGCCGTCGGGCGACCAGCGCGGGCGCTGCTGCACCGTGCTGTCGAAGGTGAGCCGGGAGAGCGGCCCGTCCGGCAGCGCCTTGATCCAGATGGCATCCCCCGGGGCGCGGCCCCTCCCGATGGCCACCCGGCGGCCGTCCGGCGACAGCGAAAAGCCGCGGTTGCCCCCGACGTCGGCATGGCGGAAGCGGAGCATGGTATCCACCGGCTCCACCCGGCCGCCACGATCCACCCACACCAGCTCGCTTTCCGCCAGCCTCGCCGCGCCCTGACGGAACACGAGGGTGCCGCCCTCGGTCACGAAGTACGGCGCCCAGATCCCCCCGAAGACCGTGAGGCCCTCGAGCACGGGAACCGGTTCCCCGGTCACCACGAGCTGGTCGAGGTCGAAGGGCGCGGCGAGGAGCGCCCCGTCCGGCCGCGCAGCGACGACGTGCCCGGTGGGGAGGTAGAACCCGGTGAGCCCGTCGGCGACGACCTCATGCGCCTCACCGTTCCGGAGGTCGAGCACCCAGAGTGCCGCGCCGGCCTGGCACCCCTGCCCGCGGCAGAACAGGAAGAGCACGCCCCGGCTCCCGGGTAGCGGGGTCGGGATCGCCGCATAGTTGCCGGCGGGCGGGGTATACACGACCTCGCTCTTGCCGCCCGACGCCGGCACCCGGCGCAGGCGGTACTCCAGGTCGGAGTAGACGAGCGTGCCGTCGTCCAGCCAGGCCGCGCCCACGTCTTCCGCGCTGTCGGCCAGCAGCACCGAGGGCCCGCCGGCGGTGGGGGCCTTCCGAAGCTGGTCGCGTTGGGTGTACGCCACCACCCGCCCGTCGGGGGAGACGGCATGCCCGCCCGCGCCCTCGGTGCCCGCCAGCGGGTAGGCATCGGCGCGATCGCGGAGCTTGACCCAGACCCTCGGCTCGCCCCCGGTAGACTCCGCGGGACCCTGGTAGACGAGGACGCCCGCATCGCGGCTCAGCGAGAAGGCGGCCGTCTGGGGAC
>JAEUJI010000094.1 GCA_016794805.1 Gemmatimonadota bacterium
GGGGCCTGGTTATCTTCCGCGGCCGCCGCGTGCCCGTGGTCCGCTCCCCCTTCGGGACGCGACGCGGGGCGGACCCGGTGCACCCGCCCCGCGCCGACTCCGGCTGACCCGGCCGCCGCTCAGGAAGCCGTGGCCCGGCGCGGCTCGATGCCCGCCCCCCGCAGCGTCGCATCCGCCTCGCGGAGCAGCGCCTCGGTCGTTTCCCAGTCAATGCAGGCGTCGGTGATCGAGAGCCCGTAAGCCAGGCCCGCCGGGCCCTCGCCCATGCGCTGGCTGCCGGCGTGCAGGTGGCTCTCGATCATCGCGCCCATGATGTGCCGGCTCCCGGCGGCGACCTGCGCCACGACGTCGCGGAAGACGACGGGCTGCCGGTCGTGATCCTTGCCGGAGTTGCCGTGGCTGGCATCCACCATCAGGCGCGCCGGCAGGCCGCGCGCGGCGCAGAGCGCCGCCGCCTCTGCCACCGACTGGGCGTCGTAGTTGGTGCGGCCCCCACCGCCCCGCAGCACCAGGTGCCGCTCCGGGTTGCCGGTGGTATGCACGATCGCGCCGCGCCCGTCGTCGTCCATGCCAAGGAAGGTGTGCGGCGCCCCGGCCGCCTGCATCGCGTCCAGCGCGATCTGCAGATTGCCGTCAGTCGTGTTCTTGAACCCGACCGGCATGGAGAGGCCGCTGGCCATCTCGCGGTGGGTCTGCGACTCCGCGGTGCGGGCACCGATGGCGGTCCAGCAGACCAGGTCGGCGATGTACTGCGGGACCACCGGGCCGAGCAGCTCGGTGGCGCAGGGAAGCCCGAGCTCGTTGACGTCGAGCAGCAGCCGCCGGGCAATGCGGAGCCCGAGCATCATGTCCCGCGTGCCGTCGAGGTGCGGGTCGTTGATCAGCCCCTTCCATCCCACGGTGGTGCGCGGCTTTTCGAAGTACACCCGCATCACCAGGCACAGCGTCCCTGCCAGGTCCCGGCGGAGCCGCGCCAGGCGGCCGGCGTACTCCAGCGCCGCCACTGGATCGTGGATCGAGCAGGGCCCGACCACGACCAGCAGCCGCGGATCCCGGCCGGCCAGGATCTGGCCCACCGCGCGGCGCCCCTCGAGCACGGTCGTCGCCACCGTGCGGGTGATCGGGAGCTCGGCCAGCAGCACCTTCGGCGCCACCAGCGGCTCAAACCGGGTGACGTGCAGGTTGCTGGTTTCGGGAACAATCGGCTTGAGCGACGACATCAGGGACTCCGGCGGCATCGAATCGGGGGTATAAAGATGCAGGCAGGGGTGTAGTCGCGCCAGAGCGCGGCGCGCCGTACCTTGAGCCGGACCTCATGCCCGAACTGCCCGACATCCGCCTCTATCTCGCCGCCCTCGAGCCGCGCGTGCGTGGCCAGACGCTCACCGGCGTGCGCCTCCTGAAGCCGTTCCTGCTGCGGAGCGTGGCCCCGCCGCTCGCGGAGGCGGCGAGCCACCGGGTCGTGGCGCTGGAGCGCATCGGGAAGCGAATCGTCCTCGCGCTGGATGGGGAGCTGTTCCTGGTCATCCACCTGATGATCGCCGGTCGCTTCCGCTGGCTCCGGCCGGGGGGCAAGCCGCCCGGGAAACTGGGTCTCGCCTGCTTCGACTTCCCGTCGGGGACGCTCGCGCTCACCGAGGCGGGTAGCAAGCGGCGGGCCTCGCTGCACCTCGTGGCCGGCCGGGACGCCCTCGCCGCGTTCGACCGCGGCGGCCTCGACCTCGACACCGCGACGCCCGAGGCGTTCGCCCAGCGGCTGCGCGCGGAGAACCATACCCTGAAGCGCTCCCTCACCGACCCGACCATCCTCGATGGCATCGGCAACGCCTACTCGGACGAGATCCTGCACGCCGCGCGGCTCTCCCCCCTCCGGCTCACCCGCCAGCTCGACGACGCCGAATGCTGGCGGCTGCATGCCGCCTGCGTCGAGGTCCTCGACACCTGGACCCGCCGGCTGCAGGCTGAGGCCGGCGACGCCTTTCCCGAAAAGGTCACGGCCTTCCGCCCCGGGATGGCGGCGCACGGCCGCTACGGCCAGCCCTGCCCCGCGTGCGGCGCGCCGATCCAGCGGATCCGGTACGCGGAGCATGAGACCAACTACTGCGCCGCCTGTCAGACCGAAGGCCGCCTCCTGGCCGACCGGGCGCTGAGCCGCCTGCTCCACGACGACTGGCCCCGCACCCTCGAGGAACTCGAGGAACGACGCCGGGAGCAGCCGTGAACGCTCCCCTCGTCCGCGCCCTCGGGCGGTGGAGCCTCGCCGCCCTGGTGCTGAATGGCGTCATCGGCAGCAGCGTGTTCGGACTGCCCTCGGTGATCGCCGGCCGGCTCGGCGCCGCCAGCCCCTGGGCCTGGGTGGTCGCCGCGATCGGCATCGGCGTGGTCATGGCCTGCTTCGCGGAGCTCGCCAGCCGCTTCGGGGAGGCGGGCGGCCCGTACCTCTATGCCCGCGTCGCCTTCGGGCGCTTTGCCGGC
>JAEUJI010000126.1 GCA_016794805.1 Gemmatimonadota bacterium
CTCCCCTGGTCCAGCCCGAAGCGGAAATGCTCCAGCGCCTGGGTCAGGTCCGGCGCGGGCGCCCCGCGCGCCTGGGCCCGCGCGGCGCGGACCGCCTGCCGCCGGAGCTGCCGCCGGCGCTGGTCGAGCCATTCGGAGAACTCGCTGCTGGCCGCCGCACAGTGAAAGCCCGGTGCCAGGGGTCCGGAGGCCAGGCCGGCCGCTGATTCCCACTGGCCCGCGGCCAGCGCCCCCTCGAACCGCGCCAGGTCGGTTTCGATCTCCGAGTCCGACAGTCCGACCTCCTCTTCTCCCCGCACCGCGATCACCTCGGGCCCGAGATGCTGCCGCAGGTAGTGGAGACCCTGCCGCAGGGCCGCCCGGGCGCCGGCCGCTGGCAGTTCGGGCCAGAACAGCGCCGCGAGCGTGTCGCGGCGATGCCACCGCGCCGGCCGCGCGGCGGCCAGGTAGATGAGGAGTCCCAGGCGCTTCGGCTGGGTGACGGCCAGCAGCTGATCGCGACCGGCATCATCCCGGAGTTCCAGCCGTCCCAGCAGATGGAGGTGGAGCATGCGCATGTCCTCACTGGTCCGGGCCCTCCGGGGCCCGCTCGTCGCGCTCGGGGTATCGGGCCCCGTCCTGCTGCTGCTGACCTGTCATCAGGAGCGGCCGAGCCCCGGCGCCGCGCATGGTGCGTACGTCCCCCAGGGGATACCGGGCCTCGAGTCGTGCCGCGAGAGCCTTGCGCAGTCGATCAGCGAGGAGCGGACGCTCTCGGGCTGGTGCCTCCGGGAAGGCGACACCCTCCACTTCGTGGCCGCGGGGGCCCGGGCCGCGCGCCTGGAGGACTGGCCGCCCCCGGGCGAGTCCGACGGACTGCAGCGCAATGCTACGCCGGCGGAGGTCCATCGCGTCGACGCCCTCTTCCCCTACGCAGTCGAGCTGGGCCCGCCCAACCTGCTCGGCAGCCGCCTCGGCTGGTTCACCGGCGGCACCGGGGCGCCAATGGCGTTCGTGGTGCGCGACGACGGCCTGGTGCTCCCGCTCCCGCCGCTCGAGGGCGATTCCGCGGCCGACCCGCGCCACCTCGCCGACACCTGCGAATGGGTGGCCGGGGCGAGCCTGGGGCGGGACGGCCGGCGGCGCGCCGCCTGGTGGCGGCGCACCTGCTAGCGGCTACTGGGTGGTGCAGCACCCACGGTCGCAGCGGGCCCAGGTGGTCTCGTCATCGGCGAGCCAGCGCCAGCGGGCGGTGCCAGGGACGTCATCCGGGCCCGAGTGGCCGCGGCGGACGATGCACCAGTAGCGCGTGGCCCCATCCGGGGCCGCCGTGCGTGCCCACCAGCGCCGCGGCGTGGTGGGCCCCGCCTCGGGGCCGCAGGCGGACTTGGTGCGCACCTCCTCGGGGATCTCCGGGCAGGCCTGGGTGCCGTCCCGTTCCACGCACAGCGAAATAGTGGTCACCCGGCCGGTGCCGTCCATCGGCAGGTAGTTGTACTTGGCCTGGTATTCGGGGGAGATTCGGTCCAGCAGGACGGCCGCGACCACGCGCCAGTGCGCGCCGAAGTCGGCCACGCCCATCCGTCCCAGCTCGCCAACCGGAATCAGGGTGCCGCGCAGATCCAGCGGCGTCGGGTCCGGGGCACTGGTGCCCCACCTCGCGTCGGGCGGCGCGAGCCGCTGCTCGTCATACCAGCCCTTCACGGTCAACACACGGGCGAGGGCCGGACCGCCGAGCGCGCCGGCCAGCGCCGAGGCGCGCGCCGGGCCCAGCCGGGACAGGAGATTCTCTGCGGTGTGCACCTCGGATTTGTGGGCGCCCACTTCGCACCATGCACTGGCGCACTTGAACCCGATCACCTGCGTACTCGCCACCGTGTCCCAATCCCAGCGCGCCACGGGCGGGTAGTCGTCCCACTTGAGCCCCGGGTAGGTCACCCGATGCAGCCGCAGCGGCTTGGATCCGGGGGCGGAGCGCACGTCGTCGTAGGACCGGGCCAGGCGGCAATCCTGCTCCACGGCACCGAAGGGGACCATGAAGGCGACGGTACTGAGGGTATCGCTGACGGGGACGTAGAGGCAGTTGAATCCCGGCTCGATGGCGAGCGCCGGATAACTACCCCCCCAGCTGACCACTTCCACCAGCGGCACCAGCCAGACGCCGCCGGACGGTGGCGGCGGCAGGGGGTGCACCAGCCCGGTATCTGCCATGGTATCCGACGCGAACACGGCCACAAGGGAATCGTACGTTGCGTCGGTCCCGCTTCCGCGAACCAGCCGCTGACAGTCGTGGAACTCGGGAACATTCGTGTTGAGGCGCGGGGCGGAAAGCTCGCCGGGGTTGCCACTCAGGGTCTTGAGCGCCACTTCCCCCCTCTTCGAAGGCGTGACCTTGATCTTGCTGAAGTCCCAGTGGTGCGGGCACTCCGGCCGATCGGAGGCCGGCATCACCTGTCCCGGCTGGCAGGCCGCCACCAGCCCGAGGCCGAGGACGATGCCGACCAAGCCTGCGGGAACGACTGACGAGTTCTTCATACGTCCTCCCCGATGGGTGGGCTGGCCAGGGCGGCCAGCCGGAGACACACAATCCCGGGATCAGGTGACGGTCGAATCACGGTTCCGCGCTGGTCGACAGCGCCTTGAGGGCGCCCCGCCAGCGCCGGGCCGATGCGGAGTCCCCTGCAACATCCGCCAGCCGGCCCCGCAGCGAGATGGCCTGCCGCAGGGAGGCGGCCCGGATCGGGTCCGCCAGGAGGTCGGGCTCCATCGCGCTGGCGGCGCCGAGCACCGAGTCGAGCAGCCCGGCGGCGCGGCGGCACTCGCCCAGCGCGGCCCGCAGGGCGGCTTCGGGATAGAGCCCATCGAGGGTAAGCTCGCTGGGACGGAGTCCCGCTCGCATCGAGGCCAGGCGGTCGAGCAGCCGCCGGGCCATGGCGCTGTCCCCCGCGGCGAGCGCCGCCTGGGCATCGAGCAGCGGATCGCCCAGCCCGGAGAGGCTGCGGACGTCCAGATCCGTTCCGGCGGGGAAGGCCAGGGTGGCGGCGCGGACCAGCCACTCGCCGGTGGCCCGCGCGCGAAGCACCGGATCCAGCATCCGTTCGAGGCGGCGGCGAAGCTCCCGGGCCAGCGCGGTGAGGGTGTCCGCGGATGCCCCCGCAGCGCTCAGCAGGAGCAGCCGGGGCGCCACCTCCCCAACCTCGGCCGGGACGCTCCACTGCTGCATGGCGGCAGGCAGGGCGAGGTATTCCGCCGCCAGCCGGGGCCGGCCCGCCAGTGCCGCCAGGCCCGCGAGGCTCACGGGATCGGAGTACCGGTCCGGCGGTTCGGCACGGAGCAGGGAGTCGGTCAGCGATGCGAGCTGCGCCAGCGCGGCGCGATCCTCGGGCAGCGCATACTTGAGGCCGAGCCAGACCAGGCTGCGTCCCACGCGGAGCCGGTCCTCCCGGTCCCGGGTGAGCCGGGAGGCGCGATCCAGGGTGGCCGGGGCGTCGTGCCGACCCAGCAGGTCCTGGGCGACCGCCAGGGCCTCGAGCGCCCGCGGATCAAGCGGCGCCGCAGCGGTCCACGCCTCCACGGCATCGAGCAGCCGCCGTCGCTGCCGGTCGGCCACCAGCGCGATGGCTGCCGGTGAGCGACCGGACGACGGCAGGGTCACTCCGGTGGATTCCGGCACGAAGCCGAGTGAATCCCCCTGCCACACCGGAAATCCCGCCAGCCGGAAGCCGGTGCCGCCCGCCCGGCCACTCCGGGACTGATGGGGATCGGTGACGAAGAGCAGGCGGAGCGCGGCGTAGCTCTGTTCCCGGTACGACGCCAGGACCGCGGGCTCCAGTCGAAAGGCCCGCACCAGCGCTTCGAGGCCGCTGTGGTAGCCGCTCTGGAATCGCCAGCCGGTCGGGCTGCGGTGGTCGGGGAGGACCACGCTGTCCTGGGTACGGCAGTATCCCGCTCCGTACCAGGCGGTGAAGTCGGCGGGTGCGCGGGCGACCACGCTGTCCCATGGGGCGCAGGAGGCGACAGGGTCGGTGGCCGCCGCATACAGCGCCGCGGCCCTTGGCCGCTCAACCGGCCGTAGCCGATCCCGGCCCGCGGCCGCCCGCTCCGCCGCAGATCGCCACTGACTCGGCTCCAGCCCGCGCCAGAGCCGGCTGAGCCCGAGCCAGAGGTGCGCCCGGGAGAATCCCGGGTCGTAGCCGGTGGCATCCTCGAAGGCCGAATCCGCCGCCGCCAGGCTCCACCGGGCAATGGCCCGGGTGCCGCGCGCAAAGGCCTGTGCCGCGGGAAGCGACCGGGTGCCGAGCGTGGCCACGGCGGAGTCGTCCGGCAGCGCGTCGCGCAGCAGCAGGACGTCGGCGAGGCGATCGAACTCCGCCCGTCCCCCCCCGGCGCCCTGGGGGAGGCGCCCCAGCCCGAAGCCGAGCTGGGTGCCGCTTGTCGCGACGTCGTACAGCCCGGCGCTGATCCGAAGCGAGTCTCCCTCTCGGGAGACCCGGCCCCGGACGAACCGGCCGGCGCGGAGGGCGCGCGCCGCGGCGAGCGCCTCCCGGTTGGTCCACGGCGCCGTACCCTGTCGCCCGATTCGCTCCGTCTCGGCCAGTTCATCCACCAGGGTCACCCCGTTCCACCGTGAGCCGATCGCGTCCCTGAGCGCCGCCCGCTCGTTGAGCGGTGCGATGCCGCTGTCGTAGGTGAACGGCAGGACCGCATACCGGGTCGTGTCCGGCGCGGAGGTCCGCGCATCCCGAATTCCCAGCCGTGCAGGGACGCCGGGGACCAGGAGCAGCGCCGCCGCCAGCGCCACGGCCCCAAGCAGCATCGTGAGGGGGCGTTTCCTGGGCGTTACGGCGGCGTCTTCCGGAGGCGGCGCCAGCGCCTCGCCGAACTGGTGGATGTCGGGGAAGCGCTGGTCGCGGTCGTGGGCCAGGGCGCGCGCGACAGCACTCCGCGCCGTGGCGGGCAGCTCCGGCCGCTGCTCGGCCAGGCGCCGCGCCGGGTCGGTGGGGGCGCCGGCCACCGGGTGGTAGGGGAGGGTACCAAGCAGCATTTCGTGGAGCAGGGCCGCGAGGGAATACTGGTCGGCGCGCGCGTCCACGTCGGCCAGGCCCCGGGCCTGTTCCGGCGCCATGTATCCCGCGGTGCCGATCACGATCCCGGTCTCGGTGAAGGCGTCCCCGGTGGAGCGGGAGAGCGCCCGCGCAATCCCGAAGTCGGCCAGGAAGGGGTAGGAGCCCGCCAGCAGCACATTGGCGGGCTTGAGATCGCGGTGGATGATGCCGCGGGCGTGGACCACGGCGAGGGCGGAGGCGAGCTGCCGGGCGATGGTCAGCGCCTCCCGGACTGGCACCACCCCCTCCCGGTCCAGGCGGTCCCGGAGGGTGCCATCCGGCTGGTAGGGGATGACGTAGTAGGGCAGCCCGTCATGCTCGCCGGAATCGAGCAGGGGGAGGAGGTGCGGGTGACTGAGCTCGGCGGCAAACTGAATTTCCTGGCGGAACCGATCCCAGGTGATGAACGCGGCCAGCCGGCGGCGGAGCAGCTTGAGCGCGACCCGGCGGCGGTAGCGGAGATCCTCGGCCAGGAAGACAATGGCCATGCCACCCCGCCCGATCTCACGCTGGAGGCGGTAACGGCCCCCGATGGGTTCGGGGGGCAGGTCGAGCGGGGTGTCGTCCAGCGCCGGCTCCGGGAGGGATGGGATATGGTACGCCGGCGGGGGCTGGGGGCAAGACAGCGGGCCCGGCACCGTACAGGCGCCGGGCCCGGAGGCTTTCCCCACATCACAATTATAGCTTAGGCAGCGTCACCCCGGTCTGGCGCTGGTACTTCCCCTTCTTGTCCTTGTAGCTGACTTCGCAGATATCATCCGCATCGGCTTCGAAGAACAGGACCTGACAGATCCCCTCATTGGCATAAATCTTTGCTGGTAGAGGAGTTGTGTTGCTGATCTCAAGTGTCACATGACCCTCCCACTCGGGCTCGAACGGGGTCACGTTGGTGATGATGCCGCAGCGGGCGTAGGTGGACTTCCCGACGCAGATGGTCAGCACGTTGCGCGGGATCCGGAAGTACTCGACCGAACGGGCCAGGGCGAAGCTGTTGGGCGGGACGATGCAGACCTCGCCCTCGAACTCGACGAAGCTCTTGCTGTCGAATTCCTTCGGGTCCACGATCGCGGAGAGGGCGTTGGTGAAGATCTTGAACTCCGGCGCCACCCGCATGTCATAGCCGTAGGACGACACGCCGTAGGAGATCACCCGTCGGCCGGAGCCGTCCACCTGCCGCACCTGGGCCTCGGTGTAGGGTTCGATCATCCCGGTTTCCTTGGCCATGCGGCGGATCCAGCGGTCGGACTTGATGGACATAGTCTGGGGGACTCGGCGGCTCGAGGGCTCGGCGGCGGGGGCGCCGGACGCGGTGGGTGGTGGTGAGCGGACGAATATAGCGCAGCCGGGGGCCGCGGCCAGTCGCCCCCGGCGCCCTCGGCCGAGCCGTCCAGCCGTCGAGCCGTCGAGTCGTCGACAGGGGTACCATTACTCCGCATCCCGCGTTACTATCGTGGCGCCCCAAAGTGAAGGAATTCACGAGCGAGGCCCCCTCAATGCTGCAGGCCTACATCCCGATGTTGCTGGTGCTGGCGTTCGTTGCCGCCAATGCCATCCTCATCCTCGGGTTGTCCCACGTCCTCTCATCCTATCGTCTCACCCCGGTCAAGCTGTCGCCCTACGAGTCCGGCATGCCGGTCCTGGGCGATGCCCGGGAGCGGTTCAGTGTGAAATTCTACCTGGTCGCGATGCTCTTCATCATCTTCGACATCGAGACCGTCTTCATGCTCCCCTGGGCCGCCGCGTTCCACCAGTTCCTGGCGCTGCGGGGCCTGCTGCTCGCCGAGATGTTCGTCTTCGTGGCGATCCTCGCGGTGGGCTACCTCTACATCTGGAAGCGCGGGGCGCTGCAATGGGATTGACGCTGCCGGACGGCGGGGCGGGGACCGAGGTCTCCACCATGTCCCCCAACTGGGTGACCACCCGCCTGGACTTCCTGAGCAACTGGGGGCGGGCCAACAGCCTCTGGCCCATGCCGTTCGGCACCGCCTGCTGCGCCATCGAGTTCATGGCGAGCGCCGCCAGCCGGTTCGACCTGGCCCGGTTCGGGATGGAGCGGATGAGCTTTTCGCCCCGGCAGGCCGATGTCCTGATCTGCGCCGGCCGGCTGCCCTTCAAGCTGGCCCCGGTGATCCGGAAGATCTGGGACCAGATGCCCCAGCCCAAGTGGGCCATCTCGATGGGCGCCTGCGCCTCCTCCGGCGGCATCTTCGACACCTACACCATGGTCCAGGGCATCGACACCATCATTCCGGTGGACGTCTACGTCCCGGGCTGCCCCCCGCGGCCGGAAGGGCTGATCTACGGCATCCAGCTGCTGCAGAAGAAGATCAAGGGCGAGAGCTTCCTCGACCGCGACCTGCGCGAGGAGCACCTGCTCCGTCCCGATGGGCTCTTTCTCCCGGCCGAGAAGATCGATGAAGTGAGCGAGCCGTTCGGCAACAGCGTGCACCAGACGAGGTCGGCGTGACGGAAGCGTCCCCCTCCGTCGCCGCGCTCCGGGCCCGGTTCGGCGGCGCCGTCCTGCGGCACCTCGTGTCCTGCGGCGACACTATCGTCTACGTGGAGGCCGCCCGCCTGCTCGAGGTCATGACCTGGCTGCGGGACGACCCGGGACAGCGCTTCGACTACCTCACCGACGTGACCGCCGTCGAGTACCGCGACCAGGAACGGCCGCTCGAGGTGGTGTGGCAGCTGCGGTCCCTGGGGCGCAAGGCGGACCTCCGGGTCAAGGTGGAGCTGGACCAGCGGCAGCCGCTGGTCGTGGCGTCGGTCTTCGACCTCTGGAAGGGCGCCGACTGGCTGGAGCGCGAGGTGTTTGACATGTTCGGCGTGAGCTTCACCGGGCACCCCGACCTGCGTCGGATCCTGATGTGGGAGACTTACGCGGAGGGCTTCCCGCTGCGGAAGGACTTCCCCCTGCGCGGGCACTTCAGCCGGGCGGAGCAGACCCGCCAGGCGCTCAGCGCCAACGCCGAGGCGCACTACTCCCTCGAGGAGTTGTCCATCGCGGCGGCCTACGATGAGCTGCCCGCCGACATGCAGGAACGGCTGGCGCACGGCGAGCGCGGGGGGGTCAAGTGAGCACCCGCACCCTGGAGGTCGCGCTCGCGACGCCCAGCCTCGATCCCCGGGGCCACCCCACGACCGTGCCGCTCGGCGTGGCGCTCCCGGCGTATCACGCCCCCCAGGATGACCAGGGCGGGGAGCACATGCTCATCAACATCGGCCCGCAGCACCCGGCCACCCACGGGGTGCTGCGGCTGGTGATCGAGCTGGACGGGGAGACCGTGGTCCGGGTGGTCCCCCACATCGGCTACCTGCACTCCGGCTTCGAGAAGCTCGGGGAGTACCGGCACTACAACCAGATCATCCCGCTCACCGACCGGACCGACTACCTGAGCCCCATGGCGAACAACGTCTGCCTGGCGCTCGCGGTCGAGAAGCTCATGGGGATCGGCATCACCGAGCGGTGCCAGGTGCTGCGGGTGGTGGCCTGCGAGATCAGCCGGATCATCTCCCACCTCGTCTGGCTGGGCACCACCGGCATCGACCTCGGCGCGTTCACGCCCTTCCTCTGGTGCTTCTACCAGCGGGAGCGGCTCTACAACCTGCAGGAGGCGTGGACCGGCGCGCGGCTCACCACCAGCATGACGCGGGTCGGCGGGCTGATGGCCGACATCCCCGAGGGGTTCGAGGCGGGGCTCCGGGACTTCTGCCGCACCTTCCCGAAGACCCTGGCCGAAGTCGACGCGATGTTCACCCGCAACGCCATCTGGTGCGGCCGCACCCAGGGCGTCGGCGTCATCGACGGGCCGGACGCGATCAACTACTCCCTTTCGGGGCCGATGCTCCGCGCCAGCGGGGTGGATTACGACGTCCGCAAGGACCGCCCCTACCTGGGCTACGAGAGCTACGACTTCGACGTGCCCATCGGCGAGCACGGCGACATCTACGACCGCTACCGGGTGCGGCTCGAGGAGATGCACCAGTCGGTGCGGATCCTGGAGCAGGCCCTTGACCGGCTGGAGCGGCTCCGCGGCGCGCCCATCAACGTGGACGACCCCCGCCTGATCCTCCCGCCCAAGCACCGGGCGATGAGCGACATGGAGGCGATGATCTTCCACTTCAAGCAGGTGATGGAGGGGGTCAAGGCGCCGGTCGGGGAGGCCTACCTCGGGGTGGAGAATCCCAAGGGCGAGCTGGGCTACTACTTCGTGTCCGACGGCAGCGCCAAGCCGGTGCGCTGGCGGATCCGTCCGCCCAGCTTCATCAACCTGGCCTGCCTCCCCAAGCTGTGCGAGGGCGTCCTGCTCTCGGACGTGATCGCGATCAACGCCTCGGTGGACATTGTGATGGGAGAGATCGACCGATGAGCACGGCGCACGCCGCCGGGGAAACCCACCAGCCGGTCTTCGTCGGCCCGACCCGGGCACAGCTCGAGGCCCTCTTTCCCAAGTACCCCACGAAGCAGTCGGTGCTGCTCCCGGCGCTCTGGCTGGTGCAGGAGGCCCGCGGCTGGATCTCCGAGGGGGCCCTCCACGAGGTGGCGGAGGTCCTTGGCCTCACGCCGGCGTACGTGAAGGGCGTGGTCACCTTCTACACCATGTACCACACCCACCCGGTGGGCCGGCACTTCATCCAGGTCTGCACCACCTCGCCCTGCAACATCTGCGGGGCGGAGGAGGTCACCAAGGCCTTCCTGCGGCATACCGGCTGCGGCGAGCTGGGCGCCACCAGCCCCGATGGTCGCTTCACCGTCATCGAGGTCGAGTGCCTCGGGGCCTGCGGCTTCGCCACCCCGGTGCTGATCGACGACGACTTCGTCGAGGGCGTCACCCCGGAGCGCGTCGCCGGCATCCTGCAGGGGTACAAGTAATGGGCTATCCGCATCCGAGCCACGCCGGCGAGCACCCGGTCCTCTCCAAGCACTTCGGGGACGCCGGGGCCCGGACCTTCGACGGCTGGGTCAAGCGCGGCGGCTACGAGGGGCTCAAGAAGGCCCTCGGCATGACCCGCGACCAGGTGGTCGAGGAAGTGAAGGCCTCCGGCCTCCGCGGCCGCGGCGGCGCGGGGTTCCCGACCGGCATGAAGTGGTCGTTCATGCCCAAGGAGGTCGTGAAGCCGCACTACCTGGTCTGCAACGCCGATGAATCCGAGCCCGGCACCTTCAAGGATCGCGAGATCATCCGCTGGACCCCGCACCAGCTGATCGAGGGCTGCGCCATCGGGGCCCACGCCATCGGGGCGGAGCGGATCTACATCTACATCCGGGGCGAGTTCACCCACGAACACCGGATCCTGCTCGCCGCGGTCGACGAGGCCTACAAGGGCGGCGCCCTCGGGGCGAACGTGTTCGGCAGCGGGCGCCGGATCGACGTCGTGGTGCATCGCGGCGCGGGCGCCTACATCTGCGGCGAAGAGACCGCGATGATGAACTCGATCGAGGGCAAGCGCGGCAACCCCCGGATCAAGCCGCCGTTCCCCGCGGTGGCCGGCCTCTGGGCCTGTCCCACCACGATCAACAACGTCGAGACCCTCGCGGCCGCGGGACACATCCTGCGGCAGGGCGGGGCGTGGTACAAGGGGCTCTGCAGGGGGAACCCCAAGAGCACCGGGACCAAGCTGTTCTCCGTGTGCGGCCATGTGCAGCGGCCGGGGAACTACGAGGTCGTGATGGGCACCAGCATGAAGGAGCTCATCTACGACATGTGCGGCGGGATGCGGCCCGGACGGACCCTCAAGGCGGTCATCCCGGGTGGGTCGTCGGTCCCGATCATGACCCCGGCCGAAGTCGAGGACTGCCTCCTGGACTACGAGGGCGTGGTGGCGAAGGGCTCGATGCTCGGGTCGGGCGGGATGATCGTCATGGACGACTCCACCGACCTGGTCTACCAGGTCATGCGGCTGGCGCGGTTCTATGCCCATGAGTCCTGCGCCCAGTGCACCCAGTGCCGCGAAGGCACCGCCTGGACCACCCGGATCCTCGAGAAGATCCTGGCCGGCAAGGGCCGGCGCGAGGACCTCGACCTGCTGCTGGACCTGGCCGACAACATGACCGGCAAGACCATCTGCGTGCTCAGCGATTCCTGCGCCGCCCCGGTGGTCAGCGCCATCAGGAAGTTTCCCGCGGAATTCGACGCCTACATCAGCCGGGAGAAGCAGCCGGTGATGGTGACAGCCTGAGATGACCCCAGAACTGGTTTCGGTGACGATCGACGGGATGACGGTGCAGGTGCCCAAGGGCACGAGCATCATCGAGGCGGCCAAGCAGGCGGGCGTCCTGGTGCCGCACTACTGCTACCACCCCTCGCTCCCGTCCCCCGCCGTCTGCCGCATGTGCCTGGTGGAGGTGGAGAAGGCGCCCAAGCTGATGCCGGCCTGCGTGACCACCGTGGCCGAGGGCCAGGTGGTGCACACCGACAGCGAGCAGGCCCGCAAGGCCCGCACCGGCGTGCTCGAGTTCCTGCTGATCAACCATCCGCTGGACTGCCCGATCTGCGACCAGGCCGGCGAGTGCGAGCTGCAGGATTACGTCTTCCAGGAAGGCCAGGCCGCCACCCGCTATGGCGAATTCGCCAAGCGGTACAACCCGGTCGAGGACTTCGGTCCCGACGTGCTGTACGTGGCCAACCGCTGCATCCTCTGCACCCGCTGCGTGCGCTTCATGGAGGACGTGGCGGGCGCCCCGGTGCTCAATGTCTCGGAGCGTGGCGACCGGGCCTACATCGGGATCGACCAGGACCAGCTGCTGGACCATCCCTGGGCCGGCAACGTAGTGGACCTCTGCCCGGTCGGGAGCCTCATCTCCAAGGACTTCCTGCACAAGGCGCGGGCCTGGGACCTCGACAAGACCGCCAGCGTCTGCACCGGCTGCTCCCAGGGCTGCAACGTGATGCTGGACACCCGGGACAACGTCGTGGTGCGGGTACGGCCCCGGCCCAACCTCGACGTCAACCGGCACTTCATCTGCGATCACGGCCGCATGCACTATCGCTGGATGAACCGGGGCGACCGGATCGAGGCCCCGCTGGTCCGTGAGGGGGGCCGGCACCTGGCCACGGACTGGGAGCCGGCGCTGGTGCGGCTGGCCCAGCTGGCGGCCAGGGGCGGCAACACGGTCATCCTCGCCTCCGGGTCGGCGTCGTTCGAATCGCTGGCGCAGCTCCGCGCCCTGGTCGGGAAGGCCACACTCACCACCGGGGTGCAGCTGCTCCTCGCCGATGACGAACAGCCCCTCCCGGGCGTGCCGGGGCTGGCGCTCCGCCACGAGCGGGCCGCCAACGGCACTGGCGCCCGGCTGCTCGGCTACGGCGAGGACTGGAACGCCGCGGTCAAGGCCGCCTCCGGCGCGAACCTGGTCCTGCTGCTGGACGTGACCCTGACGGACGCCGAGGCGGCGCTGGTCTCCGGCGCCGGCGCCGTGGTGGTGCTCGGCACCACCCTGGCGCAGGCCCTTCCCGCCGCGGAACTGGTGCTGCCGGTGACGAACGTGGCGGAAGAGAGTGGCACCTTCATCAACCGGGACCAGCGGGTGCAGCGCTATCGGCAGGCGCGCACCGCCCCCGGGATGGCGCGGCCGGCCTGGTGGATTGCCGCCGGCGCCGCCGGGACGGACATCGGCACGGCGGCGGAGGCGTTCGCGGCGGGCGCCGCCATGGTGCCCGCGCTCGCGGGGCTCACCTACGCCGACCTCGGCCTGAATGGACGGCTCGCCGGGCCGCCGAGCCGCCGGGCGGACGGAGTGCCCGCATGACCCCCGAACTCAAGGGCCTGTTGCTGGTCTCGATCATCAAGCTGCTGGTCGTTTTCACGGTGACGATGATCGGTGTCGCGCTGCTCACCCTGATGGAGCGGAAGGTCTCGGCGTGGATGCAGTACCGCCTGGGCCCCAACCGGGTGGGGTTCGGCGGCCTGCTGCAGCCGGCCGCGGACGGCATCAAGAACATCATCAAGGAAGAGACCTTCCCCGGGATGGCCAACCGGGTGCTCTTCATGCTGGCGCCGGCGCTCGCCTTCATCCCCGCGCTGACGCTGGGGTCGGTCATCCACTGGGCGGCGCCGCTGCCGGTGAACTTCGACTTCACCCTGCCGCTGCTCGGACGTTTCGTGCACACCGGCCTCATGCCGATGGCCGTCGCGGACCTCCCCGTCGGGATTCTCTTCGTCCTCGCCATCAGTTCCATGGGCGTCTACGGCATCGCGCTGGCGGGCTGGTCCTCCAACAGCAAGTACGCGCTGCTGGGTGGGCTCCGGGCCACCGCCCAGATGATCTCCTACGAAGTGGCGATGGGGCTGGCGGTGGTGCCGGTCCTGCTGCTCACCGGCAACGTGGCCTTCGGCGAGATCATCCGGGCGCAGCAGGTGGGCGGCTTCGGCTGGTTCATCCTGCCGCTCTTCCTGGCCTTCCACAACTTCCTGGTGGCGGGGTTCGCCGAGACCAACCGGCTTCCCTTCGACATGCCGGAGGCGGAGTCGGAACTCATCGCCGGGTACCACACCGAGTATTCGGCCATGAAGTTCTCGATGTTCTTCATCGCCGAGTACACAAACATGGTGACCGTCTCGGCGATGGTGACGACCCTCTTCCTGGGCGGGTGGGACATCCCCTTCACCCACTGGGACGAGACCCCCGGGGTCCTGCAGACCATCGCCACCGGCGGTATGATGTTCCTCAAGGTCTTCTTCTGGCTCTTCTTCTTCATGTGGATCCGCTGGACCCTGCCGCGGTTCCGCTATGACCAGCTGATGGCGCTGGGCTGGAAGGTGCTCATGCCGATCGGACTGGCGTACGTGATGCTGATCGCGACCGCCATCTACCTGATCGAGAACGTGGCCGGCATCTCCAGCGGCCTGGTCAAGATGCTGGTCCTCACGGGCATCAACGTGGCCCTGGGGTACATCGTGTTCATGGTGCTCGACCGCGGGCTCCTGATCGGCGGATCGCGCGAGCGCGGCGCCGCCTCGGGCGGCCTGGGCCGGCGGGCGGCCTGAGGAGACTATGGCAATCGGCGTGAAGGTCATGAAGCGGCCCGCGAAGGACGTGAGCTACGTCCGGGCCACCCTCAAGGGCATGGCGATCACCTTCAAGAAGATGTTCGAGCCAAAGGTGACCATGCAGTACCCGGAGGAGAAGAGCGCCCCCGAGTCCGAGCGCGGGGCGTGGAGCATCTCGCCCCGCTGGCGCGGCACCCACCGGATGCTCACCGACGAGCAGGGGCGCTCCAAGTGCGTGGCCTGTGGCCTCTGTCCCCAGATCTGCCCGGCCAACTGCATCAAGCTGGTGCCTGGGGAGGACGAGGAGGGCCACCGCTACCCCCTGATCTACGAGATCGACGAGTTCCGCTGCGTCTTCTGCGGCTACTGCCAGGAAGTCTGCCCCGAGGAGGCCATCCACGTGGGCGTGCACTACGAGAACGCCGAGTACAGCCGGGACCGCTTCGTGTACGACCTGGAGCGGCTGTCGTCGCAGACCCACCCGGTCTCGACGCTGTGGGATCCCACCGACCCCAAGGGCGAATAATGGTCGAAGCGGTCTTCTGGTTCTTCGCCGCGGTCGCCATCGTCTCCGCCCTGTTGGTGGTGACCATGCGCAACCCGATCGCGTCCGCGTTCTGGCTGGTCTGCACCATGCTCTGCCTCGCCGGGATCTTCTTCCTGCTCCAGGCCCAGTTCATCGGCGCCATCCAGATCCTGGTCTACGCCGGTGCCGTGATGGTGCTGTTCCTCTTCGTCATCATGCTGCTCAACCTCGGCCGGGACGACGCGGCGCTCAAGCGCACCCCGACCTGGTTCGCCGCGGTGCTGCTGGCCGGCGTCCTCGCCAGCCAGCTGGTGCCCGCGCTGATCCGGTACAGCAGCGAGCGGCTGGCCTTCGAGTACACCCGCTCCGCGGTCCTCGCCGACCCGCGGATGGTCTTCGACAGCACCCTGTCGGCCGCCCAGGCCACCCTCGAGCGCGGCGTCCCCGGCGACATCGCCAAGCCGCTCTTCGAGCACTACCTGGTGCCCTTCGAGCTGACCAGCATCCTGCTCCTGGCGGCGATCGTCGGGGCCGTGGTGCTGGCCAAGCGGAGAATCTGATGCTGCTCGGTCCCTCGCTGGCCGTCTCGGCCATCCTGTTCACCATCGGTGTCGCCGGCGTGCTGCTGCGGCGCAACGCCATCGTGATCTTCATGTGCGTGGAGCTCATGCTCAACGCCGTGAACCTCACGTTCGTGGCGCTGTCGCAGGCGTACGGCAGCTCGGGGCAGGTGTTCGTCTTCTTCGTGATGACCGTGGCCGCCGCCGAGGCGGCGGTCGGGCTGGCCATCATCCTGTCGATCTACCGGCACCACAAGTCGGTGGATCTCCAGCAGATCAACCTGCTCCGGGGCTGAGGCGCATGCTCGATCTCCTCGCCGCCGGTCCCGGGCAGCCCGGGTTCCTGGACCTGCTCCAGGGGGCGCTCCGGCCCACCATCGCGCTCATCATCGGGCTGCCCCTGCTCGGCTTCCTGCTCAACGGGGCGCTCTCGCTCTGGCGGCCGGCGGCCAAGGGCGCCGTCTCGGTGATCGGCGCCGGGGTGCTGCTGACCACGTTCCTCGTGGCCCTCCAGCTGTTCCTCCAGCTGAGCGCCGTCTGGCACGTCAAGCCGGACGAGGTCATTCGCGTCACGCTGTGGAGCTGGATCCCGGTGGGCGACCTGCGCGTGGATTTCGCCCTCCAGCTGGACCAGCTCGCCATGGTCATGCTGCTGGTGGTCACCGGGGTCGGCAGCCTGATCCACCTGTTCAGCGTGGGGTACATGAAGGCCGACGAGGGGTACGCGCGCTACTTCGCCTACCTCAACCTCTTCGTGATGTTCATGCTGGTGCTGGTGCTGGGCGCCTCCTTCCCCATGATGTTCATCGGCTGGGAAGGGGTCGGGCTCTGCAGCTACCTGCTGATCGGCTTCTGGTTCAGCGAGCCGGCCAACGCCGACGCCGGCAAGAAGGCGTTCATCGTCAACCGGATCGGCGATTTCGGCTTCCTGCTGGCGATGTTCCTGATCTGGCAGGCGACCGGGTCGCTCAGCTTCGCGGAGGTCTTCGACCGGGCCCCGCAGGTGCTCGCGGCCGGCGGCGCCATGGCCACGGCGATCACCCTCTTCCTGTTCCTGGGCTGTGCCGGCAAGTCGGCGCAGATTCCCCTGTACGTCTGGCTGCCGGACGCCATGGCGGGCCCCACCCCGGTCTCCGCCCTGATCCACGCCGCCACCATGGTGACGGCGGGGGTCTACCTCGTGGCCCGCACCAACGTGCTCTTTGCCCTGGCGCCGACCAGCCAGATGGTGGTCGCGGGCGTCGGGGCGCTGACCGCGCTCTTCGCGGCGACGATCGGCCTCCGGCAGTACGACATCAAGAAGGTCCTGGCCTACTCCACCGTCTCCCAGCTCGGATACATGTTCCTGGGCGTGGGGACGGGCGCCATCACCGCCGGCGTCTTCCACCTGGTAACCCATGCCTTCTTCAAGGCGCTGCTGTTCCTTGGCGCGGGTAGCGTGATCCACTCGATGCACCACGCGTACCACGCCACCCACAGCCACGACGACGCGCAGGACATGCGCAACATGGGCGGCCTGGCGAAGTACATGCCGGTCACCGCCGTCCTGATGGGGATCGCAACCCTCGCCATCGCGGGCATCCCCCCCTTCGCCGGGTTCTTCTCCAAGGACGAGATCCTCGCCTTCGCGTTCGGGCGGGGGGCGCAGCAGCCGGCCTTCTACCTCTTCTGGGGCATGGGGGCGCTGGCCGCGCTGCTCACCGCATTTTACATGGCGCGGCTCATGGCCATGACCTTCTTCGGCCCCAACCGTACCGGCGAGGCCGAGCGCCAGCACCTGCACGAGGCCCCGTGGATCATGACCGGGCCGCTGCTGGTCCTCGGGCTGCTGAGCCTCGCCGGCGGCTGGCTCAACCTGCCGGAGTTCTTCCCCGCCATCGGGGCCCCGCACGGCGTGCTGCACCACTGGCTGGAGCCGGTGCTCGAGGCGGGGAACCGGGTGGCGGAGTCGGTGGGGCTGGCGCCGGCGCTGTCGCACGGCGCCACCGAGGCGTTCCTGGTGGGTGGCGCGATCCTCACGGCGGTCCTCGGCCTGACCCTCGGCTGGGTGGTGACCCGCCGGGCCGTGGCCGTCCCCGCGCATGACGCCGCCCCCGAGACCGGGTTCTGGAAGGTCCTGTACCACAAGTACTACGTGGACGAGCTGTACGACTGGTGCATCGTCCGGCCGCTGGTCGCCTTCTCCCGCGTCGTGCTCTGGAAAAAGGTGGACCAGGGGGTCATCGACGGGGGCGGGGTCAATGGCGCCGCCGGGCTCTCCCGGGCGCTGGGCTGGATCGGCAGCCGGCTGCAGTCGGGCCAGGTGAACGTCTACGTGGTGCTCTTCCTGGTGGGCGCGATCTACGTGCTCGGGATGGTGGCCTGGCGATGACCGACTTCCTTGCCTCGATCTACTACGAGCGCTGGATCCTCAACGCCCTGATCGTCCTGCCGCTGGCGGGGGTGATTCCGCTGCTGCTGGCCCCGGCGGCCCGCGCCCGGCAGGTGGCGCTCGTCGTGACGATCCTCGAATTCGTCCTCTCGCTCGGGCTCTGGTGGGCCTTCGATTCCTCGACCGCGGTGATGCAGTTCGCCGTGGAGGGGGCCTGGCTGCCGCAATGGGGCATCAAGTACGCCCTCGGGCTGGACGGGATCTCGCTCTTCATGGTGCTGCTGACCACCGGGATCATGCCGCTCTCGGTGCTATCGAGCTTCCACTACATCACCCACCGGGAGCGGCTCTACTACGGCCTGCTGCTCACCCTGCTGACCGGCATGCTGGGCGTCTTCCTGGCGCTCGACATGTTCCTGTTCTACGTCTTCTGGGAAGTGATGCTCATCCCGATGTACTTCATCATCGGGATCTGGGGCGGGAAGAACCGGCTCTACGCGGCGGTCAAGTTCTTCATCTACACCATGGCCGGCTCGCTGCTCATGCTGGTGGCCATCCTGGTGATGATGTTCGAGGGGTACCGGATCGGCGGGGTGCCCAGCTTTGCCTACGACGCCTTCCTGACCTACGCCCCGCAGATGGGCCCCCTGGCGCCCTGGCTCTTCCTGGCGTTCGCGCTGGCATTCGCCATCAAGGTGCCGATGTTCCCGTTCCACACCTGGCTCCCCGATGCGCACGTCGAGGCCCCGACGGCGGGGTCGGTGATCCTGGCCAGCGTGCTGCTCAAGATGGGCACCTACGGCTTCCTGCGGTTCGCCGTGCCGTTCTTCCCCGATGTCGCGCTGTCCCCCCTGGTGACATCCATCGTGGTCGGGTGCGCCGTGATCGGGATCGTCTACGGGGCGCTGGTGGCGCTGGTGCAGCCGGACGTGAAGAAGCTGGTGGCGTATTCGTCGGTGAGTCACCTCGGGTTCGTGATGCTGGGCATCTGGGCCGCCACCCTGCAGAGCGTCCAGGGCGCCCTCCTGATCATGATCGGTCACGGCCTCTCCACCGGCGCGCTGTTCCTCCTGATCGGCATGCTGTACGAGCGGCGGCATACCCGGGAGATCGCCGCCTTCGGCGGCCTGGCGCGGGTGATCCCGGTGTTCTCCCTGCTGCTGGTGGTGACCTCGCTCGCCTCGATCGGCCTCCCCGGCCTCAATGGCTTCGTGGGGGAGTTCCTGGTGCTGCTCGGCAGCTTTGAACGGTTCCCCTGGGCCACCGGTATCGCGACGACCGGCGTCATCTTCGCCGCGGCCTATCTCCTCTGGGCCCTCCAGCGGATCATCTTCAACCGCCTGGACCAGCCGGAGAACGCCCA
>JAEUJI010000352.1 GCA_016794805.1 Gemmatimonadota bacterium
GACTCCCGCATGCGGCCTCCCGCCCCCGATTGCCCCCTCCGAGTCGCCGTCGGGGCGCATCATCCCCGTGCCGGTGGTCCCTTCCCGTTCCCCGTTCCCCGTTCTCCGTATCCCCGCGCTACCGACACCACCCGATGCGCAGCACCAGATTCGCCGGCAGGGGGTTGGTGGACGCGGGCAGGCGAGCGGTCCAGGGCCCCTCGACTTCGATCGGCGGGAACGTCGTGGACACGCCTGGTGCCAGGGTCACGTAGCCGGGATCCGGGCTCCGCACCTCATAGGTGAGGATGGAGCGGTTCTCGAGGGTCGAGGCCAGGCCGCCGGCGACGACGGGGAGGCCGGGGATGGTGCCCGTCGCCGGATCGGGGGCGTAGCCGCGGTAGAGCAGCGGATCCTCGGTGAGCGGTGTCAGGGTGATGTCGATGCTTCCCGAGAGGCTGGTACAAGCCGCGACCACCCGCCGGAGTGGGAGGTAGGTCGCCATGGTGGGGAGACTGCACCGTCTCGGAAACGATCCCCGCGCGCACACCTGGAACCATGAGTCACGGCTGTTGCCGATGAGATCCACGTCGCCCGTGGTGAACTGGGTCACGTTCGGACCCACACGGCCCGCGACCTGCGGCGTCAGGAAGATTTCCTGGTTGACGAGGATGTCGAAGCCGGTCTCATCCCCGCTGTTGTCCACCCAGGTGATGTTGCGGGTGCGGTCGCCGGCCTGGTAGGGGGCGAAGGTGACCGCACCGGGGGCCGACGGCGGGGAGAAGCCGAGGTAGACCCGGGTCTGCGGGCCGGGGTAGCCGCCCAGGGTGACGGCCTGGAGGTCGAGCGAGAAGACGCGGCCCTCGCGCCAGAGTGCCGGCGGCTCGACACTCACGTACCAGCGGAGCACCCCGTCGGTCGGGCTCTTGACCGTGCTGTCGACCACATAGTAGCCCTCGTCCGCCTCCCGCAGCCGGCGGATCTGGGTGATGGACCCCGACGTCGCCTGTGCCAGCTGCCGGCCTTCGGAGGTGAAGGTGGCGCCGCCCGAGACGGTGATGGCGGCATCGGTCTTGAGCACCAGGAGGACAGCCGCGGAGGGGATCGCCCAGACCAGGGGGGCGGAGCCGGTGGTGGTTGCGGCCGGGGCGGGGTTCCAGGTGATGTCACCGGCGGCGTTGGTGGAGGCGTAGAGCACCGCCACCAGTTCGGGCGCCGGTGGCGGTGCGGGGGGGACACCGCCGGGGGGCGCGCAGGCGAGCGTCAGAGTGAGCGCCAGCGCCGCGCCGCGGGTGCACCCGGGCACTCGAGGTCTGCTCATATTAGTGGAAGGCATCGCCCCTCCTCTGGTGGGGTGGGATTGCGGCACGGGGATGGCGGAAGCTGCCGGGCCGTGGGCGGTGCCGCAAGCTGAGTTCGGCCGGGGCGATGCGCCCCTCCGGCCGCTGCACCTCGATTCGGCCGGATGAGGCGCCCCTCCGGCCGTGACACTTCGATTCGGCCGGGGCGATGCGCCCCTCCGGCTCGACTCCCGCATGCGGCATCCCGTCCCAGGTTTGCCCCCTCCGAGTCG
>JAEUJI010000141.1 GCA_016794805.1 Gemmatimonadota bacterium
GCCGGATGGCGGTGGAGCTGTTCGAGTCGGGGGGGATCCGCGGGATGGTCGGGGGGCAGTGGCTGGACCTCGAGGCCGAACGCAAGCAGCTTGACCTCGAGGGGCTGATCGCGGTGCACCGCGGCAAGACCGGCGCGCTGATCCGCGCCGCCTGCGTCCTCGGCGCGCTGGCGGCGGAAGCCCCTGCCTCGGTGGTGGACGCCCTCGCCGCCTACGGGCAGGACATCGGGCTCGCGTTCCAGATCGCGGACGACGTCCTGGACGTCACCGCCACCAGCGACCAGCTGGGCAAGACCGCCGGCCGGGACGCCGCGCTGGAGAAGTCCACCTACGTGAGCGTGCTGGGGGTGGAACGGGCCCGCGCCGAGGCGGCGACCCTTGCCACCCAGGCGGTCCGGCACCTTGAACAGGCGGGGGTCCCCGCCGGACCCCTGGGGGCGCTGGCGCACTATATTGTGGCGAGGGAGTCGTAGGGCGTTTGTCTCCGTCGGCCCCGGAACCTCTTACCCCGGACGCTTGTCGCCATGAGCCTCCTCGCCACCATCCAGTCGCCCGCCGACCTCAAGCGGATTCCCCGGGAGCAGTTGCCCGACCTGGCCCTGGAAGTCCGGGAACGGCTCATTGACTGCTGCGCGGAGACCGGCGGCCACATCGGCGCCAGCCTGGGCGTCGTGGAACTGGCCATCGCGCTGCTGTACGAGTTCGACTCCCCCACCGACAAGATCGTCTGGGACGTGGGACACCAGGCCTACGCCTGGAAACTCCTCACCGGCCGGAACGCCGGCTTCCCCACGCTGCGCCAGACCGGCGGCATCTCGGGCTTCCTCAAGCGGAGCGAGAGCGAGCACGACGCCTTCGGCGCGGGTCACGCCGGCACCGCCATGTCCGCGGCGCTGGGCATGGCCACCGCGCGGGACCTGTCGGGGGGCAGCAGCAAGGTGATCGCCATTGTGGGAGACGGCGCCCTCACCTGCGGCCTGTCGTACGAGGGGATGAACAACGCCGGCCACTCCGACCGCGACATCATCCTGATCGTCAACGACAACGGGATGTCGATCTCCCCCAACGTCGGCGCCATCAGCAAGACCCTCGGCACCATCGCGGCCAGCCCCGCCACCAACCGGCTGCGGGAGCACATCAAGCACTGGACCCTCAAGCTGGGGAAGGTGTTCGGGCCCGAGGTGGTGGAATTTGCCAAGAACCTCGAGGAGAGCGCCAAGAACCTCTTCTCCGACGGAATGTTCTTCGAGGAACTCGGCTTCCGCTACTTCGGCCCGATTGACGGCCATGACCTCAAGAAGCTGCTGGACACCTTCCACTTCGTGAAGCCGATGACCGGCCCGCGGGTGATCCACGTGATCACCGAGAAGGGGAAGGGGTTCGCGCTGGCGGAGGCCAACAAGGAGAAGTGGCACGGCCTCGCTGCCTATGACCCCGAGACCGGCGAGCCCAAGAAGAAGGCCAGCGGCCCGCCCACCTGGACCCAGGTCTTCGGCGACGCGATCACCCAGCTCGCCGCGGAGCATCCGGAGCTGGTGGCCGTCACCGCCGCCATGCCCAGCGGCACCGGGACCAGCATCTTCCAGAAGAAATGGCCGGAGCGGTTCTTCGACGTGGGCATCGCCGAAGGGCACGCGGTGACCTTCGCCGGCGGGCTCGCCACCGGCGGGATCCGCCCCATGGTGGCGATCTACAGCACCTTCCTGCAGCGGGCCTATGACAACGTGATCCATGACATCGCGGTGCAGCACCTGCCCGTGACGTTCTGCATGGACCGCGCGGGGCTGGTCGGCGAGGACGGCCAGACCCACATGGGGCTGTACGACATCGCCTACATGCTGGCGGTCCCGGGGATGACCGTGACCGCGCCGCGGGACGGCGACGAGATGATCGGCCTGCTGCGCACCTCGCTGGCCCACGACGGCCCGTTCTGCCTCCGCTACCCGCGGGACAAGGCGCCGGCCGAGCCGCGGCCCGCGGCCGAAGTCGCGGCGGTGCCCTACGGCACCTGGGAGCTGCTGCGGGAGGGGAAGGACGTGGCGATCCTGGCGGTGGGGACGATGGTCGAGAACAGCCGGAAGGCCGCCGAGGAGCTCGCCGCGGAGGGCATCGACGCCGCGGTGGTCAACTGCCGCTTCATGAAGCCGCTCGACACCGGGATGCTGCAGGTCCTGGCCGCGCAGCACCGCACCCTGGTGACCGTCGAGGAGGGGACCATCGTCAACGGCTTCGGCGCCTACCTGGCCGAGACCCTGCAGACCACCAATCCGGAGGTGCGGGTGGTCGCGCTCGGCATCCCCGACAAGCTGGTGGAGCAGGCGCCGCGCGCCGAACAGCTCGAGGCCTTCGGGCTCTCCGCCGGCGGCATCGCCCGCCGGCTGCGCGCTTTGCACAGCGAGGAGAGCGTCGAGGCGCGATGAAGGTCGGGGTCGTCGGGAACCCGAGATACGCCGACCTCAAGGCGGTGCTGCGGGAGTTCGCCGCGATGGCGCCGGGGCGCGGCATGCGCCTGCTCACCGAGCCAAGCCTCGTGCCGCTCTGGGACGAGCTCCGGCCGCTGCTGGACGAGGAAGTCCCCGACGCCATCATCACCTTCGGCGGCGATGGGACCCTCCTGCGCGGCGCCCGCCTCCTCCGCGGGCGCGAGGTCCCCATTCTCGGCGTGAATCTCGGCCGGGTGGGCTTCCTCACCACCGCCACCCGCGATCAGCTCCCCACCGCCCTTGATGCCCTGGTCTCCGGACGCTACGTGCTGGAGCGGCGCCTCGCGCTCCACGCCACGATCATCAGCGACGAGGGCGGTGTCCGGAGCGAGCAGGTGGCGCTCAACGACGTCGCCATCCACAAGGCCGGCGTCGCGCGGGTGGTGCGCATCCGCCTGAGCGTGGATGGCGAGGAACTGGGACCCTACAGCGCCGACGGGGTCGTGATCGCCAGCCCCACCGGCTCCACCGCCTACTCGCTGTCCGCCGGCGGGCCCATCGTGGCCCCGGGCGTGGAGGCGATGATCGTCACCCCGGTCTGCGCCCACACCCTCGCCGTCCGGCCGGTGGTGGTGCCTCCCGAAGCGACCATCTGCGCCGAGCCGGTCTCCCCCAGCGCCGACGATCTGCTGGTCTCGTATGACGGGCAGCTCGGCACCACCCTGACCCTGGGCGACCGGGTGTACGTCCGCCGGGCCCAGAACTCGGTGCTGCTCATCCGCCTCGGCGGCGAAGGGTACTTCACCCGCATGCGGACCAAGCTCAACTGGGGCGACCTGTCCGAGCGCGAGGTCGTCCGGTGATCACCGAGCTCCGCGTGCGTGACCTGGTCACCATCGCGGACGTCACCCTTCCCCTCGGCCCCGGGCTCAACGTGCTCACCGGCGAGACCGGCGCCGGGAAGTCCATGCTGGTGGACGCCGTGGCTCTCCTCCTCGGGGCCCGCGCGGACAGTACCCTGGTGCGCCCCGGCGCCGCCCGCGCCGTGGTGGAAGGCGCCCTGGACGCCGGCGACGCCCCCCTCCGCCGCCGGCTGGAAGAACTCGGCGTCGAGCCCGAGGACGACCGGCTGATCATCCGCCGCGAGATCGGAAGCGACGGGCGCTCCCGCGCCTGGGTGAACGGCAGCCCCACCACCATCGGTACCCTCGCGCGGCTCGGGGCCCTCCTCGTGGACCTGCACGGCCAGCACGAGACCCAGTCGCTGCTCCAGGCCGAGGGCCAGCGCGAGATCCTGGACGCCTTCGCCGCCGCCGCGCCGGAGCGCGCGGCCCTGGAGGATGCCTGGCGGAACGTCACCACCCTCCGGGCGGAGGAAACGGCGCTGCTGGAGAAGCGGGATGAGGTGCGCCGCCGCGCCGACTATCTCCGTCATGTCGCTCAGGAGATTGACGCGGCGAAGCTCCGCCCCGGTGAGGACGAGTCGCTGGACCAGGAGGCGCGCCGGCTGGCCCACGCGGGGACCCTGGCGGAGCAGGCGCAGCGGCTGGCGCAGCTGCTCGATGGCGAGGACGCTGGGGCGCTCCAGGCGCTGGGGCAGGCGGAGCGGTTGCTTGCCAGCCTGGAGCGGATTGATGCCTCGGTGGGCGCCTGGCGGGAGCTGCTGGATGGTGCCTGCGCCGGCCTGAGCGAACTGGCGCGGCTGGCGGGGGGCTACGCCGACGGCCTGGAGGATGATCCCGCGCGGCTCGGCGAGATCGAGCGGCGGCGGGACCTCATCTACCGGCTCAAGCAGAAGCATGGCGCCACCCTGGAGGCGGTGCTTGCGACCCGGGCCCAGGCCGCCCAGGAGCTCGACCTGCTCGATACCGCCGACCTAGACCTGCGGCAGCTGGGCGCCCGGCGGGTGGCGGCGGAAGGGGCGGCCCAGGCGGCCGCCGACGCGCTTTCCGCCAAGCGGCGGGAAGCCGGGGGGCGCCTCGCGCGCGGCGTCTCGCGGCTGTTGCCGCAGCTCGGCCTGGGGGGTGGCAAGTTGGAGGTTGAGCTGGCGCCGCTGGGGCGGATCGAGTCCGCGGGCCAGGAGGGGATCACCTTCCTGGTGCGGCTCAACGCCGGGATGGAGCCGCGGCCGCTGGCCCGCGCCGCGTCGGGCGGCGAGCTCTCCCGCATCATGCTGGCGCTCAAGGTGGTGCTCGCCCGCCACGACCAGGTCCCAACGCTGATCTTCGACGAGATCGATGCGGGGATCGGCGGCGAGGTGGGGGCGGAGGTCGGCGCGGCGCTGGCGGAAGTGGCGGCGCGGCGCCAGGTGCTGGTGATCACCCACCTGCCGCAGATCGCGGCCCGCGCGGAGCGGCACCTCGTGGTGTCCAAGGCCGCGAAGCGCGGCGTCGCGACCAGCGACGTGCAGCAGATCCACGGAGAGGATCGGGTCGGGGAGATCGCGCGGATGCTCGGTGATGCCGACGCGGCGACCGCGCGGCAGCATGCGGCGGCGCTGCTGGGGGGGTAGGCGGTAGGGACGGTAACGACGGTAGCGACGGTAGCGACGGTAGGAGAATGGGCGAGGGGGTCGTGGCGTCGCCCCCTACCTGCCGAGCAACTCCCCCACCCCCGCCAGCCGCTCGGTCTTGTCACAGATGATCTTGATCGTCACCATGATCGGGACCGCCAGGATGGCCCCGGGCACGCCCCAGATCCACCACCAGAACAGGAAGGCGACGAAGATCACCACCGGCGACAGCGGCAGCCGTCGCCCGAGCAGGTGCGGCGTGAGGAGATTGGCCTCCGTGGCGTGCAGCGCGAGGTACGCCAGCGGCGGCAGCAGCGCCTGGCCGACGTCGGGGTAGGTCACCAGCGCCACCATGGCCAGCAGGGTGGCCATGGTGATCGGGCCGATGTACGGCACGAAGTTGAGCGCCGCGGCGAGCACGCCGAGCAGGAGCGGGGTCGGCATCCCCAGCAGGGCCATCACGGCCGCCGTCAGGGCGCCGAGCCCCAGGTTGATCAGGGTGACGGCCAGCAGGTAGCGGGAGATCTGCGCCTCGGTCTCCTGCATGATGGCCATCACGCGCTCCGCCCCTTCCCGGGGCATGATGCGCGGCAGCTTGCGGACGAAGTGGTCGCCCGAGGCGAGGAAGAAGTAGGCCAGCACCGTGATGATGAGCCCGGTCGCGAGCAGATGCCAGGCCCCGCCCAGGATGGTCTCGCTCAGGGTGGGCTGCTTGAGGGACACCTGGGGCGCGTCGGTCGTCCCGACATCGGCGATCTGGTCCACCTGTTCCGCCGTGCGGGTGACGCTTTCCACCGAGCGCACGATCCGCCGGACCTTGGTCTCGAGCTGCTTGAGGTCCTGCGGCGCCCGGACCACCCATTCGGCCGCAGGGGTCCAGAGGTTGTAGAGCGCGATCCCCCCACCGCCGAGGAGCAGCAGCAGCACCAGCGCCGGCGCCGCGGCGTTCGGCACCCGCCACCGGCGGAGCAGCCGGACTACCGGCTGCAGCAGCAGCGAGAGGAAGAGCGCCAGCACGATCGGCAGCACCAGGTCCCGTGCGAGGTGCAGGGTGTAGAGCACAGCCAGCACGAAAAGCCCGCTGATCGCCACCGACCGCAGTTCCGCGATCCGGAAGCGGTTGGCCATGCTGGGACGATCGCCTGGGCCGCTCATCGCGTCAGCGCCACAGCCGCTGGTACCAGCGGATCTCGAGCCGGGTGCTGCGGAACTTCTCCACCCGCCCGCCGGTCGCCGCGATCACCGTCGAGTAGCTCCAGCTCGCGTCGATGGGCAGGCCGCAGCGGCGGTTTGCCTCGCACTCCCGCACCGCGCGCCCCACGTAGCTCAGCCCGCCCCCCAGCGCCACCGCACTCCGTGCCGACTGCGCCGTGAGCACCCTGGCCGACACGCCGGGAATGGCGTCGGCCGCGCTGGAGTAGCTGGCCGCGTCGTTCCCCGCGCGCCAGTACTCCACGCTGCCGCTGAGCGCCAGGCTCCGCGCCAGCCGGTAGAACGGCCGGGCCCCGAGGCTCAGGATATCGCCCGCGTCGAGGTCAATGTTCGTGAGCGTGGTGGCGGGGGCGTAGGGCTGGTCGGGGCTCGTCACGCGGCGCACCCGCAGCGTCTTGAGCCGTACCAGGTAGCCCCCGGTGAGGCGGATGCCCCACCGGCGCGAGCCGAGGTCCGCCGCGCCGGAGACCCCGACCTCGTAGCGCCCGTTTCCCGTGCCGACGTCGAGCAGGTTGGCGGGATCATCCCGCTGGCCGGTGGGGAGCCGCATCATGCCGGTCACCGCGAGCCGGAAGCCGCCGGTGGTGCCCGGGCGGTCGAACCGGTCGATCAGCGTGTAGATGGCGCCGACCTCGGTGTCCCCCGCGCGGGAGATCTTCGACTCGGTGAGCGGAAACGCCCCGACGGGCCCCAGCGGGTCGGCGACGAACGCCGTGAACTCGGCGCTGGTGAGGAGGCCGGCCGCAAGCACCGGGTCGAGGAGCGCGGTGCCCACGCCGAGCGTGGTCACCAGCGTGTCGCTCAGCCCGCGGATCGCGGCGGTCAGCTGCTGTCCGGTGGCGCTCCCCGCGCTGGGGAGAAACGGGCTTGCGACATTCGGGTCATTGGTGACTTGGGCCAGCTGATCCCGGAGGATGCCGCTCCGGCTCGCGATGTCCCGGGCCAGACTGTCGAGCGCGGGGTTCCCGGCGTAGGTTCCCCCCGAGATCCGCGCCTGGAGGTCTGCCAGCGCCTGGTCGAAGGTGTTGAAGAAGGCCGCGGCGTTGCTCTGCCCGAGGGCGTTGCCCAGGGTAGGATGTGCGGGGTTGAGGCCCGCGTCGGCGGTGGTGCTGTCCAGCCGCAGGCTGGCCTGCACCCGGGTCGTGACCAGCGGCACCCGCGCGAAGATGGTGAGCCTCGAGGTGAGCCCCAGCGACCCGCCGAGAATCCCGCTGCCGATAGTGAGCTGCCCGTTGCTCCGCTGCCGGCCAAGGTTGAGCCGGTAGCCGGACTGCCCCAGGACCCGGCCCAGGAGCGTGTCCGACCGGGCCAGGAAGGGCATCCGGTTGCTGCCGAAATCGGTGCCGCCGAAGTCGGCCAGGTAGTCCTGCCGCTGGCCATCGAAGTACCGGCTGTCGGCGCTCTGGAACAGCCCGCCGAGCTCGAAGCGGAGCGTCCCCTTGGGGGCGCCCAGCGGCTCGAGCTGGGCGGTGAGGGCGGGGCTGCAGAGCAGGGAGACCGCGGCGAGGAGCCGCAGGAACCGAACCAAGAAACCTCCGGGAGGGCAGTCTGCGCGACGTAACGGTGTCGCCGGTGCGACAGGCAACATCGCTCTTTCGGGAGCGGTTTGGAAGCGCCCCGGCGGTCGTGGTGTCGGCCCCGGGGCGGGTCAACCTGATCGGCGAGCACCTCGACTACAACGGCGGCCCGGTGCTGCCCTTCGCCCTCGAACGCCGCACCGTCGTGGCGGCCGGCCCCGCCGTCGGCTGGCGGCTGGTCTCGGCGCGGGACGGCGTCGTCCACTCCGTGGATCCCGACGCGCCCGGCGAGGGGTGGACCGCCTACGTGGCCGGGGTCATCCGGGTGCTCGCCCGCGCCGGGCTGGCGCCGCAGGGCGGGGACCTGGCCATCGGCAGCACCGTCCCGGTCGGCGCCGGGCTCAGCAGCTCCGCCGCGCTCACCGTGGCGGTGGCGCGGGCCCTCACCGGCCTCTCCGCGAAGCGCGCCGCGCCGGAGCTGCTGGCGGAAGTCGCGTATCACGCCGAGCATGATGAGGTGGGCGTGAAATGCGGCCAGATGGACCAGACTATCGCCGCGCTGGGCCGCGCCGGCCACGCGCTACTCTACGAAACCGCCAGCGGCCGCATGGAGCACGTCCCGCTCCCGGGGCAGGTCTTCGTGTTCGAGACCGGCGTGGCCCACCAGCTCACCGGCGGTCACCTCAACCAGCGGCGGCAGGAGTGCGAGGAGGCGTTGCGGCTGGTGCGGCAGCGGGGCCATCAGGCCAGGACGCTGGCGGAGATTGCCGAGGCCGACCTGCCGGGGCTGCTGCGTGAGCTGCCGCCACCCTGGAGCCTCCGGCT
>JAEUJI010000227.1 GCA_016794805.1 Gemmatimonadota bacterium
GGGCCAGCCTGACCCGTGGCACCCCCACGCTGGTCCACGAGGGGTACCTCAGCACGGCGCCACGCCGGAACCCATCATCGGGAAGGTGTGGTACACCAGACCGGCGTCCAATTCCGCCACGCGGCCAGGGCGATGAGCCGACGGCGCGTGGCTAGATCGCCCGGATGAGTCATCGGCGGGGTGGTGCGTGGAGCCGCAACTGGCGTCGTTCCGGATCGAAGGTCACGAGCACCACGTGACCACTCGGGAAGGTGATCACGGTGTCGAGCGTCAGGGCCGCCGGGACAACGGCCAGCCGGCGTCGGTTACGCTCGATCACCTCCCGTCCCGCCCGACCGGCGTAGATGCCTGTGTCTCTGGCGGGAGGCGTCGTCCCCGGGGTCGGTGATGGGGTCGTGTCCGGTGCGGCGGCGGTTTCGCGGCGCATGAGGGTGACCAGAACGCGGTGGGTGCCCGGTTGCACCTCATGATCCCGGAGCACCTGGATCGGTCGGTCGTTGCGCAGTCCCCCTCCCCGAACCACCACGTCGGTGAGCACGGTTGTGCCGACCGCAAGCCGGAGTTGATAGCTCGCGGAGACTCCTTCGCAAATCGTGCGCTGGCGCATGTGCTCCGGGGTGGCGTCCAGCTCCTCGGCCGTGGGAATGCGGCACGACTCGAGGCGCTCCGGCCGCAGCCGCAAGGACAGGCGCAACGCCGCGGTGTCGGATGCGGCGTCGAACCACGGTACGCCGGAGGTAGTGGCGAGTCCGCCCGCGGCGAGGCACCCCGCCACCAGGCCGGCGAGATTGCGCCAGAGCATCAGGGCTGGACGCCGGCTGGGTCGGGAAGACATTCCGCCTCGAGGATCATGTCATCGGGGCGCAGTGCCCCGGCCCGTTCCACCGCAGGCAGTGCCGCCACGAACGCGTCCCACGCGGCCAGTGCCTCGGGGAGTGCGCCGGGGGCGAGCGTTATCGTCCCCACGCGGCGCCGGTCCACGCGGGCCTGCAGCTCGGCCTCACGGTCGAGGTACATCCGTGCATGCAACCACTTTGGCCCCTCCCGCCCCACGCAATCGCGGGGGGGGCACCCGGCCACCATCACGCCCGGCACGCCACTGCGGAGCAACAGCTCCACCACCGAGGAGTGCACGTTGCCGACACACGGCACCAGCCGAACGTCGGCCCCGTGCGCGGCAAGGGCATCCCGGTGAGCTGCCGGGGCCTGCCCGCAGCAGAGCACCGCGGGACGACGTGGGGTTGCGGTGGTCTCGCCCTCCCAGAGTCGGGTGAGCTGATCGCGTCCGGTCCGTCCGGGCGGACCGACCCCCATCGGCGGACAGGACCCCGCGCAGATGCCGCAGCTGACGCAGCGCGATGCATCCACCAGCGCGACGAGCGTCGGGCGGTCGTCGGTGCGCGGCACCATGGTGATCGCATCCCACGGGCAGTCCTGCGGACATTGGTTGCAGCCGGTGCAGAGCTGGGGATCCACATGGCTCGGCGCATGGACGCCCTCACGCGGCTGCCGCGTGAGCCGGGGGATCGCCAGCACCAGCGCCAGCACCGCGAGACTGGCGGCCCAGGACACGCCCGGTGGCAGGCGCTCCACAAGTGGCACCCACCAACTGGTCACCAGGTTGAGCGTGGTGTCCGTGGCGAGGATGAGCGGGTCTGCCGCTGGGCCGAGCGGCGCCGGGAGGACAATCGCGGTGAGCGTCAGCCCGGCGATGAGCGCCCAGGTCACCCGGCGCGGTGGCAGGAGCACGGGCCGCGCCAACCGCGACACATGCAACCAGAGCCCGACGCCCATCGACAGCGGCAGCAGGATGTGGAGGAAGAGATTGACGAAGAAGAAGGCGCTGGCGATCGGCGCGTCGCCGGCGAAGATGCGGCTCACCGGTTCGGAGAGAATCGGTAGGGCGTCCAGCAGCCGCCCGCCGGCGCGCGCCAGGCGCAGGCCGAAGCCGTCCCAGACCATCACGAAGCCGGTCCACGCACACACCAGCCCTACCCCCACCAGGCTGACGCCCGACACCCATGCCAGGGATCGCGCGCCCCAGCTGCGTCGCTGCGCGAACATGCGGAAGCCGTGGAAGACGGCCGCAAGCACGAAGAGATCCGACGCGTATCGGTGCAGCGAGCGGTTCCAACTGCCCAGCCACGGATCGGCCGCCATCCGGGCCACTGAGCCGGCCGGATCGCCCACGCGGTAGACCAGCACCAAGTACAGACCGGTCACCAACAGGACCAGCAGCATGGCGACGGCAACCGTGCCGGGTTGGTGGAGGGGGTTCCACCGCCAGCCATAGAGCCGATTGCAGGCGGCGTCCGCGGCCCGCAGGAGGCGTCGCCCGGGCGAGATGCGTGTGCTAGGCATTGACGATGGCGATATTTATCATACTTTGGTGATGTAAGCAATCCTCCCGCACATGCATTCTTGCCCTGCCGGCCTGCCGGCAACGGATTCTGATGTGGCTGAACGGTACGGCGCAGATGGCGCTGCATGCGGTGCTGTGCATCGCGGAGTCGGCGCCGGCCAGGCCGGTGTCGGTGACCACGATTGCCGCGCGGCTCGGCTGTCCGCGCAACTATCTCTCGAAGACCCTGTATCAGCTCGCCCAGGCCGGGATCCTGCGTCCCGTGCGGGGGCCGGCGGGTGGCTTCCTGCTTGAGGTGCGGGCGGAGGCGCTTTCGCTGGCGCAGGTGATCGCCCCGTTGGTCCACCGCGCGCAGCCACGGTGCCTGCTGGGTCGGCCATCATGTCATGACAAGACGCCCTGTCCGGCGCATGCCAAGTGGTCGGCGCTGCGCGGGGCCTGCGACGACTTCCTGCAGCAGACCACCATTGCCGATCTGCTGGCCTCCCCGGACCGGCTCGCGCTGGTATCGTGAGGACCCGATCCACATCACCTGACTCCCCCTGCCACCCCTGCATCGAAGGAGCGCGCCGATGCCCACGCCCGACCCGGTCGATCCTGACGCCGAGCCTGTTCCGCTCGGGCAACGCCTGTTCGACAACGTCTTTCTCCTGCTCGCCCTCGGGATGGGGGTGATGCTCGTGGTCTTTACCGGGTGGGGACTGTGGGAGATCCTGACGCTCCCGCAGGGCACCCTTCCCTGAACCAGCGAGGCGACGATGCTGACCAAGGTGCATACCGGCCTGGATCCCGTCCCCGGCATCTGGTGGCGGCCGGCTCACAAGTCCGAGAAGGTCTGGGTCGCGATCGCGTTCGCCTGGTGCATGGTGCTGTTCGCGATGATGCCGCTCTGGCACTTCCGCGGCGGACAGAATCCGGCGGGGGTGCGTACGCGCGTGGACCCGAGGGCCTTCCACGAGCGGACGATGGAATTCGCGGCGCAATACAAGGTCGGTGAGGATCGCGGGACGCCGATCGTGCAGCCCCCCCCGGGGGCCGACGTCTACCTGACCGCGCTCACGTACTCCTGGTACCCGATCCTCCAGCTCGTAGCGGGAAAGGAGTACATGCTGCACATCTCCTCGCGCGACATGAACCACGGCTTCTCGCTTTATCCCATGAACATCAACTTCCAGATCATTCCCGGCTACGACTACGCGCTGCGGGTCACGCCGACCGAGGCCGGCGACTTCCGCATCGTCTGCAACGAGTTCTGCGGCATCGGGCACCATGCCATGGTCGGTCGCATGATCGTGGTGGACAGCACGGGAGCCGAGGTCGCCGACAATGCCAGCGCGCGCGTGCTGGGTGGGGCATCGCGATGAGCGCCGTCGCCACCTCTCCGGTCCGCATCTGTGACGTCACGGGTCGACGGATCCACCGTTCCGCCGAACAACTGGTGAAGGCCAACGCCGTCGTCGCCGTCGTCGCCCTGCTGGTGGGCATCATCGCGGCGCTCCTGCTTGTCCTCACCCGCTGGCAGGCCGTGCACCTCCTCCCCCCGACCTGGTACTACCGGTTGCTCGGCGTGCACGGCATGAACATGCTCATTTTCTTCATCATATTCTTCGAGATGGCTGTGCTCTGGTTCGCGGCCACGGTCTTGCTGAACGCGCGACCTGCCGCGCCACGCCTTGGCTGGGTGAACTTCGGGGTGATGCTGCTCGGGAGCCTGATGGTCGAGTGGGCCCAATGGTCCGGTCGCGCCGACGTGCTTTACACCTCCTACCCGCCGCTCAAGGCGCACCCGGTCTTCTACCTCGGCGTGATCCTCTTCGCGGTCGGTGCGCTCCTCGTCACGTGCCAGTTCTTTGCCACGCTGGTGATCGCGCGCCGGGAACGAACCTACGAGGGTTCACTCCCGCTGGTCGTCTATGGAGCGATGACGGCGGCGATCATCGCGGTGATCACCCTGGTCCACGGGGCGATGACCTACATCCCGACCTTCCTCTGGTCGATCGGGCTGATCGCGATGCCGGATCCGCAGGTCTACCGGATGCTCTGGTGGGCCCTCGGGCACTCCGCGCAACAGATCAACGTCGCAGCGATGGTTGCCATCTGGTACATGCTCGGCGCGCTCACGGTCGGCGCCGTCGTGCTGAACGAAAAGGTGAGCCGCTCCGCCTTCGTGCTCTACATCCTGTTCATCTCGATGGCCTCCGCGCACCACCTTCTGGTGGATCCCGGCTTCGGACCGGCCTGGAAGATCGTGAACACCTCCTACTTCATGTACATGGCGGTGCTCGCCTCGATGGTGCACGGCTTCACGGTGCCGGCGGGCATGGAACTGGGGATGCGCCTGCGCGGCTACACCGACGGCCTCTTCGGCTGGCTGCGACGGGCCCCCTGGGGGGATCCGGGCTTTTCCTCCCTCGTGCTTTCGGTCGTCGTGTTCGGGTTCGTCGGCGGCATTACCGGCGTGACACTCGGCACCGAGCAGATCAACATCATTGCCCACAACACGATGCGGATCCCGGGGCACTTTCATTCCACCGTGGTGAGCGGGACGGCCCTCGCCTTCATGGGCGCGACCTACTACCTCCTGCCGCTGGTGTTCCGGCGCCGGGTGGCCTTCTGGAAGCTCGCCAGGATCCAGCCGTACCTCTTTTCCGGCGGGATGCTCCTGCTGGTTCTGGGGATGACTTTCGCCGGCTCGTTCGGCGTGCCGCGACGCCACTGGGACATCTCGTTCTCCCAGGCGCCGTTTGACGTGCCGTTCAACCCCGCCGTGGACATCTTCCTCGCCGTGATGGGGATCGGTGGGATCATCGCATTCCTCGGGGGGCTGAGCTTCATCCTGATCGCCGTGAAGTCGGTCTTCTTCGGGGAACCGCTGCCCGAGATCACGCGCGGTGTCGAGATGCACGGCGTGCCGCGCGGGCTCACGCACCCCCCCGTCCACGCACCGGATGCCGACGAACGCAACGCGGCCCTGCACGACCCGGCCCGCGGCATCGCCGGTGCGACACCAGGGACGCTGGTGCTGGTGGCAGTCTTCCTCCTGGCCTTCGTGGTGTACTACTTCGCCAACTGGAAGCTGCTGTCGTTCCTGTGGAAGATCGGCTGACGACACCCCGCGTGGTGCGCCCTGGGTTGGCCGCGCTCACCCTCCTCGGGATCCTCGGGATCACTGCAGGATGGTGGGCACTGGCCCTCTGGCCGGCGAGTACGGCGACCCCGGACTGGTTGGTCCGCACGCGCGCCGCCTGTTTCGGCGTGCGCCCCGGCGGGCTTCCGAGCGCCGGCGGCTGGATCCTGCTGGTGGGCGAGCCGATCGGAATGCTGGGAGTGCTTGTGGTGGTGTGGGGCGAGGCGCTCCGCGCCGACTTGCGCCGGTGGCGGGCGAGTCGGCTCGGCGGGGCGGTCCTGATTGCCGTGCCGATCCTCCTCCTGCTCGGGCTCACCTGGAGTGGTAAGGTCGTGACTCGTGCCCTCGGCGTGGGGGTCGACGCGGTTCCCGCGCCGGAGGGCGCCTCCACGACGACCGATCTCGAGGTGGTCGGCATTGAGCTGACCGACCAGGATGGCATGCGACGGACCCTGGCCGACATCGGTCGTCGCCCGGCCCTGCTCACGTTCGCCTTCGGGCGCTGCACGACGGTGTGTCCCACGCTGCTCCCGGACCTGCGGCGGGCACGCCGCACCGCCAACCGGCCCGATATCCCGATCGTCGTGATCACCGTGGACCCGTGGCGCGACACACCGGCGCGCCTGGCTACCGTCACACAGCATTGGCAACTCGAACCCGGTGACATCGCCCTGTCGGGGAGCGTCGCGGAGGTCGAGCAGGCGCTCGATTCCCTGGGCGTGGTACGCACCCGCAACCTGACGACCGGCGACGTGGATCATCTGGCCACGGTGTTGCTCCTCGAGTCTGGGCGGGTGCAACACCGTCTCGACGGCGGCTGGGGGGGGATCGACGCCCTGCTCGCGCAGCAATCGCCACGCACTCCCGCTCGAACCGGTACACCGTGAAGTATGGGACTCCCGCATCGGCCTCGCCGCGCACCTAGACCCGGTTGCCGGTCCGGTAGCCTGCCATCACGTCGTGCGACGGTGCCGTGACGCGGTCGAGCGGGCGCGCCCTCATCGACCCCTCCGCCTCTACGGGCAGCATCGGCGCGTCAGGGCCGCCCCATCCTCCGGCCCAACACCGAGCCCACCGCCGAGGGCACGGACCTCATCCCGAACCTCCACGGGGCCAGCAACTGGTATAGCCCGGCCTACAGCCCCCGCACCGGGCTGTTCTACGTGGCGGCGCGGCAGATGGGAAGCCGGTACTACAAGTACCCCGTCAGCTACACACCGGGCCGGTTCTTCCTGGGCGGCGGGGAGTCGGAGTTCGGCGGCGACTCGGCGCAGGGCGCGGTGAAGGCGCTGGACCCGGTGACGGGACGGGAGCGGTGGAGCTTCCCGCTCTTCTCCCCGCCCTGGGCCGGGCTGCTGGCCACCGGCGGCGGGCTGGTCTTCGGCGGGACCAACGAGGGGGTGTTCTACGCCCTGGACGCGGTGAGCGGCCGTCCCCTCTGGCACTTCCAGACCGGCGCCATGATCAACGCCAACCCGGTCGCGTTCGCGGTGGAGGGCCGGCAGTACCTGGCGATCGCCGCGGGGAGCACGCTGCAGGTGTTTGCCCTGGCGGGGAGCGCGATGCCCCGCTGAGCGGACCCGGAAAGGCATCGAGTGACGGAAGCTGACCCGGAACTGGAGATTGCGGCGCTGCTGCGCCGGGCGGATGCCGCGGACCCGACGGCCGCCGACCAGCTGTTCTCGCTGCTCTACGACGAACTCCATCGTCTGGCTGAACGGCAGCTCCGGCAGGGCGGGGCCAGCCTGACCCTCGGCACCACCACGCTGGTCCACGAGGCGTACCTCAGCATGGCGGGCCGGAGCGGGGCGGTGTTTCCCGACCGTGCCCGCTTCTTTGGCTATGCCGCGCGGGCGATGCGGGGGCTGGTCATTGACTACGCGCGCCGTCGCCGCGCGATCAAGCGGGACCGCCAGCTGGAGATCACGTTGCAGGAGGATGGGGCCGAGGCCCAGGGCGTCCAGGAAGCTTCCGCGGACCTGGCGGCGCTGGGCGCGGCGCTCGAGGAGCTCGCCGGGCTTGATCCCGCGCTGGCCGAACTGGTGGACCTGCACTACTTCGCCGGGTTCACCCTGGTGGAAATCGCCGAGTTGCGGGGGGTGGCGGAGCGAACCGTCCAGCGTGACTGGCGTAAGGCGCGCCTGTTGCTGCACCACGCGCTTGGTCAGGAGCTGGGGCCGGACGCGAGCTAGCGGGAAAGCGCCGCCCGCCGGGCCTGGCCATCCCGGGTCCGCGGATCGCCGGGACCCGCGCCGCGGAGGAACCCGGCCACGGCCAGGTCGAGGACAGTCCGGGCCTGCGCCGTGTCGCCCCGGGCGAGGAGCAGCGCGGATTCGACGACCCGGGCTTCCGCCACACTCGCGCTCAGGCTGTCGGTCAGGGAGTCCAGCAGGGCGGTCTCGCGGGCGCGATGGACGAGGTCGGCCGCCTCGTCCAGCCGCCCGGTCGCGATCGCCGCTTGCGCCGCGAGGAGCGCGACCGGCCGCAGCCGCAGCGCACGATTTCCCTCGAAGTAGCCATGGCTGTCGAGGACCGCGCGCAGCGTTGGATAAGCGGCCGCCGTGTCGCCGGCGGCGAGCTGGAGCATGCCGCGGATGGTTCGCGGATCCGGCATGACATCATCGGTGTTCTGCACCTTGGGTACCAGGGTCAGGATCCGGCCCAGCCGGTCCGCCGCCTGGCGCGCCACCCCGAACTGGCCCAGCGCGATCGCCGCCCGGGCCACGCCGAACGACCCCCGTCCTTCCCAGTACAGATTGGTATCCGCCACCGCCTGAGCTACCACCTGCCGAAAATACTTGAGCGCCGTGTCCGCCAGGCCGGCCGTCAAGGCGGCCTCCGCGTAGTGGATCAGCGGCTGCCAGTGGACACGGCCGCTCGGCTCGCTCGCGGCCGCCCGCACCAGCACGCCATGCAGCAACCGCTCCGCTTCCGCCGATTCGCCCAGCGCTACCAGCGACAGCGCCATGTTGTGCTGGGCGATGTCCTGATAGATCGTGTTTCCCCGGCCGCCACGCTCCTGGGTGGCCAGGAGGCTGCGAAACTCGGCCACGGCGTTCCGGTACTCCCCCTCGGCGTCGAGCGCGTCGGCGAGGAGCAGCTGCAGCTCCAGGTAGCTGGCGCCCCTGCCCTCACCGAGGCTATCCATGATGGCCAGGGCCCGGCGAGCCGAGAGAAAGCCGTGGGTGTCGCTGGAGTCCGGTGGGCCCTCGCCGGATGCCTCGATCCTCAGCCAGGCCCGGAGCGCGAGGCAGGTCACTGCGTCGTGGGGATCGGAATCCGCGCGGAGCAGGGCCTCGGCGGCGGCGAGCCGTTCCCAGGCCTCGGGGTACTTGCCCTGCTGGCGGAGGTTGTCCGCCTGCAGGCAGCCGAGCACCGGAAGCTGTCCAGGCTCGATGCCGGCGACTGCGAGCGACTCCGCCCGGGCCAGCAGGGCGCCTCGCACACGAATATCGCCCAGGCGGTTGTAGGAGTTGGCCAGCTGGGGGAGCAGGGACGCCAGGGTCGCCGAATCGTCCGCGAACTGCCGCTCCATCACGGCGCGCGCGGAATCGACCATTCCGCGCACCGTGATCGGCCGGTCGCCGATTTGCGACAGCAGCGCATCCTGGAACTCGACCTGGGCATCGGTGCGGCGCCGGGCCTCGAGCGCGGCGTCCCGCTGCCGCTCCGCCTCGTGCATCTGCGCGATCGAGAACAGGGTGGCGCCCACCAGCCCGACGGATGCGAGGGTCCCCGCGATCGCGGCGGCCCGATTGCGGCGGATAAAACGGTCAATCCGGTACCCGATCGAGATCGGCCTCGCGCTCACCGGCTCGTGGCGCAGGTAGCGCTGCAGGTCCTCGGCGAGCGCGGTGACCGTCTGGTAGCGCTCGGCCGCCGGCTTTCGCAGGGCCTTGGCGAGAATGGTGTCGAGGTCGCCCAGTCTGAGCGGCGCGGGCTCGACCTCGAGGAGGGCCGTCACGTAGGCGGCCGGCGTTGCCGCAGCCCCACCGGTGGGGTGGGTGTTGGAGATCAGTTGATAGAGGAGGACGCCGAGGGCGTAGACATCGGTAGCGGTGGTGAGCGGCTCCCCCCGGACCTGTTCCGGGGCGGCGTATTGCGGGGTGAATGCGCGGCCCCCTTCCTGGGTGAGCGGCGAGCCGTCGCCGGTGTCATCGTCCAGCAGCTTGGCTATGCCAAAGTCCAGCAGCTTCACCGTGCCATCGGCCGTCACCAGGATGTTCGACGGCTTGAGGTCGCGATGGACGATGAGATTGGCATGCGCGTGACTGACCGCCGCCAGTACCTGCTGAAACAGCGCGAGACAATCAGCGGTCCCAAGCCCGCGCTCCCGCACGTAACGGTCGATCGGCATCCCATCGACATGTTCCAGCACCAGGTAGGGCTGCCCCGTGCCGCCTACCCCCGCGTCCAGCAGCCGGGCGATGCCGGGATGGGTCAACCGTGCGAGGACCGAGCCTTCACGGCGGAACCGCTCCTGCCCGGTGGGGCTCAGCAGCGCAAGGTTGAGCAGCTTCACCGCCGCCGTCCCCTCGAACCGGCCATCCGCCCGCCGGGCGAGCCACACGGTGCCCATTCCGCCCTGGCCCAGGGGACGCTCCAGGCGCCAAGGGCCCAGCTGCAGTCCGGCCAGCCCCGTCGGCGGGCGCGACGCCAGGAACCCGGCGCGATCCGCGACCGGTTCACCCGACAGCAGGGCGGTCAGCTCGGCGGCGAGCACGGGCGATCGGGCCGCCAGGTCCGTGAGCCAGTGCTCGCGCTCCGCCAGCGGCAGCTCGAGGGCCTGGTCGAGCAGCGGCTCGAGTTCGGGCCAGTGATCGCGGAAGGACGGTGGCATGCAGGAACCTCCGGCTCCGAATGTCGTCGGCGGTGCGCGCTGGCGATAGATCCCGCGCCCCGGCCTTCGAGCGGCTCCCAAGGCTATCGGATTTCGGCCCGTAAATGCGACAACCGAGACCGGGGGGAGTGCCTGTCGGGTCTGGTCCCGGGATTCCGATCTTCAGGTATCGGGGATGGCGCGAAGGTGCGTGCCGGAGGCCCCTCGATTCCCCTGAAACGGAGTCCCCATATGAACCTGCGGCACCTGGTCGGCGCTATCGCCGCCGCCGCGGTCGGCCTGACCGGCTGCGCCGATGCATCGAACGCCCCCGATCCCACGGCGCGGATCGCCCCGCCGACGGCGGCGGTCTCGGACTCCTTCGTTGATGCGGTCCGCCAGCTCGCCGCCGGCCGCGGCATCACGCCGATGCCGCGTGCGGCCCGGGTTCGGCCGGCGCTGGCGCGGCTGGGCCAGGCGCTGGCCTTCGACAAGGTCCTCAGCGGGAACCGCGACATCTCGTGCATGACCTGTCACCTGCCGCAGCTCGCGACGGGCGACGCCCGGCACCTCTCGATCGGCCAGGGCGCCACCGGGCTGGGCCCGACGCGTGTCCATCCGGCCGGCGCGTTCATTCCCCGGAATGCGCCACCGCTCTTCAACCTGTCGGCCCTGCCAGCCCTGTTCTGGGACGGCCGCGTAGCGATGGACGCTCACGGCCAGTTCCACACGCCGGCCGGCGAACAGCTCACCCCCGACATGACCCGGGTCTTCGAGTTTGGCGCGGCGTCGGCCATCGGGCTCTTTCCGGTGCTCTCGCGCGAGGAGATGCGGGCCATGGGCGGCAACGAGCTGGCCGCGATCCCCGACGCCGACAACCGGGCCATGTGGAGCGTGCTGATGCGCCGGCTGGGAGACATCCCGGAGTATCGCCGCCTGTTCGAGGCCGCCTACCCCGGGACCCCGTTCAAGCGGATGTCGTTCGCCCACGCCTCCAACGCGATCGGCGGGTTCTTCCTGGACCAGTTCTCGTTCACCGAGACGCCCTGGGACCGCTTCCTCGCGGGTGACGATCACGCGCTGTCGGCGGAGCAGCTGGCGGGGGCGCAGGTGTTCCTCACCATTCGCTGTTCGCTCTGCCACAATGGGCCGGCGTTCACCGACAACCAGTTCCACAACGTGGCCGTGGCGCAGTTCGGCCCAGGCAAGGGCAATGGCCCCGACGGGCGGGATGACTTCGGTCGCATGAACGTGACGGGGCAGCTGGCGGACCAGTACACCTTCCGCACCACCCCGCTGCGGAACGTGGAGCTCACCGCGCCCTACGGGCACGACGGCGCCATCACCGACCTGCGTGGCTTCATTGATCACTACAGCGAATCGGATCTGAAGCTGCGCAGCTTCGATCCCACAGGGCTGGAGCCGCTGCTGCAGGGGTCCCTGGTGCTCAATTTCGACGCCGTCCTCGCCAACCGGGACACGATCCTGAATGGCGTAGTGCTGCCGGCTGCCCTCGTGGATCAGCTCACCACGTTCATGACCGCGCTGACGGACCCCAGGGCCCGCCACCTTCAGCGGACGATCCCCACCCGGGTGCCGAGCGGACTACCGGTGGACGGACGCTAGCGCTCACCACCCCCTGCCAGCCCACCAAGCCCGGGCCCGGAGCGACACGCTCCGGGCCCGGGTTCGGCCTTGGGGGGCAACAGGTTATCTTCCCAGCGACCCCCGCTGTTGCTGGCGCCGGAATCCGCGCCATCTCCGGCTCGTCACCCGCGGTCCGGAGGCTTTCTTGTCAGCATTCAAGTCCGAACAGCGCCACCTCATCGTCCGGGGGCGCGCCTTTCACTTTGTGTCCTATGAGGGCCGGCCCGCCAACGCCCATCGGGGCGAGGACCAGCAGCCGCCGATGTGGTACCTGATGGTCGAGGGGCGCCGCTTCGCCGCCTTTCCGTGCGATGCGCACCAGGCCGGCGCCGAGCTGGACGCGGCCCTGGCCCGGTGGGCCGAAGACCACGCCATGGGGCCCGCCGCCTCCGCCGCCGCGCCGCCCGCCAAGAAGGCGCAGTCGGCGCCGGTCAAGCGCCGTGGCACCTGGTGGGGACCGAACTAGCCGCAGGGCCCCACCGTCCGCCTGCATCGGCCTGACTCACTCCCCTCCGGGGGCCACCCAAGGACCAGCGTGCCCAAGCGCAATTTCGGATTCGAGAAGCGGCAGAAGGAAATCGCCAAGAAGGAAAAGAA
>JAEUJI010000264.1 GCA_016794805.1 Gemmatimonadota bacterium
GGTGCAGTACCGGGCCCGGTCGAGGTAGCTGATCAGCGTATCGGTGGTGCGCGTCATCACCACCTTGATCCCGCGCCGCCGCAACTCGTCCCGGAGCAGGAGGCCGACGGACAGGGTCACGTGCTTCTCGTTCATCCCGCGCGGCAGGTACACCCCCAGGTTGCCCGGATCGCGCCCGCCGTGTCCCGGGTCGAGGGTGATGACGTGGCCGGGGCGGAGTCCGTTGGGAAGCCGGGCCACTGGCGGCGGCGCCGCAGGACCGGTCTCCACGAGGCGCGCCCCGGCGACGTCAAAGTCGTAGCGCTCGCCGAGGAACCGCGGCAGGAGTTCCGTCACGAACTGGAGGGGGAGGAAGATCGAGTCCTGCCGCCGCGCGGCCCAGCCCGCCAGGGGCTGCAGCCGGTCGTTGAAGGCGAGGATGGGAGCGCCCAGCAGGAAGCGGAAGGACTGCTGGCTGAGCGTCACCTCCACCCATGGCTCCCGGGTGGCGAGGCGCCCGTTGAGGGCACGGACCAGGAGGTCCGCCGAGACCACCGGGCCCGCCCCACCGCCGGCGACAATCGGCAGCCGGGTGACCCCGCGAGGGGTCTGGATGGTCAGGTCCGCCGGCGGCGCCGGCGTCAGCGCGGCGAGGAGGAGCAGCGTCGGGATCATGCGCGCCGGCTCATGGCCCGGGCCATATCACGTTCGGCATCACGCTTCTTGAGATCCTCGCGGCGATCGTGGGATTTCTTGCCGCGCCCCAGCGCCAGCGTGACCTTGGCCACCCCGTTGCGGAAGTACAGCTCCAGGGGGACGAGCGTCAGCCCCTTCTGTTCCACGCTGCCGACCAGCCGCTCGATCTCCCGGCGATTGAGCAGCAGCTTCCGGGTGCGGACCGGATCGTGATTGTACCGGTTGCCCTGCTCATAGGGCGTGATGTTCACCCCCTCGAGGAAGACCTCTCCATTGGCGAGGCGGGCGAACCCCTCCTTGATCGACGCCTTGCCGCTCCGCAGCGACTTGACCTCGGTGCCGGTCAGCACCAGTCCCGCCTCCCACGTCTCGAGGATGTGGTAGTCGTGGGTCGCCTTGGGATTGCGGGCGACCGAGAGCTTGCCCTCGGCGTCAGCCGAAGCGCGGCGGGTCCGGCCTGTCATCGTAACTTGAAGATAGACAGGTGGTTGGGTTCTGGGGAAGGCGCCGGAAACGGCAACGGTGAAGCCCGGGCATGCCGGGGCTCCACCGTTGCGCATCTGAGTGCCGAAGGGGGGACTCGAACCCCCACGGGCTTGCGCCCACTGCGCCCTGAACGCAGCGCGTCTACCAGTTCCACCACTTCGGCGTGGGCGGAGAAACTACCCGTTCCAGCCGGGTGGCGTCAACCGGCGGCTCGGCGGCTCGTCTAATACCGCGCCATCGCCGGATCCACCTCCACCGCCCAGGCGTCGATGCCGCCGGCCAGGCTGCGGGCGCTGCCGAACCCGGCGCCCCGCAGCAGTTCCACCGCCTGGAGCGACCGCATCCCGTGGTGGCACAGCGCCACGATGTCCCGGTGCGCCGTCAGCTCCGCCAGCCGCGCCGGCAGCTCGCGCAGCGGGATCAGGTGGCTCCCCTCCAGATGGACGATCTCGAACTCATGTGGTTCCCGGACGTCCAGCACGAGCGGCCCCACCCCGCCGC
>JAEUJI010000265.1 GCA_016794805.1 Gemmatimonadota bacterium
GGGGGCAGACCTTCAGAGGCCGGTCACATGCCAGTTCTTCCCCACATCGGGCGCCGCGGCTTCACCATGGTGGAACTGCTCATCGTCATCACCATGATGGCGATCGTGGCGGCCATGGCCCTGCCCCGGGTCAACGTCTCCCGGATCCAGTCCAAGTCCTCGATCCAGGCGCTCGGGACCACCATGCTGGCCATGCAGCGCGAGGCCATCTCCCGGCAGCACAACATCGTGGTCATGGTGGACACCGCGCAGCGCCAGCTCCGGGTGCTGTATGACGCGAACGACAATCTCGCCATCAACAACGGCGAGCGGGTCCGCGGCATCCCGCTCGGCGAGGGCATCCAGTTTGGCCGGCCCGCGACGGTGCCGGTCCGCACCTTTGGCGGCGCCGCCGTCAACTTCACCACCCAGGAAACCACCACCAGCCTGCCGGCCATCGTGTTCTTCCGCAACGGCAGCGCCAGGGAGTTTGGCGGGGTGTACCTCACCACCCGGCTGGCCCTCGCTGGGGACCCCGATCATCGCAACGAGACGTGGGCCATGGAAATGATCCGCGCCACCGGACGGTCCGAGTGGATGCGGTGGAACGGGACGACCTGGATGCGGGGGTTCTGAGCATGACACGCGCGCACGAAGCGGGGTTCACCCTGGTGGAAGTGATGATCGCGGTGGTCATCCTGTCCATCGTGGTCCTGTCGGTGCCCCGGGTGGGGCTCGACTTCACCCGGACGGTGTCCAGCAGCCGGGTCCGGAACGAGGCCAACGCAGTCGCGAATGCGTGGATCTCGCGCTGCCGCGCCGAGCCCAACTATGCGGCGCTCGATTCCAGCGTCGCGGGGAAGTGCCGCGGCACGGTGACCAACCTGGGCACCTTCGCGTTTACCCGCACGACGACCGTCGCCAAGGACTCGCTGCTCTCGGGCGTGGCCGACTCGCTCAACGATTACAAGCGCATCACCGTGGTGGTCTCGGGCGGCGGGATGGTCACGCCGGTCACCCGCACGGTCACCATCGCCCGCTTCTAGGAGCCCCCATGCGCGACCGTCGCGGTATGACCCTGATCGAGATGCTGGTCGCCCTGGTGATCTTTTCGATCATCCTGGGCGGCTCGCTCGGCATGCTCTCCAGCCAGTCCAAGATGCTCGACAAGAGCGCCATCGACATGGGCATGCTGCAGAACCTGAGCTTCGGGGGCGACCTGCTCAGCCAGGAGTTCCGGCTCTCCGGATCCAACGTGCCGTTCAAGCAGCCGATGGTCCTCTACGCCGGCCCCAACACGTTCATCTTCAACGCCGACTACGCCTCCAACACCGACAGCCTGTTCGCGGTGTTCTACAATCCGGGCATGCCCTCCGGCCAGGTGATCGCCCTGCTCCCGGCCCAGCGCTTTGCGCTCCCCGGCACCAGCCCGGCGTTCATGTATCCTGACTCCACCTATCTCGCCGCCGGCAGCTTCACGCTCACCAGTCCGGCGGAGACGATCATCTGGATGTTCCAGCTGGACACCTCCAGCACCGACCCGAACGACTACTTCCTGCTCCGCCAGGTGAATAACGCGGCGCCAGAGGTGGTGATCCGGAACGTCATCCGGACGCCCGGCCGCAATTTCTTCCGGTACTACTACAAGCGGATCCCCGCCAGTGGCGCGACCAGCGCCTCGCTCGACACGGTGCCGTCCGCCTGGATGCCGGTCCGGCACACCTGGGCCATCCACGGCGCCGCCGCGGACACCGGCGTCTCCTCGCGGGCCGACAGCCTGGGCGCGGTGGAGGTGGCCTTCACGGTGACCAACGGCCAGACCGGGACGGCGCAGCGCACCCGCGCCATCACCTTCATGGCGAGCCTGCCCAACATCGGGACCAAGAAGATCACCACCTGCGGCAGCGCGCCGGTGCTGGGGACCGTTCCCGTGGCCACCTGGGTCGTGGACAGCGCGGTCGCGCCCTGGGACTCCACCATCATGGTGAGCTGGAACCGGGCGCTGGATGAGACCGGCGGCGAGACCGATGTGCAGAGCTACGTGATCTGGCGCCGGGACCAGGGCAGCACCACCTGGCCCGAGCCGATCGCCACCGTGGCGGCCGGCTCCCCGACGCCGCAATGGGAAGACGAGACCGTGATCGCCGGCGCTCCCGGGTACCAGTACATGCTGGCGGCCCAGGACTGCACCCCCATGCTCTCGGGCACGGCGACCGTGAACGCGCCGCTTACGCCCTGATCTCCGGAGAAGCCCTCATGTCGCCACGCACCATCCTCCGCGATCGCCGCGGCATCGCGCTGCTCACGACCCTGCTGGTCGCCTTTGCGGTGAGCGCCATCGCCCTCGGCGCCTGCATGATGACGCTCAACGCCAAGCTCCTTGCCCGGAATTCCGAGCGGCTGGCGATGGTGGACGCCGCGTCGCACGCCGGCCTCGAGGAGGCCCGCAGCCGCGTCACCGGCAACCGCGCGGTCTACCCAACGTCGGGGTACACCACCCTGGAGAGCAACGTGGCCGTCCGGGATGCCAGCGGCAACACCATCCCGAGCGTGACCCGCTCCACCTGGATCGGCCCGGTCGGCATCACGACCGGGCAGTTCGGCGTGACGGGCGCCATCATCAGCCACGCCCGGGACGCCTTCGGCAACCAGGCGGTGCGCCGGCTCGAGATCAACCAGGAGAGCTTCTCCAAGTTCGCGTACTTCACGGACATCGAGGAAGACACCGCGGGAACCACGCTGTCCTTCCTGAACGGCGACGCGATCTGGGGGCCGGTGCACTCCAACGACACCATCCGGATCGCCAGCACCGGTGCCACCTTCTATAACCAGGTCACCAGCCGCCGCCCGACCATCATCGGCCAGGCCAACGGCACCTTCCTGCTGGCCCCGAAGCTCAACCAGCCGCGGATCCCCATGCCGACGGTGGCGGACCTCAACATGCTGGACAGCCTGGCCACCGTGGGAAGCAGCCGGTTCACCGGCTCCACCGCCGGCGCCACCGGCGAGGCCCGGACCCGGATCGAGTTCATCACGCTGGACATAGGCGGCGGCACCATGGAGGGCTTCTTCCGGGTCTACCAGGGGACCAACGAGGATTTCGTCTCCGCCTCGCTGCCCGCCAATCCGTACCTGCGCGCGTCGCGGAACTGCGGCGACCTGGACTCGCTCGCCGGGGTGCCGCGGTTCCTGCCGGCGGCGCTGCATACCAACCTCTCGCTTCCCCCGCACAACCACAGCGTGGCGTCCACCGCGGTCAACCAGGACTCCTCCCTTACCAGCGCCGCGCGCCGCTGTTACCTGGGCGGTGATTCCATCCTGACCTCGACCGCCCTCGGCACCAGTGCCGGCGCCAACTGGCCCACGACCGGGCACTTCGACGGCGGGACCTGGGTCCAGGCGCCGGCGGGGATCAATGCGGCCATCGCCGCGGTGCCGGCGCTTTCCGGCCGGCCGGACCGGGACTTCCTCTTCCCGCTGAACCGCGCCCGCAACGTGAATTTCAAGGGCGTCATCTATGTCGCGGGCAAGGTCATCGTGAGCGGTGTGATCCATGGCCGAGTGACCCTGGCCGCGAGCGGGAACATCATCTTCGGAGACGACCTGACCTACTACGAGAACCCAGCCACCCGGGACTGCACCCTGGGGGATATCGCCGGGTTCTTCTCCGGCCAGTCGCTGATCGTGGCGAATAACACGATCAATTCGCCCCAGACCACGAACACCAATATGTCGATCTCCGGCACCTCCACCTCCAACACCGGGGTCCGGACCTACGATGACACCTCCGCGGAGACCATCCACGGGTTCATGCTGACCCTGCGGACCTTCGGCGCCGAGAATTACAACGTGGGGAACATGGTCGCGCAGGCCTGCACCACCGGCGGCGTCTCCTCGGTGGGGCGCGGCTGCCTCAACACCTATGGTGGCATCATCCAGGGCTGGCGTGGCGCCGTCACCACGACGTCCGGCGGCAACGGCACCGGGTACGCCAAGCGGTACCAGTACGACGCCTGCGGCGCGACCGATCCGCCGCCCTACTATCCGACGACCGGCGTCTTCGTCCGCAACCGGTTCTATGAGATGGACCCGGTCAGATTCAACGTTGCAGCCTGGTACGCCGCCAACCAGAATTAGGTTACGTCCCCTCCGAGCGGAGTGGGCCCGTCCCCGCTGGGGGGGCGGTCCCACTCTTGCCCGTCTTGGCATGGCGAGAACCGCCGGGCCTCCCCGACGTCCTCCCACGGGGCGCCCAGGGGGCCCGGCCTGCTTGTCTCGGCTTGAACAGCGGAGTATGGTGGAGCCGGGGCGCGAGTCCGCCGTCACCGAGCTCCGGGCGGGTTGCCCGGGCGCCCGTCGTCAGCGCCATGCAAGTCAACAGGTTAGGCGACTCCCGCTGTTCGCTTTTTCGCCGCTCCGTTACGTGACGTGTCCGGGCTCACATCCGGAGCGCGCCGCGCGACGGAGGTTGGGGGTGCTGGGAGACCGGCAGCCCCCGCACTCGGTCACCCGATGGCATGCCTCCCGTGATGCCGACCGGTTGTCAGGAGCGCATTTGTCTATGGTCACCACAACCGCAGCCGGACCGGGGGATCGGCCCCCCCGCTACACCCTGACCGGTGGCTTCACCCTGGTGGAGGTGATGCTGACCATCATCATCATCGGGATCGTGGCGGCGATCGGCCTGCCCCGGATCGATTTCGAAGGGGCGAAGGTCAATTCGGCCATGCGGACGGTGGCGCTGACCTTTGCCCATGCCCAGCGCACCGCGGTCAGCCTCCAGATGGACATCTGGGTGGCGGTGGACACCACCGAGGGCTCGCTCAGGCTGCATGAGGACCGGAACAACGACGGCGTCATCCAGAACACCGAGCGGGTGAGCCACTCCTCGATGGACGAGGGGGTCAAGTTCGGCTCCAGCGGGGCCCCTGCGCTCGGCTTCGGGGGGGCCTACGCCAGTTTCACCCGGACCCAGGGCGGGCTGCCGGCGATCGTGTTTCACCGCGACGGCACGGCCAACGAATCGGGCGGGCTCTACCTGACGACGTACAAGGCCTTCGCCCAGAACCAGGCCGGCACCCCGGGGGCGGCCTACAAGACCCGGGCGGTGGCGATCGACCAGGCCACCGGACGGGCCTACTGGTGGACGTATGCGAACGGCACCTGGGTGAGCGGAAAGTGAGGCGGGCTGTGCGGCACTCGACCGATCGACGCGGCTTTACGCTGATCGAGGTCCTGATCGCGATGGTGATCCTCACCGTCGTGATGGCGGGACTGGGGCGCTTCGTCGCCACCTTCATGCACGGGGTCCGCACCACCACGGCCCGCACCATGGCCACCGAGGTGGCCCGGGCGCGGCTCCAGCTGGTGGCCAACGATCCCCGCTACACCACCCTGGTATCCCTGTTCGGCTCCGGCGCCGGGGCCGACACCGTGGGGCAGCCCGGCTTCCCGGCCATGCGACGCCGCACCTTCCTGAACCGGGACCAGACCGGCACGCCGGCGCGCGACATCACCACCATCACGGTGCGGGTGACTGACCCGACCCTGCCCGGTGACACCATCAGCCTCACCACCCAGGTGGCCCGCCCATGACCCGCCCCGCCGTGCGCCTCGGTCGAGCCGGCTTCTCGCTGCTCGAGGTCATGATCTCGCTGATCGTGCTCTCGCTGGTCATGGGGAGCGCGGTGGCGCTGCTGCGGTCCCAGACCCGGGGCTTCGCGCTCGGCGCCGACCGGACCGACATGTACCAGAACGGCCGCTACATCGTGACCACGCTCGAGCGCATGGTCCGGACCGTGGGGGCCGGGGTGGCCGGGACCCAGCCGATGATCGTCTACGGCGATAATGCCACCTTCGCCTTCAACGCCGACTACGCCGAGAGCGATACCAGCGACATGCGCTGGGCAGTGTACTTCAATCCCGACGCCGACAGCCTCGGCGCGATCTCCTGGGACTCGGCCAACGCGACGATCATCCCCAACAGTTCCCCGACCTACACGTATCCGACCAAGAACTACCGCCTGGCGAACGGTACCCGCAGCACCGCTGAGACGATCATCCTTTTCTTCACGCCGGATGGCTCCACCACCCGGAGTGACGACTACCTGCTGAACCTGCGGCTCAATGCCCTTCCGGCCACCACGGTGGCGCGGAACATCCTGCCCGACTCTTTGGGGCGGCCGTTTTTCGAGTACCTGCGGGTCAGCGCCGGCAATCTCGTCACCGTGCCCAGCGCCAGCCTGCCGCTCAAGCGCCGCGAGCTCGTCACCGGCATCACCCAGGCCGACTCGATTGCCTATCAGCTGCCGGACAGCGTCCGGGCGATCCGACTCAACTTCCGGGTCACCAACGGGAAGACCGGCGCCGAGGAACGGCGGTGGGCGGTCTCCACCGTGGTCCGGGTGCCCAACAACGGCCTGCCGCAGCCGATTGTCTGCGGCCGCACCCCGCTGGCCCCGGCCACGTTCAACGCCGTCCCCGACACCATCCCGGGGAGCGGCCTGGTGACCCTCGACTGGACGCCTTCGCCGGACCAGGCGGCCGGCGAGAACGACGTGCGCCTGTACCTCGTCTTCCGGCGGCTCGACACCATTCCCGCGGTGGACTGGGAGCTGATGGCGAATGTCCGGGCGGACACTACGACGCTCTACAACTTCCCGATCACCTCGAACACCTCCGGCCAGGAGTATGAGTTCGCGGTGGCGTCCCAGGATTGTACGCCGAACGTCTCGTCCCTGCTGGTGGACGACGCCGTCGCGCCATGACCGTCAGGATTCCGCGTCCCCGTATGGAGGCCCGCATGCCCCGCTCCCTGCCCCCCTGCACCCGCGATGAACGCGGGGTGGCGCTCATCATGACCCTGCTCCTCGCCTTCCTGGTGGCGGCGATCGCGATCGGGGCCATCATGATGTCCGGCAACAACGTGCTGGTGAGCCGCTACCACGCCCGTGAGGCGGGGCTGCAGTCCGCCGCCGACGCCGGCCTCGAGATCGGGCGCGATTCGCTCAACCGGAACCCGGGGATGCTGCCCGCGACCGGCGACACGGTCCTGGCCCTCAACCAGCCGGTGCGGGACGCCCAGAACCAGATCATCCCGGGCTACACCCGCTCCATCTACGCCGGCCGGACCGGCGGACGCACCGGGGGCCTGGGCAGCGCCGGGCAGTACGGGCTGAACCTGGCCTCGGTGGTCTCGGTGATCTCGGATCCGCGCGGTGCCGTGGCGGCGCGGCGCCTGCTCCTCACGCAGTCCTCCTGGTCCCAGTTCGCCGTGGCGGTCAATTCCTGGACCGGCGGCCCCGTGTACGGCTGCTGGGAGCAGGTCCAGGGACCGTTCCACTCGAACACCCAGCTGCGGCTGCAGAATGGCTGCAGCGGCGCCAACCGGGTGCTGTTCACCGGGCCGGTGACCGTGGCCGGCTCCATCGTGAACCCCAACTCGGGCAACTTCCAGCAGGGAACAGTGGTCCCGGCCCAGGCCATCCCGTGGCCCTCGGCGGCGCAATTCGCGCTGATGCGGTCGTTCGCGCAGCAGTCGGACGCGGTGAACGGAGATTATGACATCACCCCCTCGATGGGCGGCGCCAATACCCGCACCCCGAGCGTCCGGATCGAGTTCGTCCCGATTGACCGGAACGGCAACGGCACCTTTGACTGGGACGAAGGCTACATGCGCGTCTGGCAGGCGACGAACACCGGCGTGGTCGCCACGGACACGGTCAACCGGAACTACGTCGGGGCCCGGCGTGCCGGGACCCGTCCGGTGACCGTCTCCACGCCGGGTGGCTGGGCCAATTTCGATGCGACGCTCAATCCCAACGTGTTCTCCTCGAATTGCGGCGTGGTGCGCACGGCGGGCGGCGTGCCCCGGTTCCGCACCGCGCGGTCGCTCTTCAAGATGGTCGACGACACCGCCGCCTATGCCATGGGCCCGAACGACGCGGCCGATTCGGTGCAGCGCGCCTTCAACGGCACCCGTTACGCAGGCAAGGCCTGCTACCTGGGGGGAGATCCGCGGCTCTTCGGCACCGGGAATGCGGCCCTGGACACGCTGACGCCTACCCCGGCGTTCATGGCGGCGAACTCCCCCGTCGGCACCCCGGTCTTCGGGCAGTGGATCACCAAGCGGCTGGCACCGACGGGATCGATAGTGGCGAAGCGCCCTGGGGACAACAGCTACCTGATCCCCCTGGGCAACAACCCGAACTTCAAGGGCGTGGTCTACGTCAACGGCAGCGTGGTGGTGAGCGGCCGCCTGCGGGGACGGGTCAGCATCGTCTCCACCGGCACCATCATGCTGGCGGACGACATCACCTACGTCACCACCCCCGGCACCCAGTGCAACGACCAGGGCGATATCCTCGGCCTCCTCTCGGCGGACTCAGTCCTCATCGCGGACAACAGCATCCAGCGTCCGTGGCGCGTCGAGGACAAGAACGGCGCCAACGCCACTTGGCAGGGGCTGTTCGACGATACCCCCTCGAGCGAGAACTACCACGCCTTCATCTTCGCCCTCAAGGACTGGGGCGGGGAGAATTACAGCCCGGGCTGGACCGAAGGCTTCATCGCGGGCGAGAATGCGCCCTCCGCGTCGGGCGGGTTCGTCCGGGTGACCGGCGGGCTCATCCAGGGCTTCGTGCGGGTGGCCACCTACAACGGCAACGCCGGCTGGCAGGAGGCCCACGTCTACGACGTCTGCGGCTCCAGCGCTCCGCCGCCGTACTTCCCGACCACCGGCCGCTACAGCAAGAGCCGCTACTACGAGCTCGACCCGGTGTGGCTCAACACCATGCCGATGGATACCCTCTTCGTCCGGCTGCAGGCGCAGTAGGCGATAGGGCGGTTGGGCGGTTGGGCGGTAGCGAGCCGGACAAAAACCACGTGACCCTCCGGAGAGAAGCCCGGAGGGTCGTGTCGTTTACCGTCGCTACCGTCGGTACCGTCGGCCCCCCTCACCCCCGCCGTCGCACCACCTCCCGCACGATCAGCTCTCCATGCCCCCGCGCGTTCTCGATGAAGAGCCGGTTGGCGTCCTTGCCGCT
>JAEUJI010000290.1 GCA_016794805.1 Gemmatimonadota bacterium
TCGGCGGCGTCGGCGCCGACCTGCCCGGTAAGGTCCGACAGCTCGAACCCGTAGCGCAGGTCGGGCTTGTCGATCCCCCAGCGCTCCATCGCCTCGTGGTGTGCCAGCCGGCGGAACGGGCGGGACACCGGGTGTCCCGCCTCATCCCAGAGCGCCACCAGCACCGCCTCGATGACGTCCATCACGTCGTCCTGCTGGACGAACGAGGCCTCGATGTCGATCTGGGTGAACTCCGGCTGCCGGTCGGCGCGCAGGTCCTCGTCGCGGAAGCAGCGGGCGATCTGGAAATACCGGTCGTACCCGGCCACCATCAGCAGCTGCTTGTAGATCTGCGGCGATTGCGGCAGCGCGTAGAACTCCCCCGGCTGCACCCGGCTCGGCACCAGGTAGTCGCGGGCGCCCTCCGGCGTGGGCTTGGTCAGGATCGGGGTCTCGATCTCGAGGAATCCGAGGTCGCTCAGGGTGCGCCGGGCGCGCTGGGCCAGCCGGTGGCGCAGCAGCAGGTTCTGCTGCAACTCGGGCCGGCGCAGGTCCAGGGTGCGGTACTTGAGGCGCAACTCTTCGGCCGCGAGTTCCTCCCCCTCCTTCCGCGCCACCGGGATCGCCGGCACCTGGGCCGGCCCCACCACGCGGAAGCCGCGCACCTGTACCTCGACCTCGCGGGAAGGAATGGACGCGTCCCGCGCCGATTCGGGCCGGAGCGCGACCTCGCCCTCGACCAGCACCACCGATTCCGTGCCGACCGCCGCCGCCCGCTGCAGGACCTCGGGGCTGGTGAACCGGGGGTCGAAGGAGAGCTGCACCAGCCCGTCCCGGTCCCGCAGGTCCATGAATACCACGCCGCCCAGGTCGCGAACCCGGTGGACCCAGCCCCCCAGCCGGACCTGCTGGCCCACGTGCTCCCGGCGGAGGCTGCCGGCCCGGTGGGTCCGAAGCGATGTCGCCCCGCTCATCGTTCCTCCGCCTCCACCAGGCACTGCTGAAAGCGCGCCGCGTCCGGGGCCGCGACCAGCGCCTCCCGCACGCTCTCCCGCCGCACCAGCCGCGCGATGCGGGAGAGCGCCTTCACGTGCTGACCGGCGGCCGACTCCGGCCCGATCAGCAGGAAGAGCAGCCGTACCGGTTCCCCGTCCAGCGCCTCGAAGGGAATCCCCGCCGGCGCCGTGCCGGCGACCAGGACCAGGTCGTTGACCAGGGGAGACTTGGCGTGCGGGATCGCGATGCCATGTCCGATGCCGGTGGAGAGCACCCGCTCCCGCTCCTCGATCGCGGCCAGCAGCGGCTCGGGCGGGACCCCGGCCAGGTCGGCGAGGAGCTGGGTCAGCTCGCGGAGGGCCGCGGCCTTGTCCGCGGCGGCGAGCGGCACCTTGATGCGGTCGACGGTCAGGAGTTCAGTGAGGAGCAATCCGGTCCCGGGCTAGGGTGTCCGGGGAACCTAACGGTCCGGCGGGAACCCGGCAACCCATTCAGGCATGATGAGTTAGGGGCTTTCCCCGGGTCCGGAAAACCAAACCGCCGGGCCCGTGAGGACCCGGCGGCTGGCGAGCGTCAGTCAGTCCGTTCAGGGAACGGTAACGCTCTGGGTCACGGTGTTGGACGCGCCGCCGTTGTCGGTGACCGTGAGCGACAGGTTCATCGTCCGGGCCGACGGGAAGGCCTTCACGAAGCTGCTGGCGGTGGAAATCGTGGTGCCGTTCGCGGTCTTCCAGGCGTACGCGGCGATGGTGCCATCCGAGTCGGTGGAAGTGCTGGTGAAGGTGCAGGTGTGGGTGGCCGCGACGCAGTTGTAGGTGAAGCTGGCCACCGGCGGCACGTTGGAGCCGCCGCCCGTCACCACGACCTGCTGGGTGATGCTGGTGCTGGCGCCGCCGTTGTCGGTGACGGTCAGCGTGAGGTTGAAGGTCGTCGGCGCGTTGAAAGTGCGGTTGAAGCTCGACGCGGTCGAGACGGTGTTGCCGTTCTGCAGCTTCCACGCGTACCCGACGATGGTGCCGTCGGAGTCGGTGGAGGTGCTGGTGAAGCTGCAGGTGAGGCCGGTGCAGTTGTAGGTGAACGCCGCGACCGGGGGCACGTTCGACGGGCCGCCGCCGATGAACTGCATGTTGAGCAGCTTGTTCGGGGTGGTGCCGACGAAGACCGGGATGTTGGTGATCTTGTTGGCCGTGGCGTTGTTGATGATCGCCGCGTTGACGGTCGGCACGGTGGAGCTGCCGTTGGCCGCGAGGTACAGCGCGGCGACGCCGGCCACGTGCGGAGCGGCCATCGAGGTGCCGCTGATGGTGTTGGTGGCGCTGCTGCTGCCGATCCAGGCCGCGGTGATGTTGACGCCCGGAGCATAGAGGTCGGAGCAGGGACCGCCGTTGGAGAACGAGGCGTGCTTGTCGGTGATGTCGCTGGCGTTGACCGTCAGCCCCTCCAGCACCCGCGCCGGGCTCTGGCTGCAGGCGTCGGTGGAGCTGTTGCCGGACGACAGGCTGTACACGACGCCGGCCGCGATCGAGGCGCGCACCGCGTTGTCGGTGGCGACGTCGCCGCTGCCACCGAGGCTCATGTTGGCGACCGAGAGCTGGCCGGGGTGGGCCTGGTGATCACCGGTGACCCAGTTGATGCCGGCCTGGACCTGGGCGAAGGTGCCCGACCCGCCGCAGCCCAGCACCCGGACCGGGTGGATCGTGGCCTGCTTGGCGACGCCGTACACGGTGCCCGCCGCGGTCGAGGCGGTGTGGCTGCCGTGGCCGTTGCAGTCATTGGCGTTGCCGCCGATGGTGATGGCGTCGAACCCGCTGCCCATGCGGCCGGTGAACTCGTTGTGCGCCCCCGCCGCCCCGTTGATGCCGCCGAGGATGCCGGTGTCGATCCCGTAGAAATGGACCCCGGAGCCGGTGTTCGGGTAGGTGTAGCTGTTGTCGAGGGGGAGGTTCGCCTGGTCGATGCGGTCGAGGCCCCAGGAAGGCGTCGGGGTCTGGGTCGCGTCGAGCTTGACGATGCCGTCCTGCTGGATCACTTCGACGTTCGGGTTCCGGCGCAGCCGCTCGATGGCGGCGTCCGACAGGTCGGCGGCGAAGCCGTGGGTGGCATGCTCATAGACGAAGAGCATCCGCCCGCCGTCCGCCGACACGATCCGCTGGGCCTCGCCCCGCACATCTCCGACCTTGCCCTTCTTGAAGAGCACGATGTACCGGCCGGGAATGAGCTGTGTGGCCGGACGGGTCACACTGAGCAGCGGTTCCTGGTTGGTGGCCATCGGGCTGTCCGAACAGGCGGCAGCGACGAAGAGGGCGGAACATGCCAGCGCGAGCAGCTTCTTCTGCATGAAGCCTCCGAGGGGTATGAAAGTACCGGCGGCGCGCGGCCCCGAGGGAAGGGAGCGACGACTGCCGGAGGAACATCGCGATGTCGTGTACCGGTTGGGGCGGCGGCCGCCCCGGCTGGAAGGATGGACAAAAATGGGCGAGTCCGGTCACGGGGTCAATCGCCCACTTGCGCCACACTCCCTGTCGCCCGCGCGCCACGCCCTGTGGCGCGCCCCCACCTTTCGGCGGCCGGTTATCTTTGCTCGAGGATGACCACTAGACGCACCACCCCCGCCACGATTCTCGATCTGCCCCCCGCCGAAGCCGCCAGCCGGCTCGCCGGCTGGTGCCAGGAGCGGAACCTCCCGGCCTTCCGGGCCCGGCAGCTCCTTCCCTATCTCTGGTCCCGCCCCCTCCCCGCCTGGGGCGACGCCACCGACCTGCCCCGTTCGCTCCGGGACCAGCTGCAAGCCGACTGGCCGCTCCCCCGCCTGGACCTGGCGCAGGAACAGATTTCTAGCGACGGCACCAGGAAGTTCCTGTGGCGCCTGGCGGACGGCGAAGCGATCGAGTCCGTGCTCATTCCGTCTGGCGAGCGGCGGACCCTTTGTATTTCATCTCAAGCGGGATGCGCCCTGGGGTGCATCTTCTGCGCCACCGGGCGCATGGGTTTCCGACGCAACCTGTCCCCATTCGAGATCGCCGGTCAGGCCCGCGAGGTCATCCTGCGCACCCCGGACCTCCGCCCCACGAACATCGTCTTCATGGGGATGGGCGAACCGCTGCTCAACTGGCCCGGCGTGGACGTGGCGCTAACGATCCTGAATGCCCCCGAGGGGCTGGGGATCGGCGCCCGTCACATCACCGTCTCCACCGTGGGGATCGTGCCCGGCATGCAGGCGCTCGCCGCCCGGCCGGAGCAGTTCCGGCTGGCCATCTCGCTGCACGCCGCCGACCCGGAGCGGCGCCTGGCCCTGATGCCCATCGAGAAGAAGTACCACCTGGCCGAGGTGCTGCAGGCAGCCCGCGCCTTCACCAAGCGGATCACCTTCGAGTACGTCCTGATCGGCGGCCGGAACGACACCGACCGCGATGCCGACCAGCTGGCGCGCCTGGCGCGCCGGATGTCGGCCCTGGTCAACCTGCTGCCGCTTCACCCCGGGGGCGCCCCGGGGCTCACCCCCACGGCGCCCGCCCGGATCCGCGCCTTCGCGGACCGCCTGCTCACCCAGGGCGTCGAGGCCGTCGTCCGCCGGAGCCGGGGACTCGACATCAGCGCCGCCTGTGGCCAGCTCCGGGTGGAGAGCGAAGCCCGCCCGGCCCGCTCCCGGAAGCCGGCCGACGCCACCCCCTGACACCTCCCGAATGACAAGGCGGCCCCGGTGCACTGCGCCGGGGCCGCTCATTGTCAGGTCATCAGGCGCCGCTCAATTGCTGGTGAGCTGGTTCCGCCGGCGCCGCCCGGCGATTCCCACCCCGACCAGACCGGTAGCGAGGAGCGTCATCGAGATCGGTTCCGGGGTGACGGTCGGCGGCGGCGGCGGGATGATCACGCAGTTGCCGGGGTTGCTGGGCGTGTTCCCCGAGCCGTCCGCCCCGATCACCAGCTTCGTGGAGCAGCCATTCGGACCGGCCTGGCCATGCAGCGCGAAGCCGACTGTGCTCAGGTCCAGGGCGTTGTTCACCCCGCTGAGCGTGAAGCTGAAGACGTACGTCCCCCCCGAGGCCAGGCCGCCATTGATCCCCCGGGTCGGGTCCACGCCCCGGACATCCTTCTGGATCCCCGCACCGCTCAGGCCATTGGTGCCGGTTTGCCAGCCACCGAGCGCCGTGCCGTTCTGGTCCACCGCCGTGAAGCTGCCGCTGTAGCTGGTGCCCTTCGGCAGGTTCCAGACTCCCATCTGGGTGAAGATGGTGTTGGCGTAGGTGCCCTGGGTACCGGACAGGTTGGTGACCTTCATGGTGATGACCGCCGTGTTGGTAGCGGCGTTCCAGACCGAGGTCACGGTGACAGAAGCGCAGGTGGAGAACGAGTTGCCCCCGCACACCGTCATCCCGTTCCAGCTGAACCCGCTGCTCACCGAGCCACTCCCGCCCCCGGGCTGTCCTCCATTCCCGGGATTCCCGCCACCATTACCGGGCCCACCGCCATTCCCCGGCTTGGCGGCGGCGGGGGCGGTGATCAGCAGGGCGAGCATGGCGGTCGCCAGCCCGGATCGGAGGGGAAGTCGCATGGCGGTTGGTCCGGATCGAGTAGGGGCCGATGAAGGGCCAAGACCCACTTGGCCGACCCCCCTGTATCAGGTTTCGGGCCACGAAACGTCACACCCGGGAGACAGGACTAAGCCACGCTGCCCCAAAGTGTTTCAAGTTTTCATGAAGCAAGGATGATGTTTGTGATGTGTATCACTGTGGTGCGGGCCCTGCGGGTCGGTCGCCACAAGCCCGGCGCGGCCGGGCAGGCCGGACTAACCGGTAGCGCCGAACCCGCTGGAGATGCAATTGATGGAAAGCAGCAGCGCGGAGAGGTACTCCTGCCCCTCCTCCTCCCCTGCCGCCGCCCGAAAGCGGCGCAGCAGCTCCACCTGCTGTCGGCTGACCTGGTTGATGGTCGACAGCCGGCGCACCAGCCGCCGCCGGAACCGGGGGAACCGCTCCGCCAGTTCGGTCCCGCCGGTCACCCGGAGGACCGCCTCCACCGTCCTCCGGTACTCGGCCTCCACCATCCCGAAGATCGCGTCCCGGGTGGCCGGCTCCGGCACCAGGTCGGCGTAGAGCCGGGCAATATCAAGGTCGACATAGGAAAGGGTCTTCTCGACCTCGTCCAGGACCAGGCGGAAGAGCCGCGACTCCTCGTACATCCGCGCGAGGAGCTTCTGGCCCCGCTCCCCGCGGATCTGCCTGAAGTTGTCGAGTCCGCTGCCGAGGCCGTACCAGCCGGTGATGAAGTGCCGGTTCTGGGACCAGGCGAAGACCCAGGGGATCGCGCGCAGGTCCGCCAGGGTACGGGCGCCGGTGCGCCGCGCCGGCCGGGACCCGATGTTGAGCCGGGTAAGCTCCTCGAGCGGGCTGGCCGCGCTGAAATAGGCGAGGAGGTCGGGCCGTTCGACGAACCGGCGGTACGCCGCCTGGGCCGCGCCGGAGAGTGCTTCCAGCGCCTCGTCATATTCCGCCGTGGGCCGGAGGGCCGCTTCCTTCTCGGAGCGCAGCGAGTGTTCGATGACGCTCGCCGCGAGCAACTCCACCTGATACTGGGCGGTGCCCCGGTTGGCGTACTTGAGGGAGACGACCTCCCCCTGTTCGGTGATCCGCATCCGGCCCCGGATGGAGCCGGCGGGCTGGGCGGCGATCGCGCGGCCGAGCGGAGCGCCGCCCCGGCTCACCGAGCCGCCCCGGCCATGGAAGAAGCTGATCGGAACGCCCAGTTCCTCCCCCAGCCGCGTGAGCCGGGCCTGGGCCTTGAACAGTTCCCAGTTGGAGGAGAGGTACCCGCCGTCCTTGTTGCTGTCGGAATAGCCGATCATCACCTCCTGCGTGCCCCCCAGGGCGCGCACCGACCGCCGCACCACCGGGACGCCGAGCAGCTCGCGCATGATCGCGGGGGCCCGGTGCAGGTCCTCGATGGTCTCGAACAGCGGCACAATCGGCAGGGTGGAACTCTCGGTCCCAGCCTCATCGGCAAAGAGTCCCCCCTCCTTTGCCAGCAGGTAGGCGCCGAGCACGTCGGCCACCTCGCGGGTCATGCTGAGCACGAAGCTGCCGAAGGCCTCGCGGTCGAGCTCCGCCCGCATCTCCCGCACCAGGCGGAACATCCCGATGGTCTCCCGCACCTCCTCGGGGTAGCGCTCCAGCGGCTGTTCGGCCCGCCGGGGGCGCGCCAGTTCCGCGAGCAGCCAGAGCTTCCATTCCTCGGAGTCGGAGGCGGGGGGAGCGTCGGTGCGACCGGTGGCGGCGCGCCAGAGGGCCACGACCGCCTGGGTGAGCCGCGCGGCGTTCTCCCGCAGGTCGAGGCGGACGGTGCTGAAGCGGAAGGTCTCGATCTCCCGGCGGATCGGCCGCACCAGGAGATCGGCAAGGTTGCCGCTCCCGCCGTCGTGCAGGGCGGCTTCCAGCATCCGGATATCCGCCAGCAGTTCATCAGCGGACGCATAGCCCTCCGCCACCGGCGCGGTGCGGCCCGCCTCCGCGTGGTGCAGGGCCCCTTCCAGCCGGCGCATCACGCAGGCGAGGAACTGGCGGAAGACCTCCCCGGGGTTCCGGCTCACGATGCCGGCGCCGTCGGGCACCAGGGCCAGCGCCCGGTCCAGCGCGGCGCGGAAGGCGGGAGCCACCGGCAGCGCCCGTTCGGTGATGCTCAGGGTCTTGAGCAGCTCCGCCATCCGCTGCCGGTAGCGCAGCAGGCTCGTCACCCGGTTCTCGGCCAGGGTGCGCCGGGTGACGTCGTTGGTGACGAAGGGATTGCCGTCCCGGTCCCCGCCGATCCAGCTGCCGAACTGGAAGAACGGCGGGATGGCGAAGCGCTCCCCGGGCCAGGTGTGGGCCAGCACCCGGTCCAGCTTTTCCAGCATCTCGCTGGTGGCCTCGAACAGCGTCTCGCTGAAGAAGTGCAGCCCCCAGTAGACCTCCTGCGGCACGGTGGGCTTCTCCAGCCGCAGCTCGCCGGTCATCCACAGGAGTTCGATGTCGGCGCGCAGCGCCTCCGCCAGCTGGGTCCGTTCCCGCGGGGTCCACCGGGGGGATTCCAGCTCCACCAGCTTGCGGTAGATGCGGCGGTGCTTTTCCAGCACCGTCACCCGCTTGGCCTCGGTGGGATGGGCGGTAATGGTGGGGCGCACCCGGAGGTCGCGGAGCAGTTGCCGCACCTGGTCGGGGGTCGCGAGGCCTTCGGCGGCGATCTCGTGCAGCACCTGCGGCAGGGTGCCCCGCACCTGCTCGAAACCCCGCTCGGTTTCGGTCTGGCGGCGGCGCCGCATCCCGGCGTTCTGCTCCGCGATGGCCAGCAACTGGAACCAGATCCCCTGGGCGCGGAGACAGGCCTCGAGCTGCTCGGGAGTCCACGACGGATCCATCGGGCCGCCGGCCAGCGCCGCCTCGAGGAACGGGTGCCGGACCTTGACCACGTCCACCAGCAGCCCGTACAGCACCTCGGCCACCTCCGTCGCGTACTGCGCCGCGCTGGCGGCGAGCGGATCGGCGGAGGCGGGGAGGGCGTTGGCCTCGAAGGGGGCCTGGTGCTCCAGGGTCACACCACGCGATCGCGGACCGGCTGGCCCGCGAAGAAGAGCGAGAGGTTCTCCAGCGCCCGCATCCCCATCGCGGTGCGGGTCTCCAGGGTGGCGCTCCCCAGGTGCGGCAGCAGCACCACGTTCTCCATGCCGAGCAGGTCCGCGGTGACGCTCGGCTCCCGCTCGAAGACATCGAGCCCCGCGCCCGCGATCGTGCCCTGCCCCAGCGCGGCCACCAGCGCCGCCTCGTCCACGACATCCCCCCGGGCGCTGTTGATCAGGAAGGCATGCCGCTGCATCAGCCGGAGCCGCTCGGCGTTCATCAGGTGCCGGGTCTCGGGGGTGGCCGGGCAGTGGAGCGAGACGAAGTCCGCCTCGCGCAGCACCTCCTCCACGGACGCCCGCTGTTCCGCCCCCAGGCTGCGCGCCACCTCGGGCGGCGGCGGGAAGGGATCGGCGAAGAGGATCCGCATCCCGAACCCGTGGTGGGCGCGCTGGGCCACCGCCTTCGCGATCCGGCCGAAGCCGATCAGCCCCAGGGTCTTCCCCGACACCCGCGCGCCCAGCATGTGGGTGGGCCGCCAGCCGGTCCACGCCTGCTGCCGGACGTGACGGTCCCCCTCGCCCGCGCGCCGCGCCACCATCAGCAGCAGCGTCATGGCGATGTCGGCGGTGTCGTCGGTGAGGACGTCCGGGGTGTTGGTAACCGTGATGCCCAGGCTCTTGGCGGCCGCGATGTCGATGTTGTTGAACCCGACGCCGAAGTTGCTGACGATCTTTGCCCGCCGCCCCGCGGTGCCCAGCACCTGGGCGGTGACCTTGTCGGTCACCGTGGGCAGCAGGGCGTCGGCGGTGCGGAGCGCCTCCATGAGCTGCTCGGGGGTGAGCGGCACGTCGTCGCGGTTGACCACCGCGTCGAAGCGCGCGGCGGCCTCCGCCTCGCAGGCCGCCGGGATCTTCCGGGTAATCACCACCCGCGGGCGGGGGGTCATCGACTCCCCGCCTTCTTCCGGGCCGGCTTCTTCGCCAGCGCCTCGGCGACGGCCTCCCCCAGGTGCGCCGGGCTCTTCGCCACCGTGAGCCCCAGCGAGCGCATGATCTCGGCCTTTTCCGCCGCGGTGTCGCCGAACGCGGAGATGATCGCCCCGGCGTGCCCCATCCGGCGGCCCTTGGGGGCAGTGAGGCCGGCCACGTAGCCGATTACCGGCTTGGTCATGTGTTCCTTGACCCAGCGCGCCGCCTCCGCCTCCTGCGGCCCGCCGATTTCGCCGATCATCATCACCGCCTCGGTCTCGGGGTCCGCCTCGAACAGCGCGAGGACGTCGAGAAAGCTGGAGCCGTTGATCGGGTCCCCGCCGATCCCGATGCTGGAGGAGACCCCGATGCCGAGGTCCTTCATCTGGCTCGCGGCCTCGTAGCCCAGCGTCCCCGACCGGGTGACCAGCCCCACCTTTCCCGGCATGTAGATGTGGCCGGGCATGATCCCCAGCATGCACTTGCCGGGGCTGATGAGGCCGGCGCAGTTGGGGCCCACCAGCGTGGTCCGGCGCTCCTTGGGATAGCGGCGCAGGTAGCGCTTCACCATCATCATGTCCTGCGCCGGGATGCCGTCGGTGATGCAGCAGACCAGCTTGATGCCGGCGTCGGCGGCCTCCATGATGGCGTCAGCGCAGAACGGCGCCGGCACGAAGATCAGGCTGGCGTCCGGGTAGACGGCGTCCACCGCCTCCTTGACGGTGTTAAACACCGGCAGCCCCATGTGGGTCTGGCCCCCCTTCCCGGGGGTCACGCCGCCCACCACCTTGGAGCCGTACTCGATCATCTTCTGGGCGTGGAAGGTGGCCTTGTCGCCGGTAAAGCCCTGGATGATGATCCGGGTGAGTTCGTTGATCATGATGGCCATGGTCAGTTCCCCTTGCCCTTCTTCCAGGCGGCGACGACCTTCTCGGCCGCGTCGGCCAGGCTGTCGGCGGTGATGATCGGCAGGCCGGACTCGGCGATGATCTGCCGGCCCTCCTCGACGTTGGTGCCGGCGAGCCGCAGCACCAGCGGCACGTCCACCCCGACCTCCTTCACCGCCTGCACCACCCCCTTGGCCACCCAGTCGCACCGGTTGATGCCGGCGAAGATGTTCACCAGCATCGCGCCCACCTTCCGGTCCTGCAGCACCAGCTTGAAGGCCATCGCCACCCGTTCGGGGGAGGCGCCGCCGCCCACGTCGAGGAAGTTCGCGGGCGAGCCACCGGCGTGCTTGATCATGTCCATCGTGGCCATGGCCAAGCCGGCGCCGTTGATGATGCAGCCGATCTCGCCGTCCAGCGCCACGTAATTGAGGCCGTGCTCCGCCGCCTGCGCCTCGCGGGGGTCCTCCTCCGCGTGGTCCCGCAGCTCGCTCACGTTGGGGCGGCGGACCAGGGCGTTGTCGTCGAACGACATCTTGGCGTCCAGCGCCAGCAGCTGCCCGTCGCGGGTGAGCACCAGGGGGTTGATCTCCACCATCGTGGCGTCGAGGTCGCGGAAGGCGCGGTGGCACCCCATGAGGGTGGTCACCATCCGGTTGATGGTCCCCGCCGGCAGCCCCAGCCCGAAGGCGATCTCCCGCGCCTGGAAGGCCTGCATCCCCACCGCCGGCTCCATCACCTGGCGCAGGATGGTCTCCGGCTCGGTGTGGGCGATCTCCTCGATCTCCATCCCGCCGTGCGGGTGGGCTACCAGCATGATCCGCTCGGTCTTCCGGTCCAGCACGAAGCCGAGGTACAGCTCCCGCTCGATCGGGACCGCCGCCTCGACATAGAGCCGGTGCACCACCTTGCCCTCGGGCCCGGTCTGGTGGGTCACCAGCCGCTTGCCCAGGAGCTCGGTGGCCGCCTTGCGCACCTCGTCCTCGGTGGTGCAGAGCTTGATGCCCCCGGCCTTGCCCCGCGCGCCGGAATGAATCTGGGCCTTCACCGCCCAGCGGGCGCCGCCGATCTCCGCGGCGCGGTACACCGCCTGTTCCGCGCTGTACGCAACGCCCCCCCGGGGGACGGCCACGCCGAAGTTGGCGAGCAGTTCCTTGGCCTGATATTCGTGGATGTCCAAGTGAGTTCTCCGGTATGCGGCTCAGCCGCGGGCCTGGATCGCCGCGGCCATTTCCACCACCACGTTGGCCATCCGCGCGCTCGCGGCGTCAATCATCCTGCCGTCGAGCTGGGCGGCCCCCTTCCCTTCCTTCGCGGCCTGGGCCAGCGCGTCGAGGATCCGCCGGGCGCGCGCCACCTCGGCCGCGGGCGGCGAGAACACCTCGTTCGCGAGCTCGATCTGCGAGGGGTGGATGGCCCACTTCCCCTCGATGCCGAGCGCCGCGCCGCGGCGCGCGGCCAGCAGGTACCCCTCCGGGTCCTTGAAGTCCCCGAACGGTCCGTCGATCGGCCGGAGCCCATGGGCCCGGCAGGCCACGATCATCCGGGTGAGGCTGGCGTGCCACTGGTCCCCGGGGTAGTCGGGGTTGAGCCCGCCGATGTTCACGGTGCGGGCGCGCATGCTGGCGGCGTAGTCCGCCACGCCGAAGTGCATCGCCTCCAGCCGCTTCGAACTCTGGGCGATGGCCTCCACGTTGGCCATGCCGAGGGCGGTCTCGATCAGCACGTCAATGCCGATCCGGTGCGGAATCCCCTTCGCCGCCTCGACCTGGGTGAGCAGGGCGTCGGTGAGGTAGACGTCCGCCGCCACCCCGACCTTGGGCACCAGCACGACGTCCAGCCGGTGCCCCGCCTGCTCGATCACGTCCACCATGTCGCGGTAGAAGTAGTGGGTGTCGATGCCGTTCACCCGGACGCAGATCGTCTTCCCCTGCCCGCGCCAGTCGTACTGGTTGAGCCCCTCGATGACGTTGCGCCGCGCCTGCTCCTTGTCCGCCGGCGCCACCGCGTCCTCGAGATCGAGGAAGATGTAGTCGGCCGCGGAGGCCAGCGCCTTCTCGAACATCGCGGGGTTGGACCCCGGCACGGCCAGCTCGCTCCGCTGCAGCCGGGGGCGAGCCGGCTCGTAACGGGTATGACTCACGCGACCCCCGCCGGCTTCTTGGCCACGGCCGCCTCGGCCGGCGGCGGCACCGTCTTGGCCGGCAGCGGCGCCTGGGTCTCGAGCCAGTACTGCTGCGCCGCGGCCACGCCCGCGCCCAGCCCCAGCTTGATCCCGACGTCGCGCATGGCCATCTCCGCCCCGCCGATCCCGGCGAGGAGGGTGATCTCGTTGAGGTCGCCCAGGTGGCCGATCCGGAACAGCTTTCCGGCCACCTTGTTGAGCCCCGCGCCCAGCGCGAAGTTGTACCGCCGGTAGGCCACGTCAATGACGTCGGCGCCGTTGACGCCGGCCGGCACCATGATGGCGCTCACCGTGTCCGAGTGCCACTTCGGCGCCTTGGCGCAGAGCGTGAGCCCCCACGCCGCCACCGCGCGGCGGCAGCCTTCCGCCAGCCGGCGGTGCCGGGCAAAGACGTTCGGCATGCCCTCCTCCAGCAGCATGGTGAGCGCCTCGCGCAGCCCGTAGAGCATCGGGATCGACGGGGTATAGGGGAAGTAACCGGTCGCGTTGGCCTTCACCATGTCCTCGTAGCTCCAGTAGCAGCGCGAGAGCTTCGCGGTCTTGCCCGCCTCGAGTGCCCGCGGGCTCACGCAGACGATCCCGGCGCCGGCGGGGAGCATGAAGCCCTTCTGCGACCCGGTGATCGCCACGTCTACCTTCCACTCGTCCATCCGGAAGTCGATGCTCGCGAGGCCCGAGACGCTGTCCACGAAGAGCAGCGCCGGGTGCTTCGCGGCGTCGATCGCCTTCCGCACCGCGCCGATATCGCTGGTGACCCCGGTGGCGGTCTCGTTATGGACGATGCAGACCGCCTTGTAGGCGTGCGCCGCGTCCTTCGTCAGCAGCTCCTGGAGCTGCTCCGGCGGTGCCCCCTCGCCCCATTCGACATCGACCACGGTCACCTCCAGCCCCAGCCGCTGCATCATGTCGATCCAGAGGTGGCTGAACTGCCCGTACCGGAACGTGAGCACCTTGTCGCCCGGCGAGAGGGTGTTCACCAGCGCCGACTCCCAGCCGCCGGTGCCGGTGCCGGGGAACACGAACGGAGTCCCGGTCTGGGTCTGGAACACCCGCTTGAGGTCCCGGAAGATCGGCTGGGTCAGCTCGGGAAACGAGGAGGACCGGTGGTCCTCCATCGGCACGTGCATCGCCCGGAGGATGCGGTCGGGCGTGTTGGTGGGACCGGGAACGAACAGGAAGTTGCGGCCGGACATGGCACCATCCTCTGCGCTGAAGACACGACGAACCGGACGCTCTGGACGTCCGCGCGAATGCTTGCGGGTGGCTGTATGTTCATACCGCGCCACCGCACCCCACGACCTCTGAATCCGAGCGCATGCCCACCGACACCCTGCCCACGGACCCTCGGGCCCTGCTGACCGAGCTGTATTGGGCGGCCGTCACCGCGGCGGCCCCGGGCCCGGCACTGCGGGCGGCGCTGGACCAGCACGCCGCCCCCCTCGACCATCCAATCCATCTCCTCGCGCTCGGCAAGGCGGCTCATCCGATGGCCGTCGCCGCCGTCGAGTGGCTCGCGGCCCGGGGCCGGGAGCCGGCGGGCGGCCTCCTGGTGGTGCCCGAACCGTCCGCTGCGCCACACCCCGCCCTGGCCGTCGCGGTCGGCGATCATCCGCAACCGGGTATGGGATCCCTCGGGGCGGCCGATGCCCTCGGGCTGGCCGTCCAGCGGGTGCGCCCCGGGCACGAAGTCTGGGTGCTGCTCTCCGGCGGCACCACCAGCCTGATCGGCGCCCCGGTCGCGGGCATTGCCCCCGGCGATCTCACGACCCTCTACCGGCGCTTGCTTGGCTCCGGCCTCGATATCACCGCCATGAACCGGATCCGCAAGCGATTCGCCCGCTGGGCCGGGGGCCGCCTCGCGGCGGCGCTCCACCCGGCGCACGTGAAAAATTTCACAATCTCGGACGTAATCGGGGACGACTTGGGGTCCATCGGTTCGGGTCCCTGCGTTCCGGATGCGTCCAGCGCGGCGGAGGTGAGAACAGCCCTGGGCTCCGCCGGATTGTGGGATCAGCTTCCTGCCCCGCTGCAGCAGCACCTGGCGGCGGTCATGCGCGGGGAACTCCCCGAGACTCCCAAGCCGGATGCACCGGCCTTTGCCACCACCCGCACCATCCTGATTGCCAGCAACCGTTTGGCGCTGGAGGCCGCCTGCCGCCGGGCCGAGGCGGCGGGGCTTGACGCGCGGTTACTCGACACCGCCCTGGCCGGTGAGGCGGCCGAGGTCGGGCGCCGCCTTGGGGCGGGCCTGCTGGCTTATGATGCCACAAATGTCGCGGGAGCGCAAGTCGGACCGATGAATAAAGATACGGTCTTGGTCTGGGGCGGGGAGACCACCGTGACCCTGCCCCCCGACGCCGGCCTGGGCGGCCGGTCGCAGGAACTGGCCCTCGCGGCGGCCGGCGCCCTGGCAGACGCGGAGCCCGGACGACGCCCGGCCATCACCCTCCTGGCGGCGGGGACCGACGGCCGGGACGGCCCCACCGACGCCGCCGGGGGCTTCGCCGACAGCGGCACCTGGTCCCGGGCCCGGGCGGCGGGCCGAGATCCGGCGGCGGACCTGGCCCACCATGCCAGCAATGCCGCGCTTGCCGCAGCCGGCGACCTGTTCGAGACCGGGATGACCGGGACCAACGTGATGGACCTGGTGCTGGGCTTTCTTCCACGGGCCCGGTAGGCCCGTCAGCACCAGCGCGGCCACGGCGTGTTCCCCCCACCGAACCGGTGGGCCGCTACCTCACGGCCGCTGCGCCAAATCCGGCTGGAAGTCGGGTCCCAGGAGGACGGTGACGTCCACCCGCCGCAGGGTATCCGTGGCCACCTCGATCCGGCCCACCCCCAGGGCGCCGCGCACCCGCTCGGCGGCGTCGCGTGCGCCCCGCCGCAGGATGACGCGGGTGCTGTCCACCCGCTCGCCCACGGCGTTCCCGAAGAGCACCACGTCCATCCCCTGGCGACGCAGGTGTCGCGCCCCGAGCCGCGCGAGACCGGTGCGGCCGCTGCCGTTCAGCACCTCGACCTGGAGCGCGTGGTCGCTGGAGGACGGAATGGCGAAGGCGTGACCCTCGACCTGGTCGCGCCGCAGGGCGCGCGCCAGGAACACCACCCCGACGATGGCCAGGATGAGGCCGCCGGCGATCAGCCCGCGGCGCGCGGCAGGAGCGAGTTCCAGAATCGGACCGTGGGATCGGGGAGGGGCCAGCCCTGCTGGATGGAGCGACCCAGGCGCAGGCGGGCCACCTCGCGCAGCACGCCGCCGGCGTCGGTGGGGAAACGGGCGGCGAGCGCGGCACGCTCCGGCTGCAGGTGTGCCCGCCCCGGCTCGAGGAAGTCGGCGCAGTACAGCACCCGCCCCACCATGTCCCACTCGGCGAGGCCCACGCTGTGATAGCGAACGGCGTCCAGCACCCCGCGATCGGTCTCGCCGTCCGCCTTGGCGCGGGCCGCGCTCGCCGGCCCGTGGCGCAGCTCGGCGGCGCCGACCACGGTGGGAGCCCAGCGCTCGAGCTCCTCGTGGGGCGCGTCGCGCAGCGCGTCGTGCAGCCAGACCGCGCGCAGCCACCGGTTCCGTTCGCTGTCCGGGACGCCCATCTCCGCCGCCCAGTGCGCGACCAGCCCCGCCACCCGCTCGATGTGCGCCAGGCGCCCGGGCGAGACCACGGCCCAGTCCGGCAGCGTCGGCCGGAGGCCCGAGGGAGTGGGGCGGGTTTCGCCGCCGATCAGGTTCAACGGAACTCCATTCCCAGCACGTGGTTGTCGAGCAGCCGGGTGCGGCCCACGCGGGCGGCAACAGCGACGATCGTGCCATGCTCCGCACGTTTCACGGGGGCCAGGGTCTCGGGGTGCACGATGGCAATATAGTCCACGGTAACTCCCGGAGCGGCATGGAATTGCTCCCGCATGCGGGATTCAAGCCGCGGCGCCTCCGCCTCACCCGCCCGCCACAGCGTGTCCGCCGCACGGAGGGAGCGACTCAACGACAGCGCCTGCCCCCGCTCGGCCCCCGTCAGGTAGGCATTCCGGCTGCTCAGCGCCAGCCCGTCGGGTTCACGCACCGTCCGGCCCACCGCGATCTCGATCGGCAGGTCGAGGTCCCGGACCATCCGGCGGATCAGCGTCACCTGCTGGATGTCCTTCTGGCCGAACACGGCGACGTCCGGCTGCACCAGGTTGAACAGCTTGGCCACCACCGTCAGCACCCCGGTGAAGTGCCCCGGCCGCATGGCGCCTTCCCAGCGTTCCGCCGTCGGGCCCGGCACCACGCGGGTCTCGGAGCCGGGGGGGTACATCACCTCCACCCCGGGCACGAACAGCGCGGTCACCCCACGGCCGGCGGCGAGGGCCCGGTCCCGCTCCAGGTCCCGGGGATACCGGGCGTAGTCCTCGCCAGGGCCGAACTGCAGCGGGTTGACGAACACGCTCATGAGCACCGTCGGCGCCGACCGGGCCGCGAGGTCCACCAGCGAAAGGTGCCCGTCGTGCAGCGCGCCCATCGTGGGCACGAAGCCCACCCGCCGGCCCGCGCGCCGCTCCGCCTCGCGCCAGGCGCGGAGGGCGGCGATGTCCCGCAGCTCGGGCATCACTCGAAGCTGTGTTCCTTCCCCGGATACCGGCCGTCCCGCACCTCATCGGCAAAGGCGCGCGCCGCCTCGCGCACCGTCCCGGCGAGGTCGGCGTAGGTCTTGAGGAAGCGGGGCCGGAAGCCCTCGTTGAGCCCCAGCATGTCGTGCAGCACCAGCACCTGGCCGTCGCACCCGGGGCCGGCGCCGATGCCGATCGTGGGCACCGCGAGGCGGCGGCTCACCTCGGTGGCGAGCGCGGCGGGCACCAGCTCCAGCACGATGGAGCAGGCGCCGGCCTCCTCCACGAAGCGGGCATCGCTCCGCAGCCGGTCGGCGGCGGCGGGGTCGCGGCCCTGCACCCGGTAGCCGCCGAGCTGATGGACGGACTGGGGCGTGAGGCCGATGTGTCCCATCACCGGGATCCCGATCCGCACCAGCGCGCGGATGGTTTCCGCCATGTGCTCCCCGCCCTCCAGCTTCACGCCATGAGCCCCGGTCTCCTTCATGACGCGGCCGGCGTTCCGGAGGGCCTCCTCGACCGTGACCTGGTAGCTCAGGAACGGCAGGTCCACGAAGACCAGGGTGCGGGTGCTGCCCCGGCAGACGGCCTGGGCGTGGTAGATCATCTGGTCCAGCGTGGCGCTCAGGGTGGTGGCGTGCCCCGCCAGGACCTGGTTGAGGGAATCGCCGACCAGCAGCATGTCCACCGCGCCGTCGAGCAGCCGGGCGAAGAGGGCATCGTAGCAGGTCAGCACCGTGAGCTTCCGGCCCTGGGCCTTCTGCTCGCGCAGGTCGGGGATCGTCAGCACCTTCGGTTCCGCGCTCATCGGGTCAGTCCTCGTCCTTCTTCAGGGGGGCGAGGCGGTCGAGCTCCTCGATCTCCCGCAGCCACCAGTCGCGGTTGGGCAGCTCCGGGTGGGGCAGCCGCAGGTCCGGGTCGCGGAGCCGGCGGGTGCCAAACCGCACGATATCCAGGTCGAGGGTCCGCGGCCCCCAGCGCTCCTCCCGCACCCGGCCGTTCTCGTCCTCGATGCGGTGCAGCTGCTTCAGGAAGCGGCCGGGGTCGAGGGCGGTCTCCACCAGGACCATCTGGTTGAGGTAGCGCCCCTGCCCGTCCGGCCCGACCGGGTCGGTTTCCTCGATGCTGCTGACGGCGAGGATGACGGTGAGCGGCAGCTTGCCGATCGCCTCGCGGGCGGCGGCGAGCCGCTGTTCGCGCTCCCCCAGGTTGCTGCCAAGGGCGATATACGCGCGTTCGCGAGGGTTCATAGTTCCTGGGAGAAGTGCTGGGCGATCGCCTCGAGCCGCTCCGCCACGCCGGCCAGCTCCCGGATGGCGCGCTCCAGCTCGGCGTGACTGCGGGCGGCCTCCGAGGCGCGGCGCGCGGTGGCGCTGGCGTCCTCGAGGGTGCGGGTGGAAACCTGGGCCACCCGGTCCATCTGGTCCTGCAACCGGCCAACGGCCTGTTCCTGCCGCGCCGCGCTGGCCGCGATGCGCTCCGCGTGGGCGCCGGCATCGGCGGTGCCGTCCACGATACCGGTCAGGGCCCGGGCGGCGTCGGCGGAGAGCTGCTCCACGCCGCGGACCGTGTCCGTCCCCTTGTCCATCTCCTCCGAGATCTGCGCCACCTGCCCCAGGATCGCGGCCACCAGCCCGCCGGCCTCCCGCGAGGCCTGGCCGCTCTGGGCGGCGAGCTCGCGCACCTCCTCCGCCACCACGGCGAAGCCCCGTCCCTGCTGCCCGGCGCGCGCCGCCTCGATCGCGGCGTTGAGGGCGATCAGGTTGGTCAGGTCCGCGATCTCGCGGATGGTACCGATGAAGCCGATGAGCCGGTTGGTGACCTGGTACAGCTCGCCCACCCGCACGTTGGTGGCGGCCACGAAGCGCTGCAGCTCCACCAGGCGCCCGATTGCGTCCTGGATGTGGGCCCGGTTCTCCGCCGCGGTGGCGCTGGCGGTGGCCGAGGCCTCGCGGGCCGCGGCGCCGTCCACCGCCGTCTCCCGGGCCTCCCGGGCCAGCCCGATGGTCGCCTCCCGCCCCTGCGCCACCAGCAGCTCCTGCTCGGCGGCCCCGCCGCGGATGGCGTTGGCGGTCTGCGCCACCGCGCCGGCGGCGGCGCGCAGCCGCTCCCCCGTCTCCGCCAGCAGCCGCACCTGCGCCGTGACCTTCTCGACGGTGTCCACCAGCGGGCGGCGCAGGTCCGCGATGTGAATGGCGGTGGCCAGCTGGCCCGCGAAGGTGGCCGCCGCCGCGACTTCCTTCTTGCCGTAGGTGCGCGGCTTGTGATGATCCAGCTCGAAGGTGCCCACCACGTCGACGCCGAACCGGAGCGGCAGCAGCAGCATGCTGGTGGCATCGGGACTCGGGGCCAGGCAGCGGTCGTCGTTGCGGGCGTCCTGGATCACGACCGGCTCGCCGGTCGCGACCACCGTGGCCCGCAGTTCGTTGCTGTCAAAGGGCGGGTCCCCCCGGTCGGGCCAGCCGAGCGCGCCGCGGTAGGCGAGCGCCGGGCCGGAGGCGCCGACGCGGTAGATGCGGAAGTCGCTCCAGTCCAGCACCCGGTTGGCCAGCTGTTCCAGCTGGGTGAAGGCGTCCTGCAGCGAGAGGTTGCTGGTGATCACCCGCTCCCGGGCGTGGATCTTGTTGAGCTCCTCCGCGGCGATCGCCTCTTCCAGGATCCGGGTCGTCAGCACCCCGAGCACCGCCAGGGTTCCCAGCACGGTGAGCCACCCCTCCGGGGGGAGCGCCTGGATGGCGCCGGCGGCGATCGCGGCGCCGATCAGGGTGAGGAGGTAGGAGAGCACCTCGTAGCGCAGGATCATCAGCCGCTCGTGCGCCTCGAGCTTGCCCCGGATCAGCAGGGTGAAGTAGAACAGCGACCGGGTGCAGAAGAAGTACATCCCCGCCAGGGTCAGCGCGGCGGGCAGGAACTCGAGGGTGGGCGCCGTGGGGCGGCCGCGGAGGTACACCACGCTGTACGCGCCGTACGCGGCGAGGAAGCCGAGCACCTCGCGCCCGGCGTTGATCCAGGAGGCGCTGAGCAGCTTCCGCTGCCAGAAGGCGTCCGCGATGAAGGTGCCGAGCCCGACGGCGAACACGACCATCCCCGGGCCAACGATCACCGAGCCCACCAGCGCGATGATCCCGAGCTGCGACAGGTAGGAGAACTTGGAGAGCTGGATCTGCCCCCGGCGCAGCGCGATCGCGAGCAGCAGCAGCCCGAGCGACACCCAGGGCCGTTCTAGCCAGCGCCGGTCGAGGGCCAGGGCCGCCACGCCGGCCACCGTGCCGCCCCAGGACATCAGGGAGGCGAAGCCGCCGAGCAGCGTGCGCGGGCTGGCGCTCACGCGTCACGCTCCCGGTCGGCCCGGTCGATCGCCTGCCGCAGGTCCGCCAGCATCCGGCCCGCGGCCGCCGGGCCCTCGCGCGCCAGCCGTTCCACCAGGGCGCTCCCGACCACCACGCCATCCGCGAGGTGCGCCACCGCCACCGCCTGCTCCGCGGTGCTGATGCCGAAGCCGAGGGCGAGGGGGAGCGCGCTCGCGGCCCGCACCCGCGCCACGTACGCCTCGAGCCCGGTGGCCAGCTCCCGGCTCGTGCCGGTGACGCCCAGCCGCGCCACCAGATACAGAAAGCCCTGGGCGCCGGCGGTGACGGCGCGCAGCCGGTCCCCCGCGGTGGTCGGCGCCACCAGGCGGATCAGGTCGAGGGGGCTCTCGCGCACCTGGGCCTCGATCCCGGGATCGCTGCCGGCGGGAAGATCGGTGAGCAGCAGCCCGGCAACGCCGAGCGCCGCCGCGTCGCGCAGGAAGCGGTCGAACCCGTACCGGAACACCGGATTGAGGTAGCTGAAGACCACCACCGGCCGGTCCAGCTTCGCGGCCGCGATGAGCTCCAGGGTGCCGGCGAGCGTCATCCCGCCCGCCAGCGCCTCATGCGTGGAACGCTGGATCACCGGGCCGTCGGCCAGCGGATCGCTGAACGGGACGCCGACCTCGAGGATGTCGGCATGCTCGGCGGCGCGGCGCAGCGCGTCGAGGCTGGTGCCGCGGTCGGGGTGCCCGGCCGTGAGGTAGGGGATAAGCGCCGTGCGCCGTGCCGTGCGCAGCGCGGACCAGGCGCGGTCCAGCCGGGACTCAGACGAAGTAATCGCCGACAATGATCCCGTACCGGTCGGGGTTGGTCACCTTGACGATCGAGCGGAGGAAGCCGCCGTCGGCGGACGGGTCCGCCAGGTTGGCCTCCTGGCCCGGCGGGCCCACCAGGGCCCCATTCACGTCGATGCAGATCCGCACGATCGGCCGGTTGACGAAGTTCTGGTCCGGATTGGCCGCCGCCACCACCGCCACCTCGAAGGTGTCGAGGATGACGCAGGTGCCCACCGGGTAGATGCCGATCAGGTTGATCAGCGCCTTGACCAGCACCGGGTCGTAGCCGCGGCGGGGGTTCTCCCACATCTCGCGCAGCACCTGGTCCGGCTGGATGGGCACGGTCTGGTAGCTCCGGCGGGTGGTGGCGGCGTCGTAGCCGTCGGCCACGGCCACGATCTTCGAGTAGATCCCCATTGACCGGGGCCGGATGGCCTTGGGGTAGCCGGTGAGGTCGGTCTTCATGTGGTGTTCGTGGGAGACCACGATCTGCCGGTACGGAATCTCGCCGTACCCCCGCATGTTGAACAGCGTCAGCACGCCCTGCCAGGGGTGGGTCTGCATCAGCTTCCACTCGTCGTCGGTGAGGCCGGTGGTCTTGTTGAGCACCTCGACCGGGATGCGGGCCTTGCCCACGTCGTGCAGCAGGGCGGCGAGGCCCAGGTCGTAGAGCTGCAGCCGGCTGAGCGAGAGCTTCTTCCCGATCGCCACGGAGAGGATGCAGACGTTGACCGAGTGGGTGAAGGTGTACTCGTCGTAGTCCCGGATGGTGGTCAGGCCGACCAGGCTGGTCTCGTTGTTGAGCACCTGGTCCACGATGGCCTGCACCGCGCGCTTCACCTTGGCCACGCTGGTGGTGCGCCCCATCCGCACGCTGTTGATCAGGTCCTTGGTGACCGCCACGCCATGGGAGTAGGTGCGCTTGGCCACCTCCCGCGCCCGCTCCGCCTCGGCCAGCTTCTCCTCGGACTCGAGCGGCGGCTCCAGGTCCAGGTGGGTCACCCCCGCCACCGCCAGCTTGTCCCGCAGGTCGAGCAGCGTCTCGGGGTTCACCTCGGTGCCGCCCTTGCCGGACAGCGAGAGCAGCACGCCCAGGAACACCTGCCATTCCCGTCGCTCCACCCCGGTGGCCACCTTGAGCTCGCCGATGTCCACCGCGCGGAGGGCGGCCAGCAGGTTGGAGAAGCTGGCGTAGTTGTCCAGCTCCAGCCGGAGCCGGGTGCCGTTCACGAAGATGAAGTCGCCGGAGAGCCGGAGCTCGATCTCGCCCTGGGGGCCGAGGATGGCGAGCGCGGCGGACTGCAGCTCGTCCAGCGCCTTCTGGGCGGTGGCGTTCTCGACCGGATACAGCTTGAGGCTCCGCAGCCCGGTGTACATCGCGAGCAGGAAGTTCCGTCCCGCGTGGCGCAGGAAGGCATCGCCGCTGACCTTGTCCTCCTGGCCCTCGTGGCCCGCGCCGGGATCGCGGGTCATGCCGCGCCCCCTTCCCGGAGCGCCCGGCTCACCGCCGTGCGCACCACCAACTCCTTGTCTTCCTTGTACCGCTCCAGGATGGCGCGGGCCTCGGCGCTCCGCAGCCGGCCCAGGGCCAGCGCCGCGGCCGCGCGCACATCCACCGGCTCCTTCCGCTTGAAGAGCCCGCCGGCGGAGAGCATCGTGCCGAGCAGCTCGAGGGCCCCGGCGCCGGCGATCAGGGCGTAGGCCTCGAAGAAGCGATTGCGCTCGGTCTGGTCGATCGGCCGCTGCAGCTTGCCCTGCACCACCGGCTCGATCCGCCGCAGCGCCCCCTTGTAGCCGCGGCGGCCCATGGCGCCGACCCCCGCGATGCGCACCTCGCGGTCGGGATCGTCCACCGTCTTCTCCAGCGCCTGCAATGCGGCGGGAGTGCCGATGGCGTCGAGCGCCTGCACCCCCGCGAGGCGGAAGGCCGCGCTCTCGTGGGACAGGGTGTCGGCCAGCCCGGGCACCGCCGCCTGCAGCTTGAGCCGGCCGCAGAGCGCGATGACCGCGGGCAGCGCCTCGGACTGCGGCAGCCGGAGCAGCCGCAGCACCTCCTGGGGCGTGGTCTCCGCCAGCCGGTCGGCGGCGGAGGCGAGCAGCTTGTGGATGGCGGACGCGGCGGGCAGCCGGGGGAGCCAGACCAGCACCGTCTCGAGCCCGGCCGGCCGCAGCTCGCGGAACAGCTCGCCCAGGTCCTCCTCGGAGGGGGGCGTCTGGGCCTCGCTGACCGACTGCAGGATCTGCTGCAGCACCCCGGGATCCGACAGCTGGCCGGTGAAGAGGTCGAGCTGTTCGCGGTGCTGGGCGGCGAACAGCTCCGGCCGGTGGACCAGCAGGCGGGTCTCGCGCAGGATGAGCGCCACCGAGCGGAAGTCGCCGGCGTTGAGCAGGTGCGGGAGGTAGGACTCGAGGGTGCCGATCACGTCGCTCCGGGCCCAGTCCTCGGAGCGCTGCTCCAGGATGTCGAACAGCACGCCCAGCACGTTGGCGCGCAGGTCCTGCTTGTACTCCCGCTCGATCGCCTCGGCGATGGCGCGGATCTCCGCGTCGTCCAGCCAGTAGAGGGTGGAGTCGAAGTCCTCGATGTCCACCACGCCGGACTTCCGCGGCGCCTCCTCCTCCACCTTCCCCCTGGTTTCCTGCTTCTGCTGCTCCACGACGTTGGGGTCGGTGGGCGCGGCCTGGCTGTAGGCCCCCTCGCCCGAGATGCCGGGGACGCCGCTGTCGGGAATGAACTCGGTGAAGTGGTACTGCACGAAGCCGAACTCCTGCTCCCAGAGCAGGGTCAGCAGGTCATCGCCGGCCTCGCTGGAGAGGGTACGGGAGCGCTGCACGATATCGAGGAAGCGGACGATCTCCTCCTCCTCGACGCCGGGGAAGAAGGTGAGCACCCGCATCCCGTCCTTGAACAGGCTCCAGGCCAGGCTCTCCGGCTTGTTGGGCTGGTGGTAGATGACCTGCTCTTCCCAGACCAGGTCGGTCTCCACTACCTGCAGCACCAGCCGGTCGAGCCCCGCGCCCCAGATCGGGAGGAAGGCGGCGCGGACGTTCTGGATGGCGCGCTGGTAGATGGGGTTGTTCGGCAGGTACATCTGGAAGGCCCGGAGCCCCTTCACGAGCGTCCGGAGCAGCTCTTCCACCTGTTGCTGCGGCAGCACCGCCGGTGCCGGCATGCCCTGGGTCACTTAGTTGGTCCCGAGCAATCTGGCCACGTGCGCCACGTCCTTGTCGCCGCGACCGCTGAGACAGACCAGCACGATCTCCTCCGGACGCCAGCGGCCGCGTTCCCGCTCGATCCACGCCAGCGCATGCGCGGTCTCGAGCGCGGGGATGATCCCCTCGAGGCGACAGAGGGCCTGGAAGCCGGCCAGCGCCTCCTGGTCGGTGGCGGCCTCATAGCGCACCCGGCCGCTGTCGCGAAGATAGCTGTGCTCCGGCCCCACCCCGGGATAGTCGAGGCCGGCGGAGACCGAGTGGGCGGGAAGCACCTGGCCATCGGGGTCCTGCAGCAGGTAGCTCAGGCAGCCGTGCAGCACCCCGGGCGTGCCGGCGGAGAGGGTCGCGCTGTGGAGCCCGCTGGCGATCCCGGAGCCGGCGGCCTCGACGCCCACCAGTTCCACCTCGGCGTCATCGAGGAAGCCGTGGAACATCCCGATCGCGTTGGACCCGCCGCCCACGCAGGCCACCACCGTCCGCGGCAGCCGCCCCGCCTTCTGCAGCAGCTGGGCCCGCGCCTCCCGGCCGATCACCGCCTGGAAGTCCCGCACCATCCGGGGGAAGGGATCGGGCCCGATGACGGAGCCGATGATGTAATGCGTGCTGGGGACGTTGGTGACCCAGTCCCGGAGCGCCTCGTTGGCCGCGTCCTTGAGCGTCCGGGTGCCGGACTCGACCGGCACCACGGTGGCGCCGAGCAGCCGCATCCGGTAGACGTTGAGCGCCTGCCGCTCCACATCCTCGGCGCCCATGTACACCACGCACTCGAGCCCGAACCGGGCGCAGACGGTGGCCGTCGCCACGCCATGCTGTCCCGCGCCCGTCTCAGCGATGATCCGGCGCTTGCCCATCCGGCGCGCCAGCAGCGCCTGGCCCAGGGCGTTGTTGAGCTTGTGGCTGCCGGTGTGGTTCAGGTCCTCGCGCTTGAGGATGACCGTAGCCCCGACCTGGGCGGAGAAGCGCGGCGCATCGGTGAGCGGCGTCGGGCGGCCGACAAACTCCTTCAGCAGGGACTCGAGCTCGTCCCAGAAGGCGGCGTCGCTGCGGGCGGCGTCGTACAGCGCGGCAAGCTGCTCGAGCGCCGCCATCAGCGTCTCGGGCACGTACCGGCCACCGTAAGCGCCGAACCGGCCGCCGGCCGCGCGCTCGCGCGGCAACGTCAATGCCACCCCAGTACCTCCAGGAATCGGGCCAGCCGGACGGGATCCTTCACCCCGGGAATCTGTTCCACCCCCGAGGAAACGTCTACCACATCGGGACGAATCTCGCGCACCGCCGCCGCCACCGTCTCCGGCGTGAGCCCCCCGGCGAGGAACAGGGTGCGGTGGGCCAGCTGCTCCCGCGCCGCACGGGCCAGCTCGAGCGCGAGCGGCACGCCGGTGCCCCCGAGCCTGCCCGGGACTCGCGGTTCAATGAGGACCGGCCCGCCCGGCCCGGCAAATGGCGCCAGGCGCTCGAGGTCCTCGGGCCCGCCAAGACGCACCACCGGCAGCACCAGCAGCCCGGCCTGCTCCAGCCTGGCGATCAGCCCCGGCGTGTGGTCACCATGCAATTGGGCGCCGGCCAGACCAGTCTCCCGGCATGTCCCTAATATCTCCCCCTCGCCCTGCGAGCTAAAGACCCCAATTACCGGAACTTGGCTCGCCCCCCCCACCACCGCCCGGGCCTGATCGAGGGTGACCTGTCGCGGCCCCCCGGCGAAGATCACCCCCAGGAAGCGGGCGCCCAACCGGACCGCGAGGGCGGCGTCCTCCGGG
>JAEUJI010000374.1 GCA_016794805.1 Gemmatimonadota bacterium
TCGCTCAGCTTCGTGAGCTGCTGGAACGCCAATGAGGCGGTGCCCGGCACGCTGCTCGGCGAAAACGACATCATCATCAGCGACCAGCTCAACCACGCCTCGATCATCGACGGCCTCCGGCTGGCCAAGGCCATCACGAAATGCCAGACGGCGGTGTACCGCCACGCCGACCTCGGCGATCTCGAGGAGAAACTGGCCGCGGCGAAGGATCGCCGGGTTCGCATGGTGATCACCGACGGCGTCTTCTCCATGGAAGGCGCGATCGCGAAGCTGCCGGACATCGCCGAGCTGTGCCGGCGCCATGATGCCGTCCTGGTGGTGGATGACAGCCACGCGACCGGCGTGCTGGGCCGGACCGGCCGGGGCACCGCCGAACATTTCGGCATGGTCGGCGAGGTGGACATCATCACCTCCACCCTCGGGAAGGCCCTCGGCGGCGCGGCGGGGGGCTTCGTGGCCTCCACCGCCAATGTCTGTGACTACCTGACCCAGCGCGCCCGGCCACAGCTCTTCTCGAACGCCCTGCCGCCGACCGTCGCCGCGAGCGCGCTCGCCAGCATCGAGTACCTGGAGCAGCATCCCGAGCGGGTCGAGACCCTACGACAGAACGCGCGCTATTTCCGGGAGCAACTGCTTGCCGCCGGATTCCAGCCGCTCCCGGGAGAGACTCCCATCATTCCCGTCATTCTCGGGGAGACTGCCAAGGCCATCGAGATGAGTACCCAGCTCCTCGGCGAAGGGGTCTTCGTCACCGGCTTCGGCTTCCCGGTGGTTCCCCAGGGCCAGGCCCGGATCCGCTGCCAGATCTCCGCTGCGCATACCCGCGACGACCTGGACCAGGCGCTGCGCGCCATCCGGAAGGTGGGGCAGCGCCTCAAGGTGGTGTGAGCGGGGGCACACCACCGGGGTTTGTTCGGGTGTGGGGAGTCTTGTGGGTTCGGGAGACTTCAAGTACTTTGTAAGCTCAGCGCCACAAGCAAAAGCTGGAAAAGCCCATAGGGGCTCAACCGCAATCATCTGGAGGCATCGCGATGCGCATGCTCGGCCGCACCGGGACGGTGCTCGGGCTGGCGTCCCTGGCTCTGGCCCCGTCCCTCGCCGCCCAGGTGACGGGGTTCGAGACCTTCAAGTGGTACGTGGGTGGCCAGGTCGGCGTCACGATCTTCGAGACCAAGACCCAGACCAAGGGCGCCATCTTCACCGGCGGCGCGCACTTCCTGGTGACCGCCAAGCGTACCGGCCTCATCCTCGCCGTGGAGGAGGGGTTCAAGAAGAACCAGACCAGCTCCTACCCTGATCCGACGGTGCTCGGGGGCTCCCGGCAGGTGGTCTTCAACAACCTCCGGAAGTACTCCCTCAGCCTGGTCGCCTTCCCGTTCAAGACGGCGGCCCAGCCGTACATCGGTGTCGGCGCGGGATGGATTCACACCGTGAAGGAGTACCCGCAAGGCTTCTTCGGCACCCCGGCCGACGCGGACAGCGCCTCGAAGCTCGCGGATCGCCTCGGCGGGCACGGGTTCGGGAGCCTGATCGGCGGCGTGCAGTTCCGGGTCGACCGCTTCATGCTCTTCGGGCAGTACATGCTCACCTCCGGCCCCTCGAGCAGCAAGCTGCTCACCGGCCCCACCCACGGCTTCATGGGCGGGATCCGGATCGGCCTCGGAGGCGCACGGGAAGTGTCTGACGGCGCGAGCGGGACCAGCGGCGGGGACTAGCCGGCAGGCTCGCGCGAGTGGGGATGTGAACGGGGCGAACCTGACGGTTCGCCCCGTTTCATCTTTCCACCACCCGCCGCGAGACCCAGGGAGAACCCCGAATGGTGAACCGGAGCGGCCAGTCCGCGGCCCGGGTCAGTCCGATCCGCCGCGAGACCGCGATCTCCGGTGAGCCGCCGGACGCGGGCGGGATGACCAGCGCCGTCCCGGCCTCGCGCCTGGTGCCGTCCAGTGCCCGGGTGATGCCCAGCGCCTGGCAGAGCCGGCCCGGCCCGGCACAGAGCAGCCGGTCGGGGAACGTCCCGCGCCGGCGGCGCATCGCCGGCAGCCCCTCGATCGGCTCCAGGGCCCGGAGCAGCACCGCGGCGCCGTGCCCGGGGGGCCCGGCCACCAGGTTGGCGCACCAGTGCATGCCGTAGGAGAGATAGACGTACCAGGTGCCGGCGGGGCCGTACAAGGCGGCATTCTGCGCGTGCCGCCGGAACTCGAAGGCGTGGCTGGCCGGGTCCTCGGCGCCGAGGTACGCCTCGACCTCCACGATGCGGCCGGCGGTGCGGCCCCGCCCGACGCCGGTCACCAGGGTCATACCCAGCAGCTCCCGGGCGACCGTGACCGGATCCCGGCGGAAAAAGGAAACGGGCAGCGAGGCTGCCCGTCGTCCCGTCCCCATTATTCCGCCGGCTTCTTCTTTGCCCGGGACGCCCGCTTCTTCTTGGGCGGCCCGGCCTCGGCTTCCGCCGACTCGGCCGGGGCGGCCTTCGCCGACTTCTTCCGGGGGCTCTTCGCCTTCCTGGCGGGCTCCGGTGCCGCGGCCTCTTCCTCCATGGTCACGACCCCGATCATGGGGATCACCTGGGCCGCCGAGGCCAGTCGCGAGCCACGCCGGAACCGCAGCCCGCCCCTTACGGCGGCGGCTTCGGCGACCGGACCGGGCGCCGCCTGGTCATCCGCGGACTCGGTGAGGGGCACCGGACCCGTGGCCCCGGGGGACGCAATTGGCCCCGACTCGGTCCGGCGTCCGATCACCTCGTAGTCGTCCTCACCCAGCTTCCGGACGTCGGCCACCTCGGCGTCATGAGCCTGACGGAGGAACCGGAAGAACCGGCCGCCATCGAGCATCGTGTCCTGCCGGCCATGCAGCACGGCCATCCGGTTGCGGATCGCCTCGTGCCCGGCCGGGCTGGGCAGTTCGGCGAGCGCCCTCCGGAGCAGGTCGAACGCCCGGGCGAGGGTGAGCCCTTCGGTCCGGGCGGCCGCGGCCGCACTCGGCGCGCTGGGCGCGGCGGGGCGCTCCCCTTCCGGGCGGCGCGCCTCCGGCCGTTCCCCGGCCTCCCGCTCTCCACCACGACCCCGGCCCCGGCCCCGGCCGCGCCGGCTGCGCCCGCGCCGGGCCTCCTCGCCCCCCTCGTCCACGGGTTCGGCGGCGGCGCGGCCGGCGGGTGCCTTCGCGGGCGCCTCCGCACCGGGCGCCGCGGGAGAGACCTCGTACTGTCCGTTCTCCAGCTTCGTCAGCTTGATGAAGCCCTTGTGGCTGGCCTCGAGGACGAACTTCGAGAAGCGGCTGAACCCGGCGTTCTTCTCGTCGAAGTTCGGGTCGATCTGCTGCATGACCTGCTTCAGCCGGTCGGAGCGCATGACGTCGCCTTCGCGCGCCATGGTGGCGACGGCCTCCTGCACCAGCTGCCAGGGGTCCTTCTGGATCGAAGGGGTGTCGGCTTCCTTGGTGAGCCCCGCGAGGTCGGAATAGCTGAAGTACTCGTCACAATTCTGGATCAGCAGGTCGCTGGCCGACTCGCGGATCCCGACGCCGATCACGTACTTGCCATACTCCTTCAGCTTGATCACCAGCATCGAGAAATCGCTGTCCCCGGAGAGCAGGATGAACGTGCCGATTTCGGGGCGGGTGAACACCAGCTCCATCGCGTCGATCGCGAGCCGGATATCGGTCGCGTTCTTCTTGTTGGTGCCGAAGGCGGGGGCAAAGATGAGGTCGATCGAGGACTCCGACAGCGGCACGATGTACTGATGGTACCGCCGCCAGTCCGCATAGGCGCGGGAGACGGCGACCTTGCCCTTGATGATGTCGCTGTTGAGGAGGTGCTTCAGTTCCTTCGTGAGGTCGGAGCGGATGCCAAGCGTGACGTTGTCGAAGTCGATCATCAACGCGGCGTTCGGCGCGTGCAGGGGGGGATCCCCGGCACGCAGGTGTCGCAGGTGGGGTGTCGTCACATTCCGTCTTCGGTCTGAGATCGCGGGCGGGGTGCGGGGCGTGAGGGAGGGAGGGCTGACGCCACTCACTCCTCCGTGCCCGCCCCCGGCGTCGCGGACCCCGGGGCGGCCGCCACCATGGCGGTCCGCAGCATCCCGGGATCAGCCGGGGAATCTACAGCGGAGGCCGGGGTCCGGGCGAGGGGTCAGTCCGGAACCAGGGCGGCGATGATCCGTTCCCCCGCCCGGCCGTCCCACCCCTCCGGGCGCCCCGGCTGGAACCCGCCGTCGGCCCGCCGGGCCAGCACCTCCGCCACCGCCTGGTTGATCCCGGCCCGGCGGGAGGGGATGAGCCGGTTGGTGCCCTCGGTGATCGTGACCGGACGCTCGGTGTTGGGCCGGGCGGTCAGGCAGGGCACACCCAGCACGGTGGTCTCCTCCTGGAGCCCTCCGGAGTCGGTGAGCACCAGGGTGGCGCGGTCCACCAGCGAGATCGTCTCCAGGTAGCTCAGCGGGTCCAGGAGGGTGACCCGCGCCGCCAGCCGCTCCAGCCCGAACTCGCCGATGCGCTGCCGGGTCCGGGGGTGGATGGCGAAGATGACCGGCATGGTGGCCGCCAGGTCGTCGAGGGCGCCGAGGATCTCCCCCAGCACATCTTCCCGGTCCACGTTCGACGGGCGGTGAAAGGTGCAAAAGGCATAGGGCCGGCCCGCCACGCCATGGGCCTCGGGGGCGGCGCTGGCGGCCGCCTTGGCGCGCAGCGCCAGCAGGGTGTCCACCATCACGTTGCCCACGAAGCGGATCTTGGCGTCCGGGATCCCTTCCGCCCGCAGGTTGGCATCGGCGTCCCGGCTCGGCGTGAGCAGCAGGTCGGCGATCACATCCGTCACCAGCCGGTTGATCTCCTCCGGCATGCCCCGGTCGCGGCTGCGCAGCCCCGCCTCGACGTGCGCGACGCGGACTCCCTTCTTCGCGGCGACCAGGGAGCACGCCATGGTCGAGTTGACGTCCCCATACACCACGACCCAATCCGGCGCCAGGCGGTCGAGCACCGGCTCGAACTCCGTCATGATGCGCGCGGTCTGGACCGCGTGGCTGCCGGAGCCCACGCCCAGGTTCACGTCGGGGGCGGGCAGCTCGAGGTCGGTGAAGAACCGGTCGCTCATCGCCGCGTCGTAGTGCTGGCCGGTGTGCACCAGGAACTGCTCGACCCCGGGCCGCGCCCGGCCGGCCCGCAGGACCGGCGCCACCTTCATGAAGTTGGGCCGGGCCCCGACGATGTGGAGGAGTCGCGTCATTGCCGTTCGGAGGCGAGCGGGAGATCGAGTTCGAAGTAGAACCGGGTGCCGGTATCGGCGAAGGTCTCAACCTTGAGGTTCGAGCGCATGGCCTCCACCAGCTTGCGGCAGATCGACAGGCCGAGGCCGGCGCCGGAGAAGGCGTATTCGCCCTGCTTCTGCCGGCGGCGGAAGGGCTCGAAGAGGGTCAGCATGGCATGGGACGGGATGCCGCGGCCGGTGTCCCGGACCGAGAACTCCACGGTGTTCCCGTTCCGCTGTTCCCCGCGCAGCTCGACGTACCCCTCGGAGGTGAACTTGAGGGCGTTGGTCGTGAGGTTGAGCAGCACTCTTGAGAGTGCCACGGGGTGCCCGACCCGGAAGTCGTCCGGCGGCATGAACAGCCGGACGGTGAGCCCCTTTTCCTCCGCGATGGGCTGGACGATGTCCCGCACCGACTCGAAGATGTCGGCAATCGAGAATGGCAGCGGGTCGAGGTCGACCAGCCGGTCCCCCCCGCGCGCCAGCTCGATGACATCGCTGGCCAGGGAGGAGAGCCCGAAGGCGGCGGAGTAGATGAGGCCGAGCTGCCGCTCCTGCACCGCGTTGATGGGGCCGCTGCGGCTGCGCTGCAGGGTCTCGGCCAGGAACAGGATCGAGGTGAGCGGCGAGCGGAGGTCATGGGCCACCTCGACCACCAGCTCCATGCCGTCGGGGCCGGAGAGCCGGTCGGCGAAGTGCTGGGCCCAGTCCGGCTCGAGGGCGCGATGCACCTGTTCGATGGCGCAGAAGAGGCCCAGGAGGCCGGGCGCATCGGGGACGGGATCGAGCCGCGCCACCTGACCGACGAACTGGCGGCGCGCGAGGTCCAGGAGGCGGCGGGTGAGGACGGTGCGGGGGAGCCCCTCGAGGGTCGGCGCCGTGCCCCGGGTGGCATGGCTCACCGCCGCCGCCACCTGGGTCAGGAGGCCACGGACTTCTTCCTGGGCCGGGCTGTCGTCCGCGACCTGCTGCCACCCGGCCTCGACCTCCGCGAGGGCGCGGCCGAACGCCTCCCAGACGACCTCCGGGACCCCGGGACACGGCGCCGGAAGGCCGGCCAGTTCGCCCACCCGCTGGGTCACTCCGTCGGCCCCTGGAGCTCGTCGCGCTGGAAGTTGTGCTTGTCCATCAGCCGGTACAGCGTGGTGCGGTCGATGTTGGCGAGTCGCGCGGCCTTCGACATGTTGCCCCCTGCCCGCCCGATCAGCCGGGTCAGGTACTCCTTCTCAAACTGGGCCACGACCCGGTCCTTGGCGATGTGATAGGCCTCGTCGAGGACCGGCGTGGTCATCGCCGCCTCCGAGGGAAACTCGGAGCCATCCTCGTAGATCGGGATGTCGTTGGGCTGGATCATCTGGTCCGGTTCGGCCAGCACCGCGACGTGCTCGATCACATTCTGCAGCTCGCGCACGTTGCCGCGCCACGGCCGGGACCGGAGGAAGGCGATGCTGGAGTCCGACAGCTTGGGCACCCGGTCGCCCATCTGCCGGTGCCGCTGCCAGTAGTAGGTCAGGAAATGGTTGGCCAGGAGGGGGATGTCCTCCAGCCGCTTGCGGAGCGGGGGCAGCTTGATCGGGACCACCCGCAGGCGGTAGAAGAGGTCGCCCCGCAGAACGCCCTGATTCACCGCTTCCTGCGGGTCCCGGTTGGTGGCGGCGATGTAGCGCACGTCCACCACCGCGTCCTGGGTCTCGCTGCCCACCCGCCGGACCACGCCATCCTGGATCACCCGCAGGAGCTTGGCCTGCAGGGGCATGGACATTTCCGTCAGCTCGTCGAGGAACAGGGTGCCGCCGTTGGCGGTCTCCAGCAGTCCCGGCTTTTCGCGGTCCGCCCCGGTAAAGGCGCCCTTCCGGTGACCGAACATCTCGGACTCGAGCAACGGCTCGGGCAGTGCGGCGCAGTTGATCGGCACCAGCGCCCGGCTGGTCCGGCGGCTGTGCTGGTGGATGAACTGGGCGATCACTTCCTTGCCGGTGCCGCTTTCCCCGGAGATGAAGACCGACGCATCCGTCGCGGCCACCTTCCGGGCCAGGTCCACGGCCTTGCGGAACAGCGGGGAGATCCCGATGAGGGAGATCTTGTCACTATGCCCGCCCTGGGTCGCGAGCTGCTGCTTGAGGTCGCGGGTCTCGCGCGCCACCATGACTGCGTGCGAGGCCCGCCCGATCAGGACCTGCAGGTGCGTGGCGGAGAACGGCTTGGGCAGGTAGTCCCAGGCCCCGGCCCGGAGGGCCTCGATGCTGCTGGTGACGCTGGGGTTGCCGGTCATGACGACGACGATGGTATCCCGATGGAACTCGAGCGCCGACCGGAGGATGTCCATCCCCGAGGTCTGCGACATGTACAGGTCCACGAGGATGATGTCGAACTTGCGGCGCTTGACCACCTCGAGCGCCTCCTCGCCGCGCCCGATCAGGGTCACATTGTAGCCGTCCATCTGGAGCACGCTGGCGCAACTTTCCCGCAGGGTCCGCTCGTCATCCACGATGAGGATGCGGATGCTCGCCTTCACTTCGGCGGGAATGGACAGCGGGTCCCGGCCGCCGGAATCCCCCGGCGGGCCGTCCGGCCTGCGGGTACTGTGGGTCAGCGAGGATCCCATCGGTCACTCCTTTGGCGGGGACAGGCCCACGTCCCGGCCATGCAAAACCGCCAGATACGGGTAACTCGCGCGGCCGGAAGGCTGCGTTCGGTGGACACGCCCGCGTATCTTGCATCCTTGGTGCCACACCCCGATGCGAGGACGAGGCAGCAGGATGTTGCAGAAGCTACAACATGGTGAGTGAACCGAGCAACAATGTTGCGTGAGCGCAACAGTATGTCGTGCCCATGCTGATTTTCGGGCACCCGGGCAGGGTGCAACCACCCGGGACCGGCGCATCCTGACAAGCGGCCGCGCGGTATTGACTTTGCAACGCTCGGCCCCGACCGTGGGCACCCAACGGGTGGCCCAGAACCTCCAGCAACGCCAGGACCCCAATGGCCGGCAAGATCATCACTTCCCAGAGCGCCGCGATCACCCAGCAGCGCGCGGTGGATATCACCCCCTTCCAGGGGCATGGGGCGCCGTTGGCGCCACCCGAGCCGCGGGAAGAAGGGGTCAACTGGGGTCGCTACGTCTCGGCCCTGCGCCGCTATCGCTGGCTGATGCTCATGATCGTCATGATCGGAAGTGCACTCGGCGTCGTGGCGACGCAGTTTGTACCTCCGATCTATGCCGCGAGCACCACCATCTGGATCGAGGACCAGAGCAGCCGGATGGGCCCGCTCCGGTCCGGCCAGGTGCTGGATGCCATGGGCTGGGTCCAGTTGCTGCAGACCTCCGTGGTGTACGAGCCGGTGGTGCACCGGCTCCGCCTCTATGTGGACCCGAAGGAGATCCGGGACACGGCGCTGTTCACCACGTTCGACATCGGGGAGCGGTTCCGGGTCGGCAAGTACACCCTGGAGGTCTCGGAAGGCGGGAAGGAATACACCCTGTTCCGCGGGGGACGCGAGACCGAGAAGGGCC
>JAEUJI010000367.1 GCA_016794805.1 Gemmatimonadota bacterium
CGGGGATCCAGTACGAGCAGGAGGTGGTGCGGGACATCGCGATCACCCGCTTCGAGGGGGGCCGGTGGACCGCGCCGCGCCTGGTCCACGCCGACGGCTGGGTGTTCAACGGCTGCCCCAACAACGGCCCGGCCGTCGCGGCGCGGGGTGAGCGGGTGGTCGTGGCGTGGATGACCGGCGTGGGCGGCAAGCCGGCGGTGTATGCCGCGTTCTCCGCGGACGCGGGAGATCACTTCGGCGCGCCGATCCGGGTTGACGACGGCAAGGCGGTGGGGCAGGTCACGGTGGCGCTGGCCGGTGAGGGCGCGGTGGTCGGGTGGCTGGAGAACAACCGCGTGAAGGCGCGCCGGATCGGGCCGGACGGAACTCGCGGGGAGGCCACCACGCTCGGGGCGAGCGCCGGCACCGGACGCCTGCCCCGCTGGGCCTCCGGGGACGGCTGGGTGGTCGCCGCGTGGCTCGAGCCGGACGCCGGCGCGGCGGCCATCCGGATGGCCGTCATCCAATAACGGTCACCGATCGTGGCCCGGATGCCACACCTCAGGGCCTGTCGGGCCGTAAACTGTCTAAGGAATGGCCGATCTGACGCGTCGGCGGGCACCGGAATGGTGGCCCGATCCCTGCCCAACTCAGCATCATGAAGATTCCTCCCCGGGCCACCCTCAACGACCTCGAGGCGATCACGGACGACGAGTCCGAGCCCACCTCGGTGCTCGGCGCCACCATCCGCCGCCACCGGCGCACGCCGGTCGAACATCTCGGCGCCGAGGCGCTGCGCTTCCTGCTGGAAGAGGGGGAGTCGGTGCCGGTGGTGCTGCGGGTGGCGCTGGACCGGCTGGAGCAGGACCACTTCGTGGCCGGGGACTTCCACCGCGGCGATCTCCTGGTGGCCGCGCTGCAGCAGCCCGCCACCGTGTGGAACGGGAATCCGGAACTCCGGGCCCGGGCCTTTGCCCTGGTGGCGGACGCGGAACGGGAGCTGATGCGGCTCGAGGTCACGGACCGCGAGATCGTGCAGCGCGCGATCCGCGGCTTCCGCAACCTCTGGCCCGCCTGGAACTAACTCCCCGTCAGGCGGCCGCGGGGCGGAGCGCCAGGCGGCGGGCCAGGTACGCAAGCAGCAGCAGGACGCCGAAGACGCAGACCACCACCGGCCCGGTCGGGAGGTCGTAGCGGAACGAGATCCCGATGCCGAGCCCCGAGGCGAGGACTCCCGCCACCCAGGAGATGATCGCGAGCACGCCGCGGCGCCGGGTGAACTGGAAGGCGATGGCGGCGGGCACCACGAGGAAGGAGAAGACCAGCAGCACGCCGACGATCGGCACCGAGAAGGTGATCACGATGCCGAACGAGAGGTAGAACCAGAAGTCCCACCAGCGCAGCTTGAGCCCGCGCCGCTCCGCCTGCTCCGGTTCAAAGGAGATCGTGAGGAAGGTACGGCGCAGCAGCCAGTGGAACAGCCCCACCACCGCGTAGATCGCGGCCAGCCGTCCGATGGCCGGCCACCCCACCCAGAGCAGGCTCCCGACCAGGATGTCCTTGATCGCCTCGCCGCCACGGGGGGACTGGTCCGCCACCAGCAGCGCCGCCGCCGAGGCCACCACATAGACGATGCCGATGATCGCCTCCTGCGGCACGACGCCCCTGCCGTGGCCGGAGCGGGTGAGCGCGAACACGGCGGCGCCCGCGGTGGTGAAGCCGATGGCGTAGAAGAAGCTGGCGGCCGAATCCGGCGCCGCGCCGAGGAAGATGGCCACCGTGGAGCCGAGCGCCGCCACCTGCGCCAGCGAGAGGTCCACGAAGATCACCTCGCGGGCGAGGACGTGGAGCCCGAGGTAGGAGTGGATCGCCACGATGGCCATGCAGGCCACCAGCGGGGCGAACCAGAGGCTGTGGAGCAGTGCGTCGAGCATCTCAGTGCGCCCCCTTCCGGAAGCCGTCGGCGAGGCCGTTGACCCAGGTGTCCATCAGGTCGAAGTAGCTCTCGACCCCCGGCGCGCCCTCGGTGTTCTCCGGCACCACCACCGCGGTGGCCCCGGTCTTGGCGGCGACCTGCTGGATCTGGTTCCGGTTGAAGTAGTTCGAGGCGAACAGCACCGGGATGCGGCGCTGCCGGATCAGCGCGATGACGTCCTCGACGTGCCGCGGCGTCGGCGGGATGCCGGGCTTGGCCTCGATGTAGTCGGCGCAGGTCACCTGATACCGGCGGCTGAAGTACGCCCACTCCCGATGGTAGCAGGCCATCTCCTTCCCGCGGAACACCTCGGCCGTCTTGAGCCAGCCGCCCAGCCGCTCCAGCAGCGGCTTCCCCTGGTACTTCGTGGCGCCGAGGAAGTCCAGCAGCTTGTCGGACTGCAGCAGGGTGAACGCCGTCGCCGGGGTGAGGATGTGCACCAGGTCGGCGCCCAGCGTGGCCTCGAGGATCCGCCGCTCGAAGTCCTGTTCCCGGGCCTCGAAGTACGCCGCGTCCCCCGGCGCCACCCGCTTGAGCCCGGTGAGGATGTTCCGCGCGATGAGCATCGCGTTGAGCGGATCGGTGTGGATGTGGGGATTGCCGTCGGCGTGGATGTCGCCCCCGGCGCGGTTGAGCGAGGCCGGCACCTCGAGCAGGGTGATACCGGTGTAGGCGGTGACGTAGCCCGGCCCCCCCTCCGAGACCTTGCGGTTGCTGGCCCGGTCGAGCAGGGCCGGCACCCAGAGCTCGAGGTCGAGCCCGGTGGTCACGAACAGGTCGGCGTCGCGCAGCAGGGCCACGAAGCTGGGCTTGGGCTGGACGAAGTGCGGGTCCTCGTCCCCCTGGGCGATGGCGGTCACCCGCCCCCGGTCGCCGGCCACCTCCCGCGCGATCGCGGCATAGGTGGTGAGGCTGGTGACGATCCTGACGGGCTCGGCGGCCCGGCGGCTGGGCGGCTCGGCGGCGAATGCCGCGAGCAGCGCGATGGTGGTGAGCAGCATGTCAGTAGGTCTCGTGCTTGTGAGGGCCCATGGCGAAGACGGCCTGCAGCAGCAGCCGGTCGTCGTTGCCGCTCGCCCGGTCGTGATGCCGCTGACCCTCGAGCCGGAGATAGACGAATTCGCTCTGCCACCAGGTGATGGTCGGGGAGACCTGCCACTCGGCCCCCGATCCCGTGCCCGGCAGCTCCACGTAGTCGTACCGCGCGCCGAGGATCCAGCGCCGGCTGGCACGCCAGGTGAGCCCGGCGAACAGGCCGTAGCGGTCGTCGCGCACGCCGCGGTCGGTGCTCCGCAGGCGGTAGCCCTCGGCCCGCAGCGTCACTTCCTTGCGGGTGCCGGCGCTGGGCGGCCGCCAGGTGAGCCGGAGGTCGAGGCCGAGGACGCGGCTCTGCAGCGTGTCGCCGCTGTTCCCGCCCAGCGCGGTGAAGCCGACCTGCCCGTAGGTGCTGCGGGAGAGCTGCCAGAAGTTCTGCATCCGGCCGAGCAGGGTGCCGTGACGCCCCTCGCCATAGAGCGGGGCGGCCTCGGCGGTGGTGCCCTGCAGCCAGAGCTCGTGGGTGCCGCCGGCGAGCGAGACCGGCAGGGTGGTGTAGAGCGAGAGCCCCGCCCCCGCGAGCCCCTCGTCGGCGAGCAGGCGCCGGTAGACCAGCGGATACTCCGACTCGGGCAGCGCGTGCAGGTGCCAGCGATTGAGGTCCCCGACCTGCTGCCGGATCAGGCCGAGATCGGCCCGAATCCGCCCCGGGAGGCCGGTGTAGTAGAGGTACCCCTCCTCGATGCCGACTTCCTCGTTGGAGAAGCCGAGGACCACCTTGGCGGTGGAGTAGGGATCGAGGGTGGATTGCAGCGCCACCTCGAACTCGTGGGCGTCGCCGGTGAGGGCATCGCCCTGGCGGGAGCCGATCACCCGGATGTCGCCGGTGGCGCTGATCTCGGGATTGAAGATCGAGGCGTTGCGCTGGCGGCCGACGAACTGCGTCGGCCCGGCGGACGGCACCGAGTCCCGGGGCGGCTGGGCGCCCGGGCCGGCGGTGGCTGCGGCCGCCGCCGCCCGCAACGCGGCCAGCTCGTCCCCGCCGCTGTCCGGCGTGGCGGCGGGGGCGCAACGGGCCGCGACCACCCGTTCCAGCCGGAGGGTGAGCTGCGCCAGCGCCTGGCTGACGGAGTCCGCGCCGGCCGGCGCAATGAGCGCGGGGCCGGTGGGGCAGCCGCCGCGCTCGAGGGTGTCGAGCCGGGCCGCGATCCGGATCAGCGCGGACCGGAGCGAATCGGCGGCGGGGGTCTGTCCGGCGACGGGACGGACTCCCGTCCCGAGTATCACCAGCACCAGGATGCTGGTTCGAAGCATGTACCGCATGCGGCTCCCGATGTCGGCGCAGCCCGTATAACG
>JAEUJI010000019.1 GCA_016794805.1 Gemmatimonadota bacterium
CCCGCTGTGAACGCCACCAGGTAGGAGAACTCAGCCAAACGCCCTCCGCCGGCAGTCGCGGCAGGTCCCGTACAGCTCGAGGCGGTGCCGTTCGGCCTCGTAGCCGTGCTCGTCGGCGATGATCGGGAGCATCCGCTCCAGCCGCTCGTGCTGGAATTCCTCGACCCGGCCGCAGCGGAGGCAGATCAGGTGGTAGTGACTCCCCTGCCCCGGGTTGGGTTCGAAGCGGCGGAATCCCTGGCCGAAGTCGTGGGCCCGGACCAGGCCGCTTTTCTCCAGCAGTTCCAGGGTGCGGTAGATCGTGGCCAGCCCGACCGCCTCACCCTGCTGCACCAGCTGCTGGTGGATCTGCTCGACGGAGAGGTGCTCGTCCGAGCGGAGCACCACCCGGGCGACCCGGTCCCGCGGCCGGGTCACCGGCTGCCCATGGTCCCGCAGGTAGCGGCGGAACTCGTCGAGGAGGACCTCGCCCTCAGCCGAGGTGAGGCGCGCCATCGCTCACCGGGAACCATTCCGCCACCGGCACCGGCCGCGGATCCTCGTCCTCGAGCCGCTTGCGAACCCCGGCGAGCAGGTCCCCCAGGGTCTCGACCGGCCCGCTGCCCACCTCCTCGAGGAACGCCTCGAACTTGCCGCGCTCCTTCCCCTTGAGGGTGTGCATGAAGCGGGCGGTGTAGATCCGGCGCCGCTCGTCGGCGGGTCCGTCGAGGCGGGCAATGAGCGCGGTGCCCCACTCGCGGCCCTCGCGGCGGATGGTCCGGAACTGCCACACGCCGTCCACCTGGGGCACGGGAATCTCGGCGGCCACGTAGCTGGCGAGCCGGGCCCACCCGGAGCCGGGCTGGTTGAGGATCATGGCTGGCTGCCTTTCTCGATATAGAACCGCAGGACGTGCATGAAGTCCTGGGCGTTGGTGACCACGCCGTAGGCCTGGTGCGTGCCGCGGTCCTTGAGCTTGTTCACCACGAACTCGGTCTGATCCACGCAGATGGTCATGAGCGGGGTCGGCACGCCGGCGTAGTGGGTATGATACGCCGGCAGCATGTTGCCCACCGCGATGGCGTGGAGCGCGCTGGCGATCAGGATGGCGCCGGTGGCCTTCACGGTGTGCTCCCGCATGGCATCCTGGGCCGCGAGCGCGTCGGTGCAGATCCCCGGCAGCGGCCCGTCGTCCCGGATGGACCCCGCCAGCACGAAGGGGACGCCGGTGGTGACCAGGGCGTGCATGATCCCGCTGCGGATCACTCCCTCCCGCACCGCCCCTTCGATGGAGCCGACCGCCCGCACCCGGTTGATCGCGCGCATGTGCAGCCCGTGCCCGCCATCGGTCGGCTTCCCCGTATTGCTCATGCCGAGGGTGGTGCCGAAGGTGGCGGCTTCGATGTCGTGGACCGCGACGGCGTTTCCCGCGAGCATCGCCTGCACGTAGCCCTGCTGGATGAACCACTCGAAGTCGTGCCGGGCGCGGGCGTGGACCAGCGCCGGCCCCGCCACCCAGATCAGGAACCCGCCCCGCCGCTTCTCCTCGATGATCCGCGCCGCGAGCTCCTCGTAGTTGACCGGGCGTTCCCGGCTCACCTCGGTGGACATGAAGCGGAACTCGTTGGCGCTGTGCGCCCCGCCCAGGAACCCGGCGCTGTGAACATAGATGCCGTCGGAGCCGTCTTCGGCCAGGCCCATCGCCACCAGTTCCCCGGCCCGGAGCCGGCGGGGCTCGATCACCTCGAGGTCGTCCCCCCGACGGACAATGGCGCAGTCCATCCTGGGGCGGGTCGGCAGCCGCCAGGTCGCGCCGACGCGCAGATAGGTGGGCAGGTTGGAGGTCGAGAAGAAGCCTTCGGGCAGGACACCATCGCTCGGGACCGGCTGGAAGCGGGCCTCCGGCGCCTGCGCCAGCGTGGGGGCCGTAAAGTCCGGCGCGAAATACTCTTGCGGCGTCATAAGGTGCCGAAATGTAGACCCCGCCAGAGGGCGATTCAAGGCAAGCGCGGGTGGGTCATATCCCCCAGCCTTGGTGGATTTGCCCCAGATCGGTCGCGACCGATCCGGCCCCGTCGCACCCTTCCCCTGCACTGTCCCTCGCCGGCCTCGCGGCACGTTCCCTGCCCTCCGCGCGCGCGTACGGCCTGATCTGCGCCATTTCCCCCAGCCTGGAGCCCCGATGCGGGTTGCCTCGTCTGCCAGCTTAGCGATTCTCCTTGCCCTGCCCCTCGCGGCCCAGGTGCCGGTCCAACGCGATACGACCGCACGGGATTCCGCGCGCGTGCTCCCCGAATTGACCGTCACCGTCACCCGGGCGCCGGAGCGTGTCAGCCGGGTCCCGGCCGCCGTGAGCGTGGTGGATCAGCGGGACGTCAAGGGCGCCCAGTCCACCCTCGGACTGGATGAGTCCCTCAACAATCTCCCGGGCGTCTACGTCGCCAATCGCTACAACTTCAATCTGGACCAGCGGCTGGTGATCCGCGGCTTCGGCACCCGGAGCAACTTCGGGCTCCGCGGCATCAAGGTCATGCTCGACGGCATCCCGCAGACCCTCCCCGATGGACAGAGCCAGCTCACCAACGTGGACTACGCCAATCTCGGCCGGGTGGAGGTGCTGCGCGGCGCGTCCTCCTCGCTGTATGGCAACGCATCCGGCGGCGTGGTGTCCCTCACATCGGAGCCGGCCGGGCCGGGCCCGTTCGCGCAGTCAATCCGCGCCCAGGGCGGCTCCTTCGGCCTGTTCCGGATCCAGAGCCGCACCACCGCGCGCCGCGGCCCCGCCAGCGGCACCCTGTCGCTCTCCCGCACCACCGCCGATGGCAGCCGGCAGTGGAGCCGGAGCGAGTTCACCCAGCTCAACCTCGGCGGGGACTACCTGCTCGGTGGCAGCACCACGATCGGGCTCCGCTTCGGCTACACCGACGCCCCCGTGGCCCGGAACCCCGGGGCCCTCACCGCCGCCGAATTCCTGGCCAACCCCGACTCCGCCTCGGCCAACAGCATCCGGCGCAAGGCGGACAAGGACCTGTGGCAGGGGCAGCTGGCGCTGACCGCCCGGCATTTCACCTCGCGGGGCGAGTTCAGCGTGGCGCTGTTCGGGGTGCGGCGCGACCTCAAGAACGCCCTCGGGTCCCCGCCACCCCAGGGGCCGGGCCCCAACGTCGGCATCTACAACGAAATCGGGCGCTCGGCCGGCGGGGTGCGGCTGGCCGGCGACCAGCGACTGGGAGCGTCGGAGCGCGCGCTGCGGGTCGTGGCGGGACTCGACCTGCAGACCATGCGGGATGACCGCCGCGGGTGGCGCTCGGTGGACGGCCTCCCCGACACCCTGATCCAGAGCCAGCTGGAGAAGGTGACCGAGGTCGGCCCGTTCCTGCAGCTGCACTGGTCTCCCTCGAGCGACGTCGCGCTGAGCGGCGGCCTCCGCTACGACGCGGTGCGGTTCGATGTCGCCGACAAGCACCTGCTCGACGGGGTGGACGGCACCGGCGACCGCACGATGTCGGCGGCGTCCGGCAACGTCGGCGCCACCTGGCTGCGGTACGAGCAGTTCAGCCCCTACGCGACCGTCTCCACCAGCTTCGAGACCCCCACCACGACGGAACTCGCCAACCAGCCCAACTCCACCAGCGGGTTCAACACCCGGATCGAGCCCTCCCGCTCGGTGAACTACGAGCTCGGGGTCCGCGGCATCGCCGGCCCGGTGAGCTATTCGGTCGCCGGGTTCATCGGGCGGGTGAAGGACGCGATCGTCCAGTTCAGCGAGGTCAGCGGACGCGGGTACTTCACCAACGCCGGCCGGCTCCACAACGACGGCATCGAGCTCGGGATCAGCGCGCGAGTGGCCGAGCCGCTGCGCCTCTTCGGCAACTGGACCTATGCCAACTACAGGTATGACAGGTACCGGATCGTGAGCGGCGCCACGGTGGACACCCTCGATGGCAAGCGCCTGCCCGGCGTGCCCAAGGCATTCATCCGGCTCGGCCTCCGGGCCGGCCCCGTGCGCGGCTTCGCCCTGGACGTCGACCACACGATGTCCTCCGCGGTCTTCGCCGACGACCGGAACACCATCTACGTCTCCGGCTGGGGGGCCAAGCAGGACACCGGCGATATCCCCGGCATCGGAAGCGGTGTCACCAACCTGCGGCTCAGCTGGGAAGGCACCACCGGGGGGGCCTGGATCCGGCCGTTCCTTGGCATCAACAACCTGGGCGACCGGAACTACGTGAGCGCCCTCACGATCAACGGCGCCGTCGGCCGGGTGTTCGAGCCGGCGCCGGGGCGGAACTACTACATCGGCGGCGAGATCGGCTGGGCGGCGCGGTAGCCGCCGGCCGGCGGTGAAGGGGGACGGGCGGCGGCTCCGCGCGCGGAGCCGCCGCCTGGTCCCCGTTCCCCGCGCACTCCCCTTCCCCCCCGCACCGGGGGCCTGCACCTTAGGGCATTGTGGCCCGATGCCCATGCTCGTGACCCCGCCCCTTGCCACCACCGACGCCCATTACCGCGAGCTGTTCGAGCAGGTGGGGGCGGTGCAGCTGCTGCTCGATCCCGGGCAGGGCGTCATCGTCGACGCCAACCCGGCGGCGGCGGCGTTCTACGGCTATCCCCGGGATACCCTGCGGGGGATGCCGATCCACCAGATCAACCTGCTGCCGGAGGACGAGATCGCGCAGGCGCTGCAGCTCGCCACGGTCATGGGCGGGCACTATCGCGGGTTTCCGCACCGGCTGGCCTCAGGGGAAACCCGCCTGGTCGAGATCTACGCCGGCCCCTTTCAGCTCGACGGCCGCACCCTGCTGTACGAGATCATCCACGACGTGACGGAGCAGATCCGCCTGGAGTGGGCCCGGGCGGAGGCGGAGGCGAGCAGCCAGCGGCTGGGGACCGTGGCGGTGGGTGTGGCCCATGAGGTCCGCAACCCGCTCTTCGGCATCTCCTCGACGCTCGATGCCTTCCGGGCCCGGTTCGGGGAACGGGCCGAGTATCTGCCGTACCTCACCGTCCTGGAGGAGCAGGTGGAACGGCTGAGCCGGCTGATGCGGGACCTGCTGGAGTACGGCAAGCCGATGCGCACCGAGCAGACCCGGGGAGACCTCGGGCGGGTGGTCGCCCAGGCGCTGGCCCACTGTCAGCCGCTCGCCGGACAGCGGGGCGTCGCACTGTCACGGGAAGGCCCGGCCGCCGGGCCCCCGGTCCTGATGGATACCACGCGGATGCTGCAGCTCATCCAGAACCTGGTGGAGAACGCAATCCAGCACTCGCCGTCCGGCGGCCGGATCGTGGTCTCGCTCCGTCCGGA
>JAEUJI010000029.1 GCA_016794805.1 Gemmatimonadota bacterium
CCGCCGGAGCTGCCAACCTCGCTGCTAGAGCCACCGACCTCCCCGCCGGAGCTGCCAACCTCGCTGTCGGAGCGCCCGACCTCCGCACCGGAGCGCCGGAGCTCGCCGCCGGAGCCCCCGACCTCCGACAATGAGCGCCCAGGCTCGATGAAGCCGTCCCCGGGCTCCGTGAATGTGCGGCAACGGTCGGCGAATCAGCGCCCGACGCAGATGCCGCAGATGCCAACCACGGATTGAAAGCGAGTACATCGAGCCCCTTGGCGCCTTGGTGTCTTTGCGGTTGAACTGTTCGGGCTTCGTGTGGGGCGCACCAATAGATCAACCACAAAGGACACGAAGGGCACGAAGGAACTGCCGATCCCTTCGTGCTCTTCGTGCACTTCGTGGTTGAATCTGCGTTTCGATTCCAACCTTTTCGCGATACCACGTAGGCCCGGCACGGAGGCCGGGCCTACCAGCCAATCGCCCAATCCCCCCTGTGCAAGCCTCCCTAACTCGCGCGTGTCCCGGTCGCATGCCAGCAGCGGCCGTTCGCAGCGCAGCACCGCGAACCAGCACGCGCACGGAGCCTGTCTCGGCATGATGGATGCATTGGTTCGCAGGGCCGGCGGTGTGTTGGACACCAAGGGCGAAGGACCGCCACTTCCCAACGAGTGACGGAACGCAGGTCAACCTCTAGGGAGTACTATTGAAAGGTGGGTTGTATGCAGAAGTCACTGAAGGACCAGCTGGATGTCGGGCTGCGCGCGGCGACCTTCGCCGCCGAACACCCCGACGCCAACCCGATCATCACCGCCGCCGGCAACAACCTCGGCGGGCTGAGCGGACAGGGGAACACCCTGGCAGGAGAGTACCAGGTCGCGGACCAGAACCGGCAGGCGGCGCTCCACGGCCGGCGCCGGACCGAGGCCGCGATCAACACCACCCTCGGCGCCCTCCAGGGGATCGCCGGGTACGCCGCCCTCCGGCGGCCCGACACCCCGGTGCAGTTCCGGATGCCGGGCACCCACGGCGGGATGCGCGGGTTCGCCAGCCGGGTGCGGGGCGTGCTCGAGGTGGTGAACGCCAACCGGGAGCTGCTGCTCACCTACGGCATGCCGGACACGATGCCCGAGGAGCTCCTGGCCCAGCTCGAGGCGTTCGAGAAGTTCGTCGCCCAGCGCGCCGCGGCGCAGCAGGAACGCGCCGCGCTCCGGGAACAGCTCGCCGAGGTCGCGCGGCAGCTCATGCAGGGGGTGCGGCACCTGAACGGCCTCTACCGCATCCGCTACGCCGCCAGCCCGGATCTGCTCGCCGCCTGGCGCGGCACCATCGCCCTGCCGGTCCGGGGGGCAAAGAAGGAGGATGACGCCGCGCGCACTCGGCCGGCGGCATGAAGGGCGGTACGGTAGTAAGGCAGGACGGCAGGACAAAGGGCACGGAGCGGGATATCACGCTGCGTGCCCTTTGCCGTTCTCCCCGTTCTACTCCCCCGTACCAGGACTCTGCCCGTGCCACTCAGGGAAGACCATGCACCACCCGGCTTCACCGAGGACGTGCCGGAGGCGCAACGCGTACCGCAGTCACCGATACCGGGTGAATCGTTCTGCTGTGCGGTAAGAACGGGCCAGGGTCACCGCGGCGCGCGTGCCGAACGCCCTGCAGCAATGCGGGGACGGACTCGGTCCTCTGCACCCACGGGGCCGAGGCAGCCATGCGGGCCTCCCTGTCAGGCCGTGGCGGGTGTGGCAAACTGGTCCATCAGTCGATGGGCTCCCCGGGCGCGGATCCCGCGCCACATGATCCGGGCCTGGGCAATGATGAAGATCTCGGGGCCGTCCTCCACCGGGCTCTCAATCTCGAAGCCCCAGCTGTCGGCTGAACCGAGGTGCGCTTCACCGGGAGTCCGGACGATGCTGGCGACGATGTCACAGTCGGCCAGGAGGTAGTCCTCGGGCCCGCGCTCGATCAGCAGCGGCTTGGCTTCATAGGTCGGTGCCCTGCGCCCCGACGGGCCCCGCCGGCGCAGACGGAGTTCCTGAGTTGCCGCCCACGCCGCATGGCCCGCATCTCCGGCACTTGCGAACCCGCTGAAGCCTACCCGACGGCCGTCGATGTAGCCGATCTCCTGGCCCCGATCAACCAGCCGATAGGTCGAGACTCCCGTTGATTGTGCCTGCATGATCATCTCCCAGGTAGTGGAGAAAAAGACACCGCCCCGTCGCGCATCGAGCGCGACGGGGCGGCAAGACCCTCAGGGGGTCGGACTGTCGATTAGCCCGAATCCCTCATGGTATCACCGGTCCTGTGACGCTCGCATCCAAGCACGGGACGCGCGATGACCGGCTTTCGGCCGATACACCGCACGCCCGCGAATAGCGTGCGTCGGACACCTTGGTGCAGTGGCGCAAGGACTTCACTCTCACTCCGTTCGTTCGGTGACTTCATGCGGCCGCAAGTTAGCCCCCTCATCGGAGATATGGAAGGTCCGGAAACGCGCCGATAGTGGGTCATTTTGACCCGCTCAGCCGGCTTCCGTCAGCGCCGCGAGCGCCGCCCAGTCGCCGCGCTCCATGAGCACCTCGGCTGTGAGGCTGGTGTGGTCGCGACCGATCGTCGCGACCGCGATGGTGCGACCATCCGAGCGGTACCCGATGGCGCAATCCCGCCGCTCGAGACTGCCGGAGACCACTACCTCGTCCCAGCGCTCGGCGTGGCCGACGTAGGAAATGGCAACGTCGTAGTGCTGACTCCAGAAGAACGGTACCGCGGTGAATGGCTCGCGTTTGCCGAGCATGTTGCGGGCGGCGGCCTGTCCCTGACGCTCGGCGGCCACCCAGTGCTCCACCCGGATCGGGCCACCCCAGCGCGCATCGGGATACCGGGCGACGTCCCCGGCAGCGTAGATGCCGGGAGCGCTGGTCTGAAGGTACTGGTCGACCATGATGCCCTTCGCCTCGGCGAGGCCGGCTTGTGCTGCGAGCGAGACGGCGGGGCGCACCCCGATGCCGGCGACGACCAGGTCCGCGGGGATACGCTCGCCACTGTCCAGGGTGACCGCCGCCGCATCGATTTGGCTCGCGGTGCGCTGGAAGTGGAATGTGACGCCATGGGCTTCGTGGATGCCGCGCACGAAGTCGCCGCACTCGCGCCCCAGCACCCGTTCCAGCGGGCGTCCGTCGGGCGTCACGACGTGCACCTCGAGTCCCCGCGCGCGGAGGGAGGCAGCCACCTCGAGGCCGATGAAGCTCGCCCCGATCACGACCACTCGGCGGGCTTCGGTTGCCGCAGCGATGATGGCCCGGGAATCGGCAAGGGTCCGCAGGTAGTGCACCCGCTGGCCGGGGTCTGCCGCGGCGGGCAACCGGACTGGCTCGGCGCCCGTGGCGAGGAGCAGGGCCTCGAAGCCGTGGGAGGTGCCGTCGTCGAGCACGACTCGCCGGCCGGTGATCTCCACCGAGGACACCCGTCGTCCAGTCAGGAGCTGGACGTCGTGCTCCTTGTAGAATTGGGCCGACCGCAGCGGAATCCACTCCTCCGCGGCGGTGCCCGCCAGATAGTCCTTGGAGAGGTTGGGCCGGTCATAGGGCACCGCATCGTCGGCGCCGATCAGCGTGAGCGGTCCGCTGTAGCCTTCGCGACGCAACATCTCCGTGGCGGCGTTTCCGGCGGCGCCAGCGCCCACGATCACCACGGAGCCGGGGGCACGCGTGTCGCCACGCCGCGCCCTTCGCGCAGGAGCCGCTTTCGCCGGGGCAATCTCCCTGGTCACGTAGCAGGTCCCGTCGCGCTGCTCCACCTGCCAGCAGGCCACAGGGCTCAGGGCCGGTGCGGCGAGTGCCTCGCCGGTGCGCAGGCTGAAGCAGGCGTGGTGCCAGGGACAGCGTACCGTTTCTCCGACGAGGATGCCGTCGGCCAGCGGCCCGCTGTAGTGGGTGCAATGGGCGCCGATGGCGAAGACTTCGTCGCCGCGCCGCGCGAGCAGCACGGCCTTCCCGTCCGCATGGCCTGCGACCATCCCGCCATCGGGGATGCCCGAGATGGGAATGCCTCGGGTGAGGTCGGGGCCGGTCAGTTCCGCCCGTGCATCACTCATGTTCTTGCCTCGAGAAACGCCTTGAGGGCCAGGGCGCCGTTGTGCTCCAGGTCGCGTGCTGCGTAGATGAAGGTAACTCTCCCGCGGCGGGCTGCGGCGAGAAGCGGCTTCCAGGCCGAGGCCTTCGCACGCAGTTCCGCGAAGTAGCGGCGCCGGAACTCCGTCCATCGTCGAGGATCGTGCCCGAACCAGCGTCGTAACGCGGGGCTTGGCGCCACGTCCTTGGCCCACGCGTCCAGGCGGAGCCGCTCTTTGGTCACCCCGCGCGGCCACAACCGCTCAACCAGCACCCGTCGCCCGTCGCTCGCCACGGCGGGTTCGTAGGCGCGCTTCAATCGGATCATGCCGCTGCCTCCGTTCGCGACCCGGCGCTGTGCGGAGCCGGCCCTGTCGATTTCACGGTGAACCCGGCGCCGGCGTGTGCAGCAGTTCCGGCACGGTGGCGGTGGCGCTGACCCGGAGCCGGATCCACATCCCGCCGAGCCCGTGCCCCGGCACGCCACAGAAGATCAGGTACTCCCCCGGGGGTTGGGCGGTGAACCGCATGACGTCGGTCCCCTCTGGAGGAAGGCCCGATGCCAACTTGACGGTGACCGCACGCGGAATGGCGGGATCGACCGGTTGCGCCGGCACCGGCGTCTGGGGAGGGATGACTTCGGCGCTGTGCGAGAGCATCCCGTCGTGGTTGCGGAAGGCAATGTCCGCCTTCCAGCCGGCCGGCACCACCAGCGTAAGCTCACCGTCGCGATATCCATTGAAATTCAGCGCGCCGTTGAATCCGGTGAGCCCGGCAATCAACTGAAAGCGCACTGTCCTGGCGGTTGCGTCGAAGGTCAGCCAGGCGGGGTCGATCTGCTGCTGGGCCTCCGCCGGCGGAGCGAGCACCAGGGACAGCACGCCTCCCACGACCGCCAGCGCTCCTCGCGCGGCGGTGGCCCAACGCGGCCTGGCGGGCCGGCAAGGACTCCCGAGGAGAGACATCACGGTACCACTTCCTGCGCATGCACCCGGCGCTCGTTCTGAATGCGCTCCACGCCCGGAAAGGCCCGGCGGGCCGCGTCGGGGACGGGACGCCAGGCTTCGGTGCCCGGCCTGCCGACCCAGTAGTCGAAGTCCTGGTTCCCCGGACCACCTGCCTCTCCCACGACGATCCGTCCGACCATCCCCGCGGCCTCGTGTGGCAGGCAGTAGTAGTCATAGACACCGGGCACCGTCAGCGTCACCTCGAAGTGATCTCCGGGGTTGACCAGATACCCCGAATCCCACGGTGTGGCCCCTTCGGGGATGCGGAGCGAATGCTGGTCGTTGCCCGGGTGGTAGGCGGTCGTGGTGTGCACGTTGTCGCGCACGATCCAGCGCACCGTCGTGCCCGGCTCCACGTAGAGCCCGAGGGGATCAAACCAGACTCGGGAGCCGGCCACATCGCTCCGCATGGCAATGACCTCGAGCGGTGCCGGGGAATCGGGCCGGGCTCGGAAGCGTGCGGCGGCGGCCCTGACGCGGTCCGGTGCGAGTCCCAGGCCGGCGAGCGCGAACCCGCCGGCACGGAGGAACTCCCGACGCGACGCGATGATCATGTCGCGAGCTTGGCCGCGGCCTCAGCCGAGATGTACCACACCACGATGTGGTAGTGCGGCACCGCCACACCGGGATGCCCCGCGTTGAAGACGATGTCCACGTGGTCGACCCGCTCCTTCGCGGCCTTCAGCCCGGGAAAGGCCTTCTGAGCGTTCATGTCGCTCAGCGGGATCATGTAGATCGAGCTCACCAGCTTCCCTTGACGGTCATAGGCCAGGAACGGACCGGCGGGCAGCGTAGCGGGATCGACATACAGCGCGCCCATGCCCGGCAGGAAGTCCGGCAGGGGGACGAGGGTGCTGACCTGCTTGTACGCGCCGCCTGGCGGCGCCTTGCGCTGCGCCACGGCGGCGTCAGGAGCCATGACCAGGAGGCCGAGGCCCAGCAGGGCACCCAGCGCTCCGAGAGTGATGCGATTCATAGAACCTCCGTTGGCTGCGAACATCGGAGAACTGTCAGGCCTCGCCCACTCATTGGTGAGTCCGGTTATCATCCACCGGGGGTTGCCCGGCGAGCAGTTCCGTCGTGGCGGCATGATGGCCCCGCCGCCGATCGCGCGGCAATGGGCCATTTGTACCGCGCAGAGGTGCACCAGTCCCCTGCCGGTTCGCTCGCGGGGCACACCCGGAGGCTATCCGCCCGAGTCGGGCGAGAGGGGAGCCGATGCTCGAACCCCAGCTTTTCAAGCTGCTGGAGCGGACTGCCGATGCCGGGTACAGCGTCACGGCGGCGGGCGAGATCTGCTCCTGGAACGGGGCCGCGGAGCGGTTGTTCGGCTACTCGGCTGCTGAGGTTCTGGGCCGCAACGTCCAGGAGATCCTGAAGGCACGCGATGTCCTGGACACCCAGGCGCTGGCCGGCGGCGCCGACGCCGCGACCCGGCGGTGGAAAGCGAATGCGGACGCGATCCCGCATTTCGACCTGCAGGTGCGCACCAAGGCGGGGAAGCAGATCTGGGTAAACGTGTCGACGATTGTCTATGACAACCCCCGAACGGGTCGGCGGCTCTTCGTGCGGCTGGTGCGGGACATCGATCAGCGGCGCCGGCATGAGGAGCTGCTGGGGCGCCTGGTGGATGCCGCCCGGCAGGTCGTCGCGCTCACCGATGAGGTCAACCACGCGCCGGTGGAGGCGCTGTCAGCGCATGAGCGCCGCATTCTCAAGCTCTTCGCGGCCGGCAGCAATGCCACCGCCATCGCCCGCAAGCTCGACATCTCGCCTCAGACCCTGCGCAACCACCTGCACCGCATCAACCGGAAGCTGCGCACTCACAGCCGGCTCGAGGCGGTGATTCACGCGCAGCGCCGGGGGCTGATCGACTGAGCGGACCGACCTTGGTACCTCTGCGAGCGTCCTGATGCATCTCTTGAGCAAGCGCCGACGCCTCCCGGTGGACGCGCCTTCCGGCGTGGATGCGCTGCTGAGCGAGATTCGCGGCTGCACGGCGTGCGCGGCGCAGCTGCCGCTGGGTCCGCGTCCGGTACTCCAGGCCGGTGAATCGGCTCGTATCCTGGTCGTGGGGCAGGCCCCGGGGCTCCGGGTGCATACCACGGGCGTTCCCTGGGATGACCCGAGTGGAGAGCGGCTGCGGGAGTGGATGGGGGTCGGGCGCGACGCTTTCTATGATGCTGCGCGCATTGCGATCATCCCCATGGGATTCTGTTATCCTGGGCGTGGCCCGAGTGGCGACTTGCCGCCCCGCCGCGAATGCGCCACGCTGTGGCTCGACCGGCTGCTGGCCCGTCTACCCCGGATCGAGCTGACCTTGCTCGTGGGTCAGTATGCGCAGCGCCATTTTCTGGGCCCGCGCCGGAAGGAGTCGCTGGCTGCGACGGTTGAGGCGTGGCAGGAGTACGCCCCCCAGTTCCTTCCGCTCCCCCATCCGTCGCCACGCAATCAGCCGTGGCTCAAGCGTCATCCCTGGTTTGAGCTGGAGGTCGTGCCGCTCCTGCGGGCGCGGATCCACGCGCTGGCCGACCATCGAGTTGGAAGGCGTTGAGGAGGGGGACAAGGGCGGACTCCGGGCCGGCTTCCTCCTCGCGCCGCGGATAGAGGATCATGGTCCCCAGCGTCGCGGCGATCAGCGACGCCAGGAAGATCGCGATCTTGGCCGCCGCATAGTCGGCAGGGTTGGGGAACGCCTGCCCCGCGATGAACAGCGACATGGTGAAGCCGATGCCGCCCAGCGCCCCGGCCCCCGCCAGCTGCCGCCACGAATAGGCCTCGGGCTTGACCGCGATGCCGCTCTTCACCGCGAGCCACGCCGCGGTCACGATCCCGACGGACTTGCCCACGACCAGCGCCACCGTGATCGCCCAGATCAGCTGGCCGCTGCCGCGCACCGCCTCGGATGACCAGGCGACGCCGGCGTTCGCCAGCGCAAAGAGCGGCAGCACCAGGTAGCTCGACCAGGGTTCGGTGGACCTGAGCAGCTTGTCGGCGGGGGATGCGAGCCGGGCATGGATCGCGTCCAGCGCCCGTCGTGCCGGCTCCGACGGGCCGGGATGCATCGCCTCCCCGGCGTGCCGGTCCTCGAGGTGAATCACGGTCGACGCCTGCGCCAGCAGGGCGTTCAGGTTCGCCGGCGGGCGGGTAGGGATCAGGACCGCGAGGATCACCCCGGCCAGAGTGGCGTGCAGCCCCGCCTCATGCAGGAAGAACCAGAGCACCACCCCGCATACCGCGTACGGCAGGGCGCGGTACACCCCCGCCCGGTTGAGCAGGAACAGCAGCGCGGTCACGGCGCCGCCGGCCCACAGGTACTCCGTGGCGATCGCCCCGCTGTAGAACATGGCAATGACCACGATCGCCACGATATCATCGATGATGACGGCCGCGGTCAGGAAGACTCGCAGCTCGATCGGGACCCGGTCGCCCAGCAGGACAATCAGCGCCACCGCAAAGGCGGTGTCGGTCCCGATCGGGATGCCCCAGCCGTGCCGCAGCGCGTCCGGGGCGATGCCGGCATAGATCAGCGCCGGCAGGATGATGCCGCCCAGCGAGGCGAGCACCGGCAGGGCCCCCGACCGGAAGGTGGAGAGGTGCCCGACCGTGAACTCCCGCTTGATCTCCAGCCCGACCACGATGAAGAAGATCGTCAGCAGGCCGTGGTTGACCCAGTCCAGCAGCGTGAGCGTGAACGGGGAGCCGCCCCAGTGCACCCCCACCGAGGTCTCCCACCAGGACAGGAACGCGGGCCCCACCGGCAGGTTGCTGAGCACCAGTGCCAGCACCGTCGCCAGGCCCAGCAGCAGTCCCGAGCTGGGTCCCCAGCGCACGAATTGGAATGCGGCGGACTGGATCCGGTGCCCCAGCGACCCGAGCATCGCGTCCGCCAGCGAGCTCTCATCCCAGGTGCCGGCATAGCGGCGGCCGTTGATGAAGAAGGTCGGGGTCACCCGCGCCCCGCTCCGCCGCCCGCTCTCGGCGTCCTCGAGGACCCGCGCCCGGGCCGCGGCCCGGGCGGCATCGTCTGCATCGCCTGACGGGATGGCAAAGTCCCGCGCAAGCCGCTCGAGCTCCCCTTCGGCAAATGCCGGCCCCCGCTCCATCAGGGCCTCGTGCACCTCCCAGAACTGACCGGTGGTCAGGTCCGCGTACTCCGCCACCTCCGCGGCGCGAGCTGCCGTGTCGCTGCCGGGTACCGGCAGGTGCCGGAACACGTAGCGCATCCGGTCGCCGAACCGCACCCGGAGCCCCTCGACCACCGCATGCACCGCGTGACAGTTGGGGCAGGCGTAGCTGCCGTACTCGACCAGCGTCATCTCGGCGTCGGCCGGCCCGAGGACGTGGTCCCGGGTCAGGTCAACCGGCGGATGAAGGGTGTACGGCCTGGCCATGGCTGATT